>JACZKP010000215.1 GCA_014860005.1 Verrucomicrobiota bacterium | reverse complement strand
GGTGGAGAACAGCGGCGAATGTTGCGGGTTGAGACACCGAAATCCCCACAAACATTCAATCACCGCCCCAACATTCACACGCGCATTTCCACGCCATAACCAAGGACAACGCAGGGAGCCAGCGTTTCCTTACGACCACTACTGCACCAGCTTTAAGGCAATTAACTTCTCAAGATCGTGAGTCAGGACAAGGTCGCTGCCGCCGCCCTTGGTGCGCGCCTGCACCGTCACCAGGGTGATCACGGGATCAACCGACTCGACCCGGATCCACACGTTGCGCTGATTCACTTTGCCGCTCAACGCCCGGACCGTGTTCGTGGTGTCATGAGGAATAAATTCATTAGACAGCACGCCTTTCTCCAAAACCACCGCCTTGGCGGCGGCATAAACCTGTTCCACGGGACGATTGTATTTGCCCTGCATCCGATCCTGGATGAACGGCAGTCCCCCCGACTTGGTCCCGCTGACGGTGCCAACGCAACCGGTCACGACGAGGACGATTCCGGCAAAAGCCGTCAAAAATAATGTCTTCATTTCGCCGCAATGCAACCACATCCGCCGCATCCGTCAAGCACGAACGAAACCGCGAGCGAAACCTCTTCGCCGATCACTGTTCGATTACAAGAAATCGCTCAATTGTAATTCCTCGCGACGAAAAATCTTTTTGACCACTCGGCGAAGTCGCCTTGGACCAACTTAGAAAAGTGAGCAAGAAGTGAGAAAGTGGATTTTTCCCCGGTTCCGTGAAGTCGGCGTAAGTCATTGAAGCAAACTGGCGCACCCAATAGGAGTTGAACCTATAACCTTCTGATCCGTAGTCCGTTTTTTATATCGGCAACTTTCGTGCCGGTTCGTTCCGTGTTCTTATACCTGCACGCATTCCGCCCCATGTTTATGCAGTCAGGATGCACGTACTTTTTTACACTTCGGGACGGAATGAGGGAAGATGATCTATTTCAACGGGGTGCGGATTTTTTATACGATGACTTCATTTGTCAGGATTGTCAGGAGTGAAGGAATGCCCTTGCAACTCTCTCACCCGATACGCCAAGACCCGCCATATCGCCACGGGGAGCGAACTTGACCCGTCCCGGTTGACGGTCCCCTGTTCCCCGAACATATAACTTCAGATGTTTGATGAATGTCTGCAATGGTTGCCCGTGGCGATGCTGTTAAATCCGTGGTTGCTGGAATGCTTCCGCAACCGAAAGAAGAAACCACGCCATAAGAAACGACACCGGCGACGCTTGACCGCTGGCGGGGCAGTCCGGATACTCTGGCGATATGAGCAAAAGATTGCAGCAAGACAAACTCACGGGACCGAACGGCGAAGTTGTCAAAGTAAACTGGATGCCCGATGGAAGATTGCGTTTGGATTTCGTCAACTGCGGGGCATGTGTGGTGACGAAGATTTTTCCAGATCCGAAAGGGCAAACACACGTTGAACTAAACTACAAAACGAAAGGAAACCAATGAGTGATGAAATCGCAGCACTAAAACAGGAAATCAAAGTCCTGAAGAATAGAGTTGAAGAACTGGAGAAGGAACACGGAACGATTTCCGTTTATCTCAAGTCAACGGAACCCAATATCAAAAAGGCAATCCTTTCGCTTGTTGAAGCACTGGCACGGGTTGCCCACGGGGCACCGCATCTTACACCGGAAGACCAAACCACAATCAAGAAACTGCTGGGCATCGGATGAACCTATGAGCGATGAAATCAAAATCCCGAAAGAGGAACCAATTCCCTCGTTGAAATCGTTCCTTCGCAAGAAACCCAAGAAGCAAACAGGGTCAAAGACCCGGAAGAAACTTTCGCCAGAGCAACTTGTACTTGCAGTTGCGCAAAAGACAAAATCCGCCTCAACTCCCGTTGCGTCAACTCGCCCCAAAAAATAACTTGGTTCTCAACCCGGACCAAACTTTCTTCCCGCCTATGGGCGCAGGGGTTTTCAATATGCGGACAAGATTTTTTTGTTCCCGCTATTGAACTTCATTCACTGAATTTTCCTCACTCAACTTTTCTTCCGCTTCCATCTTCGCAAGAATCCGTTCCTTGGAACACTTTGCCGACTTGAAATAGTCCAGCAATTCCCTTGGACTTGGGAACGCCAGATTTTCGCCAACGATTTTGATTTCGTTGCGGTATTGAAGGAAAAAGAAATGGAGAAACACATTCGGGAATGTCTCAACCCGGAAAATGAAAATGCTTTCGTCTTTGAACTGGGGAAAGTCAATCTCCATTGCCTGCATTTCGTCGGCATAGGATTCCCAGATCGACCCCGAACAATTGAACGGGATGAAATCTGTTCTATTTTCAAATGCCGAAAATGTAATCATATCAAACTCTTGTTTTCGCTTCCCGTGATCGGAGTCCGCAACATTTTCGGCAAAGCACCGAACCTCTGCGGAGTGAATTGGTGAATGCGACGTGATTTGAATATAAGATTTCTGCCCCGCAACCGTGGCAGTTTCTTCTGCCGGCAATGGGGCGATGTATTTTGTCGGTTTCCATAAAGAATAAATAGCATTCTGTCATTCGGGAATGCTACTTATCCGGTGTTGTTTCCGTGATTCACGTCCCCCGGTGCGGTTCATCCATCGGGGGACTTTTCCCTCCTGCCTTTCGGTTCACATTTCCCCGAAATATAAAAACTCCGGGACAGATGTTTTCTGATTTCCCCTGATACTTATTGGTAAACAGAAAGGATGGTTTTAATGAGACGACAATATACCGCAGAAGAAAAACGCCGCTGGAATAAAACCTACTGGCGCAAGAAAAAGCGTGCTGGATTTGTGTTCTATGGGTTTTGTTTGCCGAAACCCGTAATGGATGAACTGAAAATCTGGCGGGCAAAGCGAATGGAACAATGGAGCAAAGAACAAGGGCAGGAGGTTGAATGATGAACACGGAAGCAACTCAAAAAAGGATGAACCGAACACGGGTTGAATGGTTGCAATTTCTCACGCCGTTCGAGTATGTGCTTTTGGATAAGATGCTCTTTCAATCCAACCTCACCGGAGCGAACGGCGGGGACGGGTTCAAGTTCCATGTCCGCACGCTTGCCCGGCAAACGGGCATCTCGGCGGGCAAAGTGAGTGAGACTTGCCGAAAGTGGACATTCGTTAGAAAAAGTGGCGTCACAAAAGGAATGACAATCCAACTGGACTACCCGGCATTTGAAAGGTGGATTGTTCACCTGATGAACAATGATTGTTCACCTGATGAACCTATAAGTAAGAGTAGAAACAGTACTGTACCGGACGGGATTGTTCATCCTGTGAACGATGATAAATCAATGGTCAATGAACCGAGCGAAGCGAGAGAAAGGGCGTGCGCCCAGCACTCTCAAGCGCAGCACCGCCACCGGTCGCAAATCCCGATTGTTCATCCGGTGAACAATAAAAGGTCCGGTCGTTTCGGCGTAAGCGAAAAGGGACCGCTGCCCTTGCCGCTGCCTGCGAGAATCAAACCCGGACCCTCTGCCGCAAGGCAAAGTGAAATCGTGAGACAACTTAATGCCGGCGGGTTCTCATTTGTAAAGGATACGGCGATGGGGACAGAACGGGATGGGTTCAAGTTCTGTGCGCTGGATGATAAAGAGAAAATCGTTTTGATAACCGCCGATGGAAATGATTATTTGAACAACCCGAAAGTGCAGGCAATGTGCCGACATTTTGACGAAAAGAAATTTGATTTGATGCTCTGGACGGAATCAGAGCAAAGCATCTTCAAAGTGTGTCCCAAGGATGCGTAAGTGCTTGCGTGCATTTTCGACTCGTTCCTGTTCTGAAAGGAAAGAGCGAATTGGATTCTAAAACTACGGGTGATTGCCCCGCAGAGAATCGCAATCAGATGCGACAATGAAAAAGGATGCGTTGCGACACACATTCACGCATTTTTCGATCCGCATACTGATACTTATTGAGAGAGGCATTGCTGCCCCGAACCTATGAACCAATGGAGAACAATATGGACAAAGATTTTTATCGTGCGGAAGAAACGAACACCAGCAACTTCGCATCCGAAATTGAAAGCAGAATATCGGGCGCCAGAGTCCGCAACATCGGCAATGGGCAGTTGGTTGTAATGCTGGACAGTGGCGCCGTCGCAACGGTTTACCCGGTGACGGGTGAGACGTGCGATATGTTCGCAAAATCTGCGGACAATGAAGACGTGGATTTGAAAGATGTATCGTGGCAGGAATGTCTCAACGTGTTGCAGAAACTTTCAGATTCAAATGACCCCGGCAACTGGTGGAATGGAAAATTTCCGCAAGGGCATCAATCGGCAAGCATTGAACCCGTAAGCACGGCAAAAGCATTTTCCCAAGCAGGACAGAAAACCAATCGGGCAACGGAACAGAGTCAGCGTGAAGGATGGCAACGCATCGGTGAAGAAAAGGACCGGGACCAAACGGGGCGAAAGGATGCCCGTGATTATCCCAGAGGAGAAGACCCGCTTGGACGATTGGACAGACCAAAGCGAACCGATGAACAATCCGCCGTTCAAGTCCCGCAGGATTTGTTTGCTTATCTGCGGGAAATGCTCCCGATGGAACCGGAACAAATCACGATGGACGATGCCGGGCAAATCACCCTGAACCTGGACACGGCACGGATTGAAGTCATTTCGCAGGGGCATTTGTTTGGCGTGAAAACTTTTGTTGACGGGGACCAGCAAACCGAAACGGACAAAATATCTGCCGGCGATTTGATACGCTACCTTTTCGGCATCGTGGACAAAATCCAGACCCGCCTTGCGCTTGGAATGGAAGACCCGAATCCGATTGACGATGTTTCGCCAAACGATGCGTATTCCGTCTTGAAGGAATTGGCAGTTGCGACTGGGGCCTATGGCGGGGATGACATTCTCCGCAACAAGTCCCTTACGGATTTGAAGCAAGGTTTGTGCGTTGCTCGTTCGCCATTCACGGGCAGAAGATTTGCCGGAAATGATTTTAACTCCGGGCATACTGCGGACAACGAAGTTTCCGCTTCATTGAAGGGTGAACCCATGCACGATGGAAAACCAGTTTCCATAAACGAGAATCGGGACGCCAGCAAACCCTATGCTGATACTTTGGGCGGGAAGAAACTCGTTTATCTTCCCGGCATCGGGGCAACCCTTGTTGACAAGTCACAACTCCCGCCAAAAAAGAAACTCTCTTGGGATGCCCAGCACGGCATCATTTTGGCGGATGAAAATGCACCCCCGCCAGACCGGCGCAATATGTGGAAACATCACTGGCAACCCTAAACGAATTTCAGGTAAAAACGGAGTGTTCAACTCCGGTTCATAGCAGACCCTTTCCCCGCCTTGCTTTCCAACGGGGGAAGGGTTTCTTTTATCAGGGTTGACAACCCAAAATCCCGCTGGCAGGAATACCCGCAAGAAAGGTGAAAATACTATGGCACGAAAAAGAACAAAACCGCTGGAACTGAATGAAGATACATTTGTCAAACTCTTGGGGCAGAAACGGGAAATTGAAAAAGAGATTGCCAAACAGGAAAGGAAACTTGCCAACGTCAAAGCAGACCTTTCAAAGTTCAAGGATTTCATTGCCGCTCTAAGCAAGTAAATCCTTCACACTCCCGCAAAGGCGAGCATTCCCCCCGGATGCTCGCCCTTTTGTTTATGGGGAATCGCCCCCCAGAGCGTACAGCAACTTGCACCGCCCAACGAAAATCGCTCCTGCTCAATCCGGTGAGGTTCGCAACGCTAACGTGGTAATGTCCCCATTCGCAGGATTGACCCGATGTTTTTTGGCAAGATTCGTTGTAAAGGCATTCATTTTCCGTGCCACTTATCCGGGGCGATATGGCACGCAATAGGACGGGCAATAGGAGCGGGCGAGGGTCTTTTCATCTGCTACGGGTCAAAACACGTTCTAGGGGCATCCGGGAAGCAAGAAACGGCATTCTGGCGCATAGGCACAGAATGGAAAACAACCCGTCAAACCCCGCTCCCGAAAAATATCCGGGAGCAACGGGGGGGGGGCGCAAAAAATCAGGGCAGGACTTAACTGATACCACGTTACCAGACCGGAGGTAAGTGTCAATATAAAACCTCGTTATTTTGCCGGATATATTTCATTTATTCCGGGACAAATGGCACAGGAATCCGGTGATAATTCCGGCAGGTATTCGTGCCAATGTCGGGTGATAATGGAAAAAGTTTTAGGGAATCAGGGGTGTATCGGTTCAATTAGAAACCTGAAAAAAGTGCTGGACTTATAGCAGGGACTATGCCAATCTATTTGCAAGATGAAAACAGCGGTTTGCTACCACAGAATATCAAACGATAAATCGGGCGGATTGGACTCCTATTCCATCGGCGCACAACAAGAAATCACTGCCCGATTCTGCCAACAAGAAACCCTTCACATTGAAGGCACGTTTTGCGAAGTTGAAAGCGGGACTTTGACCGCAGAGGATAGACCCGAACTGGCAAAGGCAATCGCCCTTGCCATCAAAACAAAGTCTTGCCTCGTTTTCTCCCGAATTGACCGCTTGGCACGCAATGCGGAGTTTCTGCTACGCCTCCAAAGCACGGGCGTTGAAATCCGTTTCTGTGATATGCCCAGCGTCCAGGACCGCTTCACAATCGGCATTCTCGCCCTTGTAGCAGAGCAAGAGGCAAGGAACGTGTCCATTCGCACCCGGATTGCCCTACAACGGGCGAAAGCAGCGGGCGTGATACTTGGCAACCCTCGCATTGCAGAGGCACGCCAGAAGGCAAATGCCGTGCGGGGCGAGCGTGCCAAGGAACGCAATGGCAAGTTGCGGGCAATCGTTGACGAGATCAAAAGCAAGACGGGTCTTTCCAAGTTGGCGGAACTGGCGGAAGTGTTGAACCTCCGGGGCATCAAAACCGCACGGGGCAACGCTTGGACTCCCTCACACGTTTTCAATCTCCTGCAATCGGCATGATATTTATGGGATATGATTACGCATCCCAAAGTTCTAAAAGGCAGAAGCGGTCAAGCACTTGGTTTCCTCAAAACCGTGTCCCCATACCAGAAACAAATTCTCTCAAAAAATGGTTCCCTCTTGGGATATTGGAACCCGAAAATTGATAAGACATTTTCGGCAAATGGTGCCCTTGTTGGACACGGAGATTTGCGAGCGCATTTGTTGAGTAAATCCCGCTGATTTTTCCGTCCGGATTCTTGTGCCAATTGTTCAAGATTGGCATTCATTATTCCTGTTTTATTTCGCCGAAAATGCTTGACGTATTGCCTCCGGTTCCGTAAAGTGGTATTAGTGAAATCCTGCCCTGATTTTTTGCGCCCCCGGTGCCCCGAATAAATCGTTATCATTGGAACACTCTGGCATCCTGATTGCTTCGAGCGTATCGTTTCCCGCCTTGAAACCCTCGCATTGGATGCCCCGCAATCGCTCCCGGATTGCGTATAAACCGCCTGAACCTCTTGGGGGTGGAATGATGCCGAAACCGATTTCCTTTCCTATAAACGATTTGTCAAAACGGATGCCATTTCACGAATGGGGACGATCTGGGAAATGGTGTCCGGTGAGCGTAGGACTTCGCAGGACGCATCAGGAATAAAACCCTGAAGTTGCTATACGCTTGGGGGAGAGTTTCCCCGGAAGCGATTTGAGAATTCTTATTTCTCTGCCAGCACTGCGGCGGGAGTCATTGCCCAAAACTCTGCGCATTCATCGGCGGGAATGGTTCTGGCATAGTGGCGTTTTACCATGTCGGCACTGTTTCCCATGTAATCGGCAACCTTGCCAATGTCTTTGATTTTGGATTTGTAATACGTTCCGAACCCGTGCCGGAGTCCATCCTGAACCCAATCGCCATTTAGGACTTTTCCCCGAATTTCCCTTTCCCGATTGGAGAGATTCTTAACTTTCACAAAGGGTGACTCGCTGGGGATGTTCTCCCGAAACCATTTCATCCATTCCGCCGCAGCGGGTTCGAGGATGATATGCCGGGCATTCGTCTTGCCCTTTCGCACGTAAAGTTCATTCGTCTTAAAAGTGTAGTCTTGCCAGTGGACTCTCGCCCCTTCCGATGGACGCAACCCGGCGAACGTCAAAAGCGCATAATATCCGATTAAATCCTTTTTGTTCTCCGCCACATAACGAAGCAATTTCTTGGTTGTCGGCACGTCGTAAAATCCTGCCGTGAAATCATCGGGTTTGTAGAAAATCCCGTCCGTTGGATTGGCGTCAATCAAGTGTTCATCCTTCACCCATGAAAAAAACATCCGAATGTAACGGAGATATTTTCGCCGGGTGTTGTTTGTGACTCGTTTCATTCCCCGCAATAGCACGTCAATTTCATTCTTTTTGGGTTCATCGGGTTTCAAGTCGCCCCATTGGGTCTTTATCCAGCGAGCGTAAAAACGGATTTCAGTCACCGTCTTTGCGCTTAGGGTGGTATCGGTCAACTTGAAGTCCCGCCACTTGTCCGCCAGTTCACGAATCGGCGGTTTCGCTTGGCGCAAGATTTCATCGCCTAAAAACTTCACATAATGGTCAACCGCATCCTCCGGGGTCTTGCCGTGCGGGGCCAATCGCTCAACCAATTTTTCATAGGATGTAATGCAGGCGAGTTTTTCCTTTGGGATGTTGGATTGCATTCCGATTGAGCGAATGGACTTTTCAATCTGGCGAGCGTAATCCAGCGCTTCTTTCTCTGCCCCGAACGTCTTGCGCTCGTTCATTCCCCATTTTGCAGAGCGAGCGGAAACCAACCAGTACTTGTCCCCCTTGCGGTGTTCAAGTGCGTAAACCTGCGGAAATGTGCTTCTGACTAACATAGGGTCTTCTCCTTGTTTTGATTTCTCGCCATTATATCATGCTGGTCAACTTTTTCTAAAAGTTGCCGGACTCGACCAGCGTCAGGCGCACTTGTCAACAATTTGTCAGGGAAAAACCCGCTATAAAAACTTTTGGAAGTGGAAGAAACCCTTTGTTTATCGGTGGCGCACCCAATAGGAGTTGAACCTATAACCTTCTGATCCGTAGTCAGATGCTCTATCCAATTGAGCTATGGGTGCGCCCAAGATGCTAGAAAGTTACGAGCCGCCAATCCGGCGCGCAAGTCATTTCCCCGCACCTGAGCCCGTGCCGTGCTAAGGTCGTTGTTTTGGTCGCCGTGTTTTCGGGGGGGAATCCCTCTTGTTCAAGTGCCAAGCTCGCGTCAGCATCCGGGCGTTCGCCGCGATCGTTCGCTCCATGTCGTCCAGCATCGTCTCCGTTGACTCGCCCGGCTTCTCCATCGTGATCAACCCAGCAAACCGAGCAACCTCACGCCAGCCGTAGTCCCGGCCAAGTCGCATCAGCGTCAAGTCCACCTCGTTGTAGTCTTTCTCCGCTTCCACCACGGCACCCAGTCGGGTTTGCGGGAAAATGGCGTTGAGGGTGAAGGTGGCCTCGCGGTTGCGGACGTTGAAGAACAAGCCTTCGTAAAGCATCACGACTTCAACTTCCAAGCCGAGCAGCGACGCAATGTCTTCGAGCGAAATATCTCGGGCGCACAGCAACCCCTGCAACACCGAGCGCGTTTTTCCGTATTCAAGCGAGGTCCGAAGGCCATGCACGATGGCCATCTGCTCATCACGAGTTCCCCGGAGATAATGATATGCCCGGCGGATGATCTGATCGCGAAGCGACGGCGGCAGTGGCTCCTGGGAATGGTGGTGGCCAAAGGCGATGCGCCAGTCCCATTGGGGATCATTAACCGCCGCGGCCCGGCGGAGATGTGCTTCCATCGGCGAGTTCTTCGACTTGCGCCCATAGAGCGGTGGGTTGCAGCGATAGGCGACGGAGTCTGCCGGGAGCAGACGGAACGTTTCGTGGACGGCGTTTGTATCGGCCAACCGGATCAGGGGTTCAACGCTCAAATTATCGCTTCGGGGAAGGGCCTCCCTGCCGGCCTGATTCACATCCGTGCAAGCCCGATCCGGAGTCTGGCAAAATCTCAGATGGGGCAAACACCCCAATGCCATCCGAACGTCTCTCAGGTATTCTTAGTTGATGTGGGCAGGAAAAGATGCCATCCCATACCAGCAGCCAGGCACCGCCAACCAGTGTCCACCAACCGACTGGAATCGAGCCATGTATTTGTGAATGTAGCTTCCCGAAAAAGGATCGGTTTCGAAGCCCTGCTCAACCGGGTGACGGAGCCGCTGCGGGGACGCACCGTTGCCAATGATCCGCCCTTGCGGGCGGAAGTGTTCGGCCTCGAACAATTGATCCGCCACGCCAGAGCTTTGGCCGGGAATCACCCGGTCGTTATGCGGCGCGGCACGAACCGGTTGCTCGCCCGGCTGGATGAGAATGAACAGATCTTGCGAGCCTACAACCGCGCGACCCAGGTCGTGGATCAATCGCGGCGGGTCACTCATGCGGCGGAATGGTTGCTCGACAATTTTTACCTCATCGAAGAGCAAATCCAGATGGCCCGCCGCCATTTGCCCCGCGGCTACAGCCGCGAACTGCCCCGCCTCGTGGCCGGTCCTTCCGCCGGACTTCCGCGCGTCTATGACCTCGTGCTCGAATTGATTTCGCACGTGGATGCGCAGATTGATGCCGAGCCGCTCCGCGCCTTCATCGCGGCTTACCAAACAGAATCCACGTTGAAACTTGGCGAGTTGTGGGCCGTTCCGATCATGCTCCGGCTGGCCTTGATTGAAAACCTCCGCCGGATCACGTCCCGCCTCATGATCGCCCGGCACGATCGCGATCTGGCGGACCTGTGGGTCGGGCGGTTGCAGGACATGGCGGAGAAAAGTCCGTCCCACCTCGTGGTCGTGGTGGCCGACATGGCGCGGTCCAAGCTGCCTTTGACGAGCGCGTTCGTCGCGGAGTTCTCCCAACGATTGTCCCACCAAAGCCCGGCCAAACATCTGGCGCGGACCTGGATGGAGCATTGGCTCTCGGAGCAGGGACATTCCATCGAACAACTGGTCAACCTCGAGAGCCAAAGCCAGGCCGCCGATCAGGTTTCCGTCAGCCATACGATCAACAGCCTGCGTTTCCTGGGCGCGCTGGACTGGCGCGAATTTGTCGAGGCGATGAGCCAGGTGGATGAGACGTTGCGTCTCGATCCCGCCGGGGTTTACGGGAAAATGGATTTTTTCACGCGCGACCGCTACCGCCATTCGGTCGAGACCATTTCCCGCCACAGCCCGCTCGGGGAGGTGGAGGTGGCGCAAAAAGCCATCCAACTGGCCGAGACCAGTGCGCGGGAAAAAGGAATTCAAGACCGGGCCGCGCACGTGGGTTTTTACCTGGTGGATAAGGGCCTCGCGGTGCTGGAGCGCGCGGCAGAAATGCGCCAGCCCTGGCAATCCGCCATCGAACGGTGCATCCAGCACTTTCCGCTGGCGTTCTACGCGGGTGGAGTGTTGCTGCTCACGGCGTTGGGAACTTTCGGATTGATCCAGCCCGCGCGAGCGCTCGGAGTGGAGGGCTGGAAGCTGATTTTCTTCACGCTCGTGTTCCTGCTCTGTTCCAGTCAACTGGCCGTCGCTTTGATGAACTGGCTTTCCACGTTCCTGGTCAAACCCCGGCTGCTGCCGCGGCTGGATTATTCCAAGGGCATTGCGCCCGAGTGCCGGACCATGGTGGTGGTGCCGACCATGTTGACCAACCCCGGCGCGGTCGCCCGGCTCGTCGAAAGTCTGGAGATTCATTATCTGGCGAACCGGGATCAGCAGCTTCACTTTGCCATTCTCACCGATTTCCTGGACGCGCCCGAGGAGTTCCGGCCGGAAGATGCCTTGTTGCTGCAGCGCGCGCGGGCAGGGGTGGAAATGCTCAATGCCAAATATCAATCCGACCGGCCCCACATTTTCTTTCTGTTTCACCGGCCCCGCCGCTGGAACCAAGTCGAAAGTCTCTGGATGGGTTATGAGCGCAAGCGGGGCAAGCTGACTGAGTTCAATGCCCTGCTGCGCGGCGGATCGAGAGACTGCTTTTCCGAGATCGTGGGCGACACTGCGATACTGCCGGACATTAAATTTGTCATCACCCTCGACACCGACACGCAGCTTCCGCGCGATGCCGCCCGCCAACTCGTGGGAACCATTGTTCATCCGCTGAACCGGCCGCAGTTCGATCCGGTCAAGGGCGTGGTGATTGAAGGCTACAGCATTTTGCAGCCGCGCGTGGGCGTGAGTCTGCCGAGCGCCGGACGATCGTGGTTCGTCAAACTGTTTGCCGGCGACGTCGGGATTGACCCGTACACCCGCGCGATTTCGGATGTCTATCAGGATTTGTTTCAGGAGGGGTCGTTTATTGGCAAAGGGATTTATGATGTGGATGCCTTTCAACAAGCCGTCGCCGGCCGCTTCCCGGAGAACGCGGTCCTCAGCCACGACCTGATCGAAGCCTGTCATGCCCGTTCGGCGCTGGTCAGCGACGTCGAGTTGTACGAAGAATATCCTTCCCGTTACAACACCGACATCAATCGGCGCCACCGTTGGATTCGCGGCGACTGGCAAATCGCTCAATGGCTGTTGCCGCGCGTGCCGGGACCGGATGCCCGGCGCATCGCGAATCCGCTTTCCGGTTTGTCGCGATGGAAGATCCTCGACAATCTCCGGCGCAGCCTCGTTCCGGCCGCTTTGCTGCTGGTGTTGCTGGGCAGTTGGATACTGCTCCCCGCCCTCGGTGTCATCGGCCCTTTGCTGGTCCTCACAATCATAACCCTGCCGGCCTGGTTGTCGGCCCTCGTCGAACTATTTCGCAAACCGCTGGAGGTATCGCTGGCGTTGCACTGGCGCGGATTGCTCGGCTCCTTCGGACGCCAGCTCGGCCAGGGCCTGCTCACCTTTGTGTTCCTGCCGTATGACGCGTTTATGAGTCTCGACGCCATCGGCCGGACGCTGGTGCGGTTGCTGGTGACCCGCAAACGGCTCCTCGAGTGGCAGACCTCCAGCGATTCCGAACGCACCGCCCACAGCAGCCCGGCGGAATTCTATGGCACCATGTGGATTGCTCCGTTCGTGGCTCTGGCCGCCGGGACTTTCCTGGCCTTGATGCAACCGGCGCAATTGCCAATGGCCGCGCCGACCCTGCTCCTCTGGCTGACCTCTCCCTGGATCGCCTGGCGCATCAGCCAACCGATCGAGCCGCCGGCAGCGCCGGATTTAACGCCGGGGCAACTGGTCTTCCTGCGGCGGACGGCGCGTAAGAGCTGGCGTTTTTTTGAAGACTTCGTCACGGCGGAGGAGCACTGGCTGCCGCCGGATAATTTTCAGGAAGAGCCGGCGACCGTGGTGGCTTCCCGCACGTCGCCCACCAACATGGGCTTGGCGTTGCTGGCCAACCTGGCCGCGTGCGACTTCGGCTATGTGTCAGTGGGTCAACTCCTGCACCGCACCCGCGAGGCTCTCGCCACCATGCAACGACTCGAACGGCACCGGGGGCATTTTTACAATTGGTATGACACCCGAACCTTGGCGCCCTTGCTGCCGCATTATGTGTCGAGTGTGGATAGCGGCAACCTCGCCGGCCACTTGCTGACGCTGGGCCCGGGCCTGCTGGAATTTCAGGCGCAACCGATCCTGCTGCCGCAAGTTTTCGCCGGCCTGTCCGACACGGTGGCAATTCTCCACGAATTGACGGACAAAAGTTCCGAGTTGGACCTGCTCAAGGCGGAACTGGCGCAACCACCCGCAACCCTGCGCGCCGGATTTGATTTGTTGCAACGGGCGACCGTTCAGGCGGCCGCATTAACCGCCGCGCTGCCGGATGGAGCCGACGATGAATTGAAATGGTGGACTCAAGCTTTGGAACGAAACTGCCGGGATCACCGGGACGATTTGCTGTTCCTCGCGCCCTGGTTGGCGTTGGCACCTGACTCTGTAGCGCAGATTTCCAATCTGCTGTATCGCGGGTTTCCAACCCGCGGCGCGACGGAAGGATCGAACGCGTCGGAATTGGTCGAACCCATGCCGATTAGAAATCGGCGATACAGCAGATTGGAAATCTGCGCTTCGCCCCAAGGCGACGATCTCACTGCTTCGGACAATCTCTCCGCGCAGCTCGCTCAACTCGATCAGCCGCTCACGTTGCGCCAGGTGTCTGAACTGGATCAAACGCTTTGCCCGTTGCTCGAAGCTTCTTTGCAAGCCCGCGGTGCCGAGGCGGAGGCGCTTACCCAATGGTTACATTCCTTGCGCGAAGCCAGCAGCCGCGCCCGGCAGCGCATTCGAACTTTACAAAACCTGGCCCGGCAGACCGCGGAATTGGCCGCGATGGATTTTACCTTTTTGTTTGATCCGGCGCGCAAACTTTTCTCCATCGGTTTCAACGTCGCGGAAGGCCGCTGTGACGCCAGCTTCTATGATCTGCTGGCCTCCGAGGCGCGCTTGTGCAGCTATGTTGCCATCGCTCAGGGACAAATCCCGCAGGATCACTGGTTCACGCTGGGCCGGCTGCTCGTCTCCTTGCGCGGCGATCCGGTATTGGCTTCATGGAGCGGGTCCATGTTTGAATACTTGATGCCGCTGCTGGTCATGCCGAATTACGAAAACACATTGCTGGATCAAACGTGCAAAGGGGCCGTCCGGCAGCAAATCAAATACGGCCAGATGCGCGGCGTTCCCTGGGGGGTTTCCGAATCCGGCTACAACCGGATTGATGTTCATCTGAATTACCAATACCGCGCTTTTGGGGTGCCGGGCCTCGGTCTGAAGCGGGGACTGGCGGAGGACCTCGTGATCGCTCCTTATGCCACGGTGATGGCGCTGATGGTGGCGCCCCGGGAAGCCTGCGCCAATCTCGAACAACTCGCGGCCGAAGGTCGCGAAGGCGCCTACGGGTTTTACGAGGCGGTGGATTATACCTCTACCCGTCTGCCTCCGGGCCGGTCCAGCGTCACCATCCGTTCGTTCATGGCCCATCACAAAGGGATGAGTCTGCTGGCGCTGGCGTACCGGTTGTTGGATTGTCCCATGCAGCGCCGCTTCCTGGCGTGCCCCTCGTTCCGCGCCGCGGACCTGCTCCTGCAGGAGCGCGTGCCCCACACCACGGCCAAGGTGCTCTCCGAAGAATATGAACTGGCTAAATCGCGGAAGTTTGACGGCGAGGCCGACGGACTCACCCGCCTCGTCACCAATTCCGACGCGCGCGCGCCGGAAGTTCAACTCTTGTCCAATGGCCGTTATCACGTCGTGGTCAGCAGCGCGGGCGGTGGCTACACCCGCTGGAAGGAGCTTGCCGTCACCCGTTGGCGCGAGGATGCCACGCGCGATTGCTGGGGCACTTTTCTCTATTTGCGCGATCTGGCCACGGGTGAATTCTGGTCCGCCGCCCATCAACCGTGCGGCTGCGTTACCAAACGTTGCGATGCCATCTTCACCCAAGCGCGCGC
This sequence comes from Verrucomicrobiota bacterium, assembly GCA_014860005.1. Next base: position 114,843 of record JACZKP010000215.1, on the reverse strand, counting down.
CGAATTTCGCGTGCATCATGCCGACCTGGAAATCCACACCGAGATCAGCGTCTCGCCCGAGGACGACGTCGAAGTGCGCCGCGTGATGATTACCAACAATTCCCAGGTGCGGCGGGAAATCGAGTTGACCAGCTACGCCGAAGTCGTGCTCGCACCACCCGCGGCGGACGCTTCTCATCCCGCCTTCAGCAATCTGTTTGTGCAAACCGAGTTTCTGAGACCGCGCCCCGCCGTTCTTTGTACGCGCCGCCCCCGTTCTGAAGGGGAAAAATCAGCGTGGTTCTTGAACTTCATGGTGGGGCAGGGCGGCGAGCAGGGCGAAGTTTCCTGCGAAACCGATCGCGGCAGATTCATCGGGCGAGGGCGCACGCTCGCCGAACCCGCCGCGCTGCAAAATATTTCACCGTTGTCCAACACCACCGGCTCCGTTCTGGATCCCATCAGTTCGTTGCGCCGCATAATCACGTTGCTGCCCCACGAAACCGCCCGCCTTGATCTGGTCATGGGCATGGCGGAAAATCGGGACGCGGCGCTGGCTCTCGTGGAGAAATATTACAACCCCCGCATGGCCGACCGGGCGTTGGACCTCGCTTGGACGCACAGTCAGGTCACCCTGCGCCATCTGAATGCCTCCGAAGTCAACGCCCAGCTCTATGCCCGGCTGGCGAGCGCCCTCATTTATGCCAATCCCACGCAGCGGGCCAGACCCCGGGTGTTGCTTAACAACCGGCGCGGCCAAAGCGGACTTTGGGGATTTGGCATCTCCGGTGACGTGCCCATCGTGCTGCTTCGCATCAGCGACGCCGGCAGAATCGAGATCGTCCAGCAACTGCTTCAGGCTCACTCTTACTGGCGGATGAAAGGATTGCCGGTGGACCTGGTGATTCTCAATGAAGACGTTTCCGGGTATCGCCAGCCCTTGCAGGACCAGATCTTCAGTTTGATTGCCTCGAGCCTCGAGGCTCAGATGCTCGACCAGCCGGGCGGCATCTTTGTCCGGCGCCTGGACCAGGTTTCCAGTGAAGACCGCGTGTTGATCCGATCAGCCGCGCGGCTGGTCCTGGTGGATGACCACGGAACGCTGACCGAACAACTGAAACGCCCCGGTCTGACGGATCCCGTAATTCCGCTCCTGACGCCGATCCGCACCCCGTCGCGCGATTTGCCCGAGCCGCTCCCGCCCCGCGAGTTGATTTTTCCAAACGGCTTCGGCGGTTTCACCCGCGATGGCCATGAATACGTCATCACGCTTCAGCCCGGCCAGATGACGCCCATGCCGTGGGTCAATGTGCTGGCCAATCCAAATTTCGGCACGGTCGTTTCGGAGAGCGGCAGCGCCTATACTTGGATCGAAAATTGCCACGAATTTCGCCTGACGCCCTGGAGCAATGATCCGGTCCAGGACTCCACGGGTGAGGCGCTCTACATTCGCGATGAGCAGACGGGGCAGTTCTGGTCGCCCACGCCATTGCCCGCGCGCGGTGAAACCCCTTATGTCACTCGCCACGGTTTCGGTTACACGGTGTTCGAGCACACGGAAAACGGCATCGTCTCCGAGTTGTGGGTTTATGTCGCGATGGATGCGCCGGTGAAGTTCACCGTCTTGAAGCTGCGCAACGTCTCCGGACGCCCGCGCGTTCTGTCCGTCACCGGCTACTGGGAATGGGTCCTGGGGGAATTGCGGCACAAAAATCTGCTGCATGTGCAGACCGAAGTGGACGCCAAAACTGGCGCCCTGCTGGCGCGCAATCCCTACAATACCGAGTTCGCCGAACGCATCGTCTTCGTGGACGTGAATTATGCCGGGCGAACTGTCACCGGAGATCGGCGCGAATTTATCGGCCGCAACGGCAGCCTGTCCGATCCGGCGGCGCTCAAGCGGACGCGGCTTTCTGGAAAGACGGGAGCGGGATTAGATCCCTGCGGCGCGGTGCAAGTGACTTTTGAGTTGGCCGCCGGGCAGCAACGGGAAACCAGCTTCCGCCTCGGGGTGGGACGCACCATCGCGGACGTGCAAACCTTGATCACCCGCTTTCGCACCGCGGGCGCCAGTCACGCTGCCCTGGAAGGCGTCTGGGCGTATTGGAATCGCACGCTCGGCGCGGTGAATGTGGATACGCCCGACCCCACCGTAAACGTCATGGCCAACGGCTGGCTGTTGTATCAGACCTTGAGCTGCCGCCTGTGGGCGCGCAGCGGGTTTTATCAATCTGGGGGCGCGTATGGATTCCGCGACCAGTTGCAGGACGTGATGGCGCTGGTGCATGCCGAGCCAGCCCTCACGCGCGAGCATCTCTTGCGCGCCGCGGCACATCAGTTCCGCGAAGGCGACGTGCAACACTGGTGGCATCCTCCCTCCGGGCGCGGCGTTCGCACGCATTTCTCTGATGATTACCTCTGGCTGCCTTACGTCACCTGCCGCTATGTCGCGTGCGTCGCTGACACCGGGGTGTTAGACGAGTCCGTTCCCTTTCTCGAAGGCCGTCCGGTCAAACCGGACGAGGAATCTTATTACGATTTGCCCAATCGCTCCGAAGCGTCGGCCTCGCTGTATCAGCATTGCGTTCGCGCCATCGAATACGGACTCAAATTCGGCGAACACGGCCTGCCGCTCATGGGTTGCGGCGACTGGAACGACGGAATGAATCTGGTGGGCCAGGAGGGGCGCGGCGAAAGTGTCTGGCTGGCTTTCTTCCTCTACGACGTACTGACGCAATTTGCCGAGCTCGCGCGCTCACGCAAGGACCTCGCCTTTGCCGACCGGTGCGTCACCCAGGCGGAGCAACTGCAACAGAACATCGAGAAACATGCCTGGGATGGCCAATGGTATCGCCGCGCGTACTTTGATAACGGCGAACCGCTCGGCTCCCAGACTAATGAGGAATGTCAGATTGATGCCCTGCCGCAAAGCTGGTCGGTCATCAGCGGCGCCGGCAATCCCGAGCGCGCCCGTCAGGCCATGCAAGCCGTGGTCGAACGTCTCGTCCGCCGCGATGCCGGGCTGATCCAGCTCTTCGATCCGCCATTCGACAAGTCCGCGCTGAATCCCGGTTACATCAAAGGTTACATTCCGGGCGTGCGCGAAAACGGCGGCCAATACACCCACGCCGCGATCTGGACCACCATGGCCTTTGCGCTCATGGGAGAAAACGACCGCGCCTGGGAACTTTTTTCAATCCTCAATCCTGTCCGTCACGGCGGGGACATGGGAAAAATCGCCACCTACAAGGTTGAGCCTTACGTCGTCGCCGCCGACGTCTATGCTGTCGCGCCGCACATCGGTCGGGGCGGCTGGACTTGGCTGACCGGCTCGGCCGGTTGGATGTATCAGTTGCTCGTTGAAACGCTGCTGGGCGTGAACCTCGTGGGCAATCAATTGCAGCTCGCGCCCCGGCTTCCCCAAAGCTGGCCGACCTGCAAAATCCATTACCGCTACCGGCAAACTTTTTATCACATCACCATCACCTGTCTCGTCGCGGATGCGGGTGCCGCGAACCAGCTCTTTCTCGACGGAAACGAACTTGCCGGGGAAACGGTTCCCCTGGTGGACGACCGCCGCGAACATTTCGTCGAATTGAAAATCTCAAGCCCAACGAGCACCCCCGAAAACCGGAGCGCACTTCTGACTGCGGTTTGAGCACGCCCACCTTTGGTTGAGCGAATGAGAGGCCTTGAATAACACCAATCCGATCAGTCGGACAAAGCGGCAACCGCTGATTCGGTTCAACGCAAAGACGCGCAAAGAATTTCAACCACCGATGAACACCGATTGGCGAACTGGCGGTGCCAGCCGAAGATTTTGCTTCGCGTCTTGTTGGTGATGGTCATATCATTTTCTTTTTCCGTGGCGCTGCTGTTTCAAGAAAACTCGCCTGAGACGCTTCAACCTCAATTGGCTCGCCGTTCTGCATCAACTCATGCCATCGCTCACTCAGTTCATCCGCATTCGCATTATCCGAGAAACGAAGCGCAGACGCGGCCAAATACTCCCGGTCTTTCTCAAAAGCCATCCACCTCCGGCCAAGTTTCTGCGCTGCAAAACCGGTGGTGTTTGACCCCGCAAAAATGTCGAGTATCAAGTCATCCGGTTCTGTCAGAAAGTTTATGAAAAAGCTTGGCAGCTTCTCTGGGAAGCGAGCGGGATGACTTTCGATGTTGAGCGTCTTGCAACAACGCAAGTAATGGGAATTGCTGTCGGTGTTCGAAAACTCCAGAAGGTTAGAAGGGATAGCGCCGCCGTTATCCACACCGAAGTTGCCGCTGATGTCGTGGCCTGACGGCCGCTTTTTTGGCGTGTAGAAATTTGCGCTGTTCTCCAAAAGCTTTTTCATCCGGTCGGAATAGGGTGTCAGCACACGGCGCACATCGGCTTTGGGAAAGTCCGTCTTCGACAGCCACCAGACAGTATTTACGGCATCCTTGGCGCGAATCTTCCGCTTGTTCACCCACTCAATCGGCGACGGGAGTTTGGCGGGGTTATACCAAAAAAACTCTTCAGCCAGTTGGAAGCCGTGGTCATCGCAGAGCCGCAGCAACACGCGGAAGTTGCAGAGGGAGCGGACCGGGCGTCCGCTGCGGTATGCTCCGCCAAGGTCCAGCACGAAGCTGCCTGTTGGCTTTAGAACACGCATTACTCCATCGGCGAATTGAAGCAGCCAGTCAACGTATTCGCTTTCAGTTTTATTGCCGTATTGCTTTTGTCGTTGAAGCGCAAACGGAGGAGAAGTCATCACTAGATCCACCGATTCTTCCGCGAGACTGGCCAGCAATTCCAGAGCGTCGCCGACGTAGGCTTTCCCCCAGTCTGTGGTGTATAGCGGAGCTGGAAGTTTGGCGTTCATCAAAACTCTTCCAACTCGTAAACCCAGCTTGCAAAAATCTTCCAAAGAACCGTGACTGCGAAATACACTTCAGGGTCGCGCTGCTTGAGCGCCTCGATTTGGTCCAAATAAGCTTCCTGTTTCTGCGAGCCGATAATGTAAGCGACCCACCGACGGGCATTCTCATCCGTCATCACGCGAAGCAAGTCGGGAATCGCCGCCCGCCCTGACCGGCTCAATGCCCAAGAAATACCGGCCCGCTGGTCTTCTGCTGCCGCAGGCAAAATTGAAAGAACATCCGCAGAAGTATTGGCGGCAATCTTTCGCAATGCGCGTGCTGCTTCAATGCGGATTGGTTCAGCAAGTTCGAGAAACGACTGAACCAACGCTTCGACACTGGTTGGTTGCTGCAATTCCCCGAGTGCCCACGCCGCTCCAGCGCGTATCTCTGCGTGCTGCTCTTTGTCCAACAAAATGTTGATCAGGATGTTTTGCGACGCTTCCGTTCGGATTTCACCGAGAATGATCACCGCTTCCAACCGATGCTCCAAGTACTCGCCAGCGAGAACGCGCTCAATGAACTCCATTCCGGAACGGTCATTCCGCCGCGCAAGGCCAGCCGCCGACTCAACGCGAACATAAATATGCTCCTTCTCGTCCGCCATTCGTTCGCGGAGCGGGTCGGGAATTGTCGCGTCCTCAAAGTGCGATAGCGCTTTAGCCGCTGCGTAACGATCTGCTACGGACGTAGAGCGAAGCAAAGCAACAAAGCTATCGGCGCTCGCGCCACCTCTGCACGGAAATGAAGGCGCAACCGGAACAACAGAAGCAACAATTTGCCCCGTGTGGATCCGATCACCGGCTTGGACGAGCGGCTGAAGCGAAATTTCGCCTCTCGACATTCCCAACGAAATGGTCCTTTGGTCCTCAGCTCGTTTGAACCTCAATCTGGGCGAAGTCTCGACGACCGTTCCATCGCAACTCGAAATCGCACTCGGCCAACGCACGCGAAGCTCGAAACCCTCCTGAGCGCCTTTGGGCTTTTCCGTCAAAACACGCTTTTCGTTGAATGCCTTTCGAAGCTCAAGGACGGAGACATACTGGATCAATGGCGAGGCTTTCCAGTCGGTCGGGCCTTCACCAGTTTTCGCACAGAATGAAATGGCGACCATGTCGCCGTCGAGCAAGCCATGGTCCCAACCTCGTTCTGGGTCGGAGAGCGAATGCGACATGCTGATTTCGAGCACCGTCTTCGCCCGCGCTTCCACCCGCGTGGCGCAGGCAAGACACAAAATATCGGGAACTCTCAGCCGCTTGATTTTTATGCTTTTCCAAATCTTGAAACCGAGCGAGCCGCGCTCCAACTCAATTGGCCTATGGCCTTGCCGTTTCAAGTCCTTGAAGACAGCACAAGTGCCCGTCGCGCCAATCGCAAGCTTCTCCAGAAAGCTTTCGTCAGTTTTGAATGAGCGGCGCGGCATGAACGGATGCTATGCTTTCGCGTAGAGTTCCGCACCCTTTTCTGTGAACTCGCGGGACTTTTCTTCCATCCACTTCCTCAACGTGTCTTGTTTGGCGGCGGATTTGCGGACGTCTTCAGCGATCTTCATGGGGCAAGAATGTGCGATTCTTGTTGTTTTGGCCATAGCGAATCCCGCCGCGCCCACGGGGAGAGGCGATTGATGATCGCTACTGGCTCAAAACGGCGCCAGCCGATAAAAGCGGTTGGACACATTCATGGGGGGCACGCGGCCATTCTGTCCTGTGTCCTGAAAGGTCAGGACGCCGCCGCCGATGTTGGTGAAAGTCTGCATTACCTGCCAGTTGACCGAAGACAAACTGTCGGACGATTGAATGTGCCAGATGCTGCCGGCGGGCGTTTCCACTGACAAACGAGGCGCACCCGGCGGCGCACTTTGCGCGGTCAAACGCGTCACCGGCGGATGATAAAGCACGGCGCGCAAGCTGATGTCGAAGGCGACATCGTCCCAGTCGGAGGCCCAGGTGTTGCCGAGTTTAACCGCGATGGTGTTGGTCCCGGGTTGGATCAGGTGGGCGAAGGGGGTCAGGTCGAAATAAAGAACTTCGTTGCCCTGACCGCTGATGGCTTCGATGGTGGACTTGATTTCAGTCCCGTTGATGAAGACGCCGAGGGGGCGAATGGTGTCGCCATAGAGATCGGTGCAGGTGGCGCAGAGAAGAAGTTCCTCGAACTCGGTGGAAGTGACGTTGAATTTTTTACGGAAATAATAGGCCGGCAAAAATTGCGGGAGCGCGGTGACGACGTTGGTGGGGCCGCCACCCGCGCCGAACTTGGCGATGCCGACCGGCCAGGAGGCATCGTTGAAGTCGGGGGCAAACCAGTTCGCGGGCGGAGTCGCGGTGAAAAAACGCCAGGTGGACGCAAAGGGAACCCAGACAGTCCAGTTCGTGGCCGAGGGATTGGGGATTTGGCGGAAGAAAACGTTGTCAATGTAGATAGACCCACTGCCCGGCGCACTGATGGTGTAATTGTGGGTGAGTTCGAGATTGGGAATGCCGGCGCGTAATTGAAAGGTGCGATTCGCGTAAGTCCATTCGGTGGTGTTGGTGCCGACAACGAAATGCGGGGTGAAAAAGTCCGGGTAATGCAAGGTGGGCCGGTTGTTGGTGTCGGAGCCGGTCTTGGACGAGACCCATTTGAAAAAATGTTTCGAGGGCTGCGAGATGCCGGTGCTTTTGAAATAACCGCCGAAGCTATAGAACGCGCCCGGCGTGACGAACAGTGTGGCGTCGGGGAGACCGTATTGGTTGAACTGCGAGATCGAGCCGTTGTTGCCGTGGTTCTCGAGGATAATGCGCATGGATTGCCGGCCTTCGAAAGCAGTGTTCGTGCTGGCGACCATGTTCGTCATGCCGATGCTGCCGCTAAACCATTTATCCCAGTGACTGTTGTCGTTCTCCTCGAAACCGGCGTTGGCGACGAGGTTGCTGTTCAACAACGGAAGCACAGCGATGGGAGCCGAATGAACCGTGTTGTTGCTGTAAACGGCGCCGACTTCGTAAAAATATTGCCAGCCGGATTTGAGGCCGTGGTCGGTGTAAGCCGTCGTGGCACTTGTGACGGTGGCGATGTGTTGAAAAGGACCGCTCGGCTGCGCAGCGCGATAGATGCGAAAGCATTGAGCCGGAGTGGTGTTGGTCCAACTGAAACTGACGCGGTTATACCCGGAGTTTTTTTTCGTAACCAACGGCGTGCCCGGCGGGAACAACGAAATGCCGTGGTTGCCGTCGCGACGCATATTGCCCCGGTGCGTGGCCCACGAGACGTTGTTGGTGCCGGTGGCGCCGAAGTTTTCCACATACACCTGCCCGAGCGTTGAGCGATAGACGACATCCAGCCGGCCAATACCTTCGACGTCGGCCAGCGCCGGGATGTGTTTGATGCCGCCGAGCACAGGAACGGTTTGCTTCAGTGTGCCGTTCAAAGCATAGATCAGAAGATTCCCGGTGGAGGGCGTGAGGGTGGGATTGTAAGTGCCAATGATGATTTCTTCCTGGCCATCGCCGTCAACATCTCCCACCACCGGGGGCGAAGGCAGGAACGGATAAAAATTCTTCGGCCATCCAGGCCGATCCACCAACTCGATGCCGTTCCAATAGCGGAAGGTGATTTCGTGCGCATGATTGAAGCCGAGCACGTCAATGTGGTTGTCGTGGTCCGGGTTGATGGGAATCAGGCAGGCGCTGTTGTTCCAGCCGTAGTTGTTGACGAAAGTTACTTGCGGTAACCAGCGCCGCCAAAGGATCGCGCCATCGTCGTCGAGTACCGTGTCATTCGGCGGCCAGAGCGTGCCGAATGTGGTGCCGGCGACCAGCACTTCGTCCAGTCCGTCGCCATCGAGGTCTGTCGTGTAAATATCATTCGGCAGTTGATACGAGCCGGTCATCAACCGCTGGTTCTTGCCAAATTGTTTATGCAGCATGCCTTTGCCCCAAAGACCGAATGGCTGCGCTTTGTCGAACGAGACCACGCTATCGCTGTCGTTGAGTTCGTAAATGTTCAGGGCCGGACCGGGCTTGGCCCGCCCAATCGCCAGGCCCGATTCGACGAGCTGGTGAATGTGATAAACGAAAGTCCGTTGACCGGTGTTGGCGTCGAAACCCACCACCCCGCCGGACCACGTCTCTCCCGCCGTGCCCCATTCGGCAAAACCGAAAATGTCGTTGATGAAGGGGTTGAAATCCTGCTCCCAGCCGCCCGGATCAGGATCAATTTTCCAGGCGGTGATGATCTCCTTGGTTCCGTTGCCGTTGACGTCCATGACGATTGGCGGCGAAACCTGTGATGAGAAAACCGCCGTTGAAGGAAGCCGGCTCGTGAATTCGCCGGTCGCCGACCAATAGAAACCATTCGTGACCGTCTGGTAGCCACCGGTCGGTACATAGTTGGCGTAATTGACCGTGTTGGACCACCTGACTGAACCGTCTCCGCGCAGCACAATAATCTGGTTGCCCCGCGTGAAGATGATTTCGTCGCGGCCATCGTGGTCGAGGTCGTACAGGGTGGGAGAAACATTCATTTCTTCGCTGCCCGACGAATAAGGAAACCCCGGCAGTCGCTCGCCCGTGTATTTGAACGCGTCCACAAACCAGTGGCCGGCGGAATTCCGGTAGGGCACGACGATTTCCAGGTCAGGAGAGCTGTCCAGGTTTCCAACCCCAATCGTGCCCAGGTGCCACGAGGCGCCTCCGGCCTGAAAGGTCGAAACCAAAGCGGCGGCGGACGTAAACGCTGAAAACAACAGCAGAACTGCGCACCAAAGTGTCCGCAACTGTGCGTTGCCACCGACTCGCTGGGCATGGTTAGGGATCAGCAACGGATTTGAATTTCTCATGTTGCCGTCTGAAGTGCTCTTAATCGTTTTCATCGCGACCGTCTGTGCCTGGGTGCGAACTGAATAGCGGACTCTTGCCTCCGGAGCGCGGCGGTGGCGAAGCCCAGCCGCAGTGCCTCCGAATACACGCATGGTCTTGACTGATCCGAAACCTTCCCACTTCCACACGCTGCGGCTGGTCGAGACGACACAGCCGCGCTCCAGCAAAAATCGTGACCACCACTTCCAGTCGTACCTTTCTATGCCTCTCGCTGGCCGTTCAACATGCGCGGCTCCAGCGCTTCCGGTAAGCCGGAATCATCGCGGTCGGTTCCGAAGACAGCAACTCACGCCGAACTTTCCGGGTTAGTGCGGGGGACGTCTGGGTGCGCATCCACAGCAGGAGCACGAGCGCATTCAGAATCCGCTCCCGAGGATGGCGGCTCGGGCGCGGAATCAGGAGCGCGCGCGGACCGAATACTCTTAAGTTCGCCAGCCGGTTCCGCCAGCCGTTGGTATCGGGCCACTTATTGATGCGGCTCGACGCGTAATCAGCAGCGGACCGAAAGTAGTAATCGAGCCGGCGATTTTCCAGCCAAAGGAAGACTCCCAAGGCCAGCGAACTGACTTCGCGAAATTGCTTTTGAAGCTCAGCGCGCGAAAGCGATGACTGATGCGGCTGGAGTTTGAATTCAACCCCCCCCGTGTGGTGCTGGCGCACTTCCTCGAGCCACGGCAAATTCTCTGATGTGGCAAGATCACTCAACCTTTGGCCGCGCTCCCGGCAGCTCCAATGATACTTGCCGAAGGCAATCAACACCGCGTCGCCGAGCGCCAGTTCGGTCTTGGCAATGTTCCGGCCCACGAAATCGGCGTCGTCGGACGAAAAGCGCTCGTGCTCCAGTTTGTCGCGCGCAAAGAGCAGGCCCGAACAACGGTTCATCAGCAGCCGGGTCGCTTCCGACAAAGGGATGGTTTCGGCATCACGATGATGGTCACAACCGGCGAAGAGACGTTCATCACCCAGCAACCACTGATGACCCATGATCAAATCGTGATAAAACAGATTCTGCGGACTGCGGCGAAGCTTGGCGACCGAGGTGATTTTGAACTCCAACTCAACGCCCGCGACCGACGAAAGCTCCTCCGCCAATTGGTGCAGGGATTTTGCGTAACGCCGTTCGTTCAACCACAAAAGGCGGCGAACCAGAACGTAAAACTCCAAATCGTTGTAAGGCTGATCTCCGGCGGGCGTTTTCAGAACCCCGCCCTCGCCTCGCCCATAGCCACCACCGAGCACCAACCCTTCCAGTCTCTGCTTCGGGATGATGCGACCAATGCCAGCATGAACTTTTTTGCAGACGCTAGCGAGATGCTGTTCCAACGCGTCGCTGCCGTTCAACGTGAAGCGACCGGCGCGCGTCGGAACGGTGCAGCCACCAGAGTACTCGGACGTGCCGCCGGTTTCAGACGGCAGCGGATTGGAAATCCGCGATACCGCAGGTTGGAAACCTGCGCTACCAGTCGCAAGGTTGGCGTTCATATTTGGTAGCGCGTTCTAAGAATCCATTTTTGTAGGTGACGAGGTGATGAGGCTCACATTTCTTTGGGAACACAGATTCATTTAGAGACTCCTCACGTCGTCTCCTACGGCCCAGGTCGGCGGATTCACGGCTGAACTTTTCTCCGGTTGGCGATAAGCCGTCCAACCGCTGCGAAAGCCCGCCAGTGCGCCGCACCGTTGTTGCCAGCGGATTCGCAATGCGTGCGGCCACTCGTTCAACCGCCGTGTGCGCGCGCAAAACCGCAAGTCCCGCCTGGCATCGTTCATCCAACCAAGAAAAACATTTCGTCCCCAGGTTGGCTTTGCGATTCGATTTTTCCACACCGCTGCCCGCGCGCGGCCTTCGCCGTAGCTTCGTTTCCAGGCCTGCGTGGGAGAGTAATTGTGCGAGTGCATGGCCACCGAGTCTGGAACGTAAACCACCCGATATCCCTGCGCCCGGCACCAGCGCGTGTATTCGTCGTCCTCGGAGTATTGCATCCGCTCGTTGAAACCGCGCTTCGCCCAGATGTCTTTGCGAATGCCACTGCTCGCCATGCTGAAAAAATGTTCCCACTTCACGGATTCCCGATCAGGGCCGAAGCAGCGTTGATAGTCGTGGGCGAAAACCGCCCGGCAATCGGGACGCGGAATCTGCTGACCGAAAACCGCAGCGACTTTTGGATCGAGCAGCGCGTTCGCGAGCGGACTCAGCCAGTCCGGCCCCTGCGGCGTGGCGTCGGCGTTCAGGAAAATTCCGAAGTCAGATGCCGCGAGTTCCATTCCCTGGTTCATCACCCGCGACGGGTTGTATTCGCTGGGTGAAATTTGAATCAGATGCTGCGGCTGAAATTGTCGAAGCAACTCCACCGAGCCGTCCGTCGAGCCGGAATCAATCACGATGAGTTCCCACGGTTTGTAGTTTTGGGCCGCGAGCGCCGGCAACGTTTCGCGCAACGCCCACGCTTCGTTGTAAGACCGCAAGATGATGCTGACGGACGGATTGCTCATTCACGTTCAGGTTACGTCATTTGTGCGCTGGACGGCATGGGGTCTTTCACCCGTCGCCCGGGAGGTTTTCACCTACTTAGCGAAGGGCTGCCACAAGCCTAGACTGACGTTGGAAATCAATTCCGCAAATACGATGACGAATAACGCCCAAATCAAGCCGCCGCGAATTTCCATCGCCGTCCGGGCGTGGAACGAGGAAGCAATGATCCGCCGCACGCTGGAATCGCTCTTTGGGCAATCGTTGTTTCAGGAACTTAGCGCCCGCGGCGAAGGTTGCGAAGTGCTTTGCATTCCCAATGGCTGCACGGATCGCACGGCGGAAATCGCCGCCGCGGTTTTCGCGGAGCAGGCGAAGTCACACCCGTTCGCCAATGCCTTTGCCGCCAGCGTCCGGGACATGCGTGAGGCCGGACGCAATCACACCTGGAACGCGTTTGTCCATGGTCTGTCGTGTCCGGAAGCGGAGTTTCTGTTTCTGATGGACTCGGACATTCTTTTCAATCGCCGCGAGACGTTGTTCAACATGTATCGAGCGTTGCTGGATAATTCCGAAGCCCAGATCGCCAGTGACCAGCCCATCAAGGACGTGTCGCTCAAGCCGCAGAAGTCCTGGCGCGATCGCATCTCGCTGGCCACCTCCGAGATGAACGGCGCGACTCAAGGGCAGATGACCGGCCAGCTTTATTGCATCCGGGCTGAAGTCGCCCGCCGGCTTTATCTGCCGAAGGAACTCGGCATTGACGACGGTTTCATCAAGGCGATTGTCTGCACTGATTTCTTTTTCAACCAACTCAACCCGGGCCGAATCGTGGTTGCCGAAAATGCTTCGCACGTTTACGAAGCCTACACCTCCACCGGCGAACTTTTGAAAAACCAGAAACGGCAGATGATCGGGCAGACCATTGTCCATGTGTTGGTGGAATATTTGAAAACGCTGCCGCGAAAACAAAGAACCAATCTCGCCGACACGCTGCGGCGCAAAGAGGAGGCGAATCCCGAGTGGGTCGCGCGGCTGGTGGGTGAGCACCTTCAGCGAGTCCAGTATTTCTGGCGATTGTTTCCCAACGCATTAAGCTTCCGCTTCAAACGCTGGTGGCGGATGCGCGGGCTGAAACGCCTGACCCATCTGCCGGCGACGCTGGTGGGCTTCGCGATGACCATGCTCGCCTGCGCCCAAGCCCATCGGCATTTCAAACGCGGCAAAATGCACTTCTGGCCCAAGGCCGCCCGCGAAAATATCCGCAACCTGGCCGCCGACAAACCCGGCCTCGCTCAAACCATTCAAACCTCATGAACGCCATTCAACAGCAAAAAGATTACTACGAGAAGTATTGGACGACCGGGCACGACCAGTATTCCGGCGACAATCAGGGCTACGCCACGAATTTGCGGAATTGGATGCGCTCCCAACTGCGGGATATTGCAAGCGACGCGGCCATTCTCGAAGTGGGCTGCGGCGATGGCTCCTTCACCCGGAATCTGGCCGAACATTCCTCGCGCGTGACGGCGGTGGACATTTCAGCGTCGCAGATCGAACGGAACGCCCGCGCTCATCCGGAAATCAAGTTTCTGCAACACGACGTCGCCCAGCCGTTTCCGTTTGCGAACTCGGCCTTCGACGCGATCTGGTGTTCCGAAGTGCTCGAGCATCTGTTCGATCCCGGCTTCGCGGTGCGCGAAATGCAGCGAGTGCTCGCGCCCGGCGGACGGCTGCTCGTAACGGTGCCTTATCATGGCGTGTTCAAAGACGTGCTGATCGCGCTGTTCCGATGGGATGAGCATTTTGCGCCGGGCAATCCGCACATTCGTTTCTTCACGCGCAAGACCCTGTCGCAACTCGCCGAATCCGCGGGGTTCGTTGAGATCAAGACAACCACGTGCGGCATGAACAAACCGCTGCGTGATTTGTTCGTCGCCACCAACATCCTACTCACGGCGCGGAAGCGCTGATTCGCCAAGGGGGAGGCCGGCGCAACGATGGAAACCAAGGACCTCATTGCACTGGCGCTGCTGCTGGTTGCCATTCCCACGGGAGTCCTGATTGCGACCTTTTCGAAACGCGCGCGCGACGTGGCGTTCTTCTTGATGGTCACGGGGACCGTGATCACGGACCGGATTGACGTGAATTTTCTCAGCCAGTACTGGTATCGCGGCACCTCGCGCGGAATCGAGTTCTCCCTCGTGGACATCCTCGCGATCAGCGTCTTCGTGAGTTCGTTTCTCCTTCCCCGTCCGGGAAACTCGCGTTTCTACTGGCCGGCCAGTTTTGGATTGATGCTCGTGTTCTTTTTCTACGCGTGCTTTTCGGTGATGTTCTCGGACCCAAAAATGTACGGGGTGTTCGAGCTTTCCAAAATGGTCCGCGGATTCTTCTTCTTTCTGGCGGCGGCATTTTATGTTCGCAGCCAGCGGGAGCTTGGAATTCTCGTGTTCGCGTTGGGCTGCGCCGTCTGCCTGGAGGGCGCGTGGGGACTCAAACAGAAGTTGATCGGCGGGATTTATCGCGTGCCGGGCACGCTGGAGCACGAGAACAGTCTTTCCATGTATATCTGCCTGGTGGCCCCCGTATTCGTTGCGGCCGCCACTTCATCACTGCCCAAACTGCTCCGGATGTTTTCGATTGTCGCCATCGGCGCGGCGGCGTTGTGCAGCGTGCTGACGATTTCGCGCGCCGGCATTCCCATTTTCGCGCTGGTCATGCTGGGGGCGACGGCGTTCTGCGTGAACTTGCGACTCACGCCCCAAAAGATTTTTGCCACCGCGCTTGTCGGGCTGGCGTTCGCCGGAATGTTGTACAAGAATTGGGACAGCCTGAAGGCGCGTTACGCCGAAGCCTCGTTTGCGGACGAATACCTCGACGAGGAACAGGAGGGACGCGGCTATTACTTGCGCGTGGCGAACGTGATCGTGGAAGACAAGTTCTTCGGCGTCGGGCTGAACAACTGGTCCTTCTGGGTCAGTAAACAATATGGCGCAATGGTGGGCCGGCCCTACGACGATTATGGGGATTTTCACATCAACACACCGGAGGACGAAACCATCGCAAACATGGTCTGGGCCGCGCCCGCCCACAATCTTGCGGCGCTGACTGTCGGCGAACTGGGCGTGCCGGGCTTGATTCTGTTCACGCTGCTCTGGGGGCATTGGTTCCTGATGGGTTTGCGCTTTCTCTTCCGGCGCAAACCGGAAGCGATGCACCGGCTGGGCGTCGGGCTTTTCTTCGGCGTATGCGGAATCTTTTTGCACAGCATCACCGAGTGGACTTTCCGGCAACCCCACATTTTTCTGACGTTCAATGTCCTGGTCGGAACGCTGGCCAGCCTCTGTTACGCCAAACGCCACGCGCGCAAGCGAGCGGTCGAGGCGCTCATCGTCCGGGAAGCACCGGAATACGAATTTCCCGAAGCCGTTCCCACGAAAGCCTAGCCATGCGCGTGATTCATCTACTGCGAAAATATGATCCCGCCGAATGGGGCGGAACGGAAACCGCCGTGCAACGGCTTTTCGAGGGTCTGCGCCAGCAAGGCGTTACACCCGTGATGTATTGCCCGCAGGTCAATGGCAACGGTCATGCACCGTCTGAATCACACGATGGAAACAACGGCGACATCAAGCGCTTCAAAATCTGCGTGCCGACCTGGGGAATTTCCCGGCAGGAACGGCGCCAGTGCATTTCCGTGGGTGGCAATCTGATGTCCTTCGATTTGCTTCCCGCGATGTGGCGCGAACCGGACGTTGCGCTCGTCCACACGCACACGCTGGGCCGGTTGGGTGGCATCGCGTCCGCCGTGGCTCGCGGCCGGCGATTGCCGTTTGTCGTTTCGATTCACGGTGGATTGTTGGATGTCTCTCCGGCTTTGAAAACCACGTTCGACGAGACCGCGCACAGCGGTTTCGAGTGGGGGAAACTCTTTGGACTGTTGCTCCAATCGCGCCGGCTCATCCAACACGCGGACGCGGTGCTGACGTGCAATCTCACCGAAGCCGAACTCCTGCGGAAGAAGCATCCCGGCAAACGGATCGAAATTCAGCCCCACGGCATTCCTGT
The DNA here is from genome assembly GCA_014860005.1 of Verrucomicrobiota bacterium. The sequence continues at coordinate 98,565 of JACZKP010000215.1, read as the reverse complement.
GGAGATGTATCAACAGGATCAACGCGCCGCCGCGCGGGAAGCTTATCCGCAAATTCGTGACCGCGACGTCTTGCTATCCGTGGGGCGTCTTGACCCGGTAAAGAACCAGGCCTGGCTGATCGAGCAAGCTCCGCAGATTTTTAGGAATCATCCCCAAGCACTGCTCGTGCTCGCCGGCGCCTGCACCAATGAAGCCTACGGCCAAAGCCTCGAACGTCAGATCCGTGAGCTCGGCATCAGTGACCGCGTTCTGATCACGGGCGGTTTGCCGCAGGGCGATCCGCGGTTGATCGGTTTGATTCAGGAATCCCGCGCCGTGTTATTGCCATCCATCTCCGAAACGTTCGGTCTGGTGTTGCTCGAAGCGTGGGCCGCAGGGACCACCGTCATTTCCAGCCGGACCTCGGGCGCCTCGGCTTTGGTCCGCGACGGTGAAAACGGCTGGATTTTTGATCTGACCGAGCCGCGCGCCTTTCATCAAGCGGTCAGCCAGACCTTGCTGAATCCCGGCTTGCGTGCGCGACTGGTGGAATCAGGACGGCAACTCGCGACTGGCGAATACGATGTCAGGTCCGTCGCGCGCCGGGTCAAACAACTCTACGAGGAACTCATCGAGGCAAAACATGCATTACGTCATTCTACGTGACGACGACACGAATGCCCTGACGCCGGTCGAGTGCCTGGAGCAGCTCTATCGTCCGTTTCTCGACCGCGACCTGCCGGTGAACCTCGCGGTGATTCCGAACGTGCGCACCGATACCATCAGCCCCGAGGGCGCGCTGGAAAAATTTCTATTCGCGAAACGCGCCGGCACGCCGCCTGAGCTTCCAATCGCGAGCAATGCCAAACTGGTCCGTTATCTGCGTGAGAATCCCGGATTCCGCGTGCTGCAACACGGCTACGATCATTCGCTGTTCGAGTTCGGTTCTGATCAACGTACCGATATCGCAAATCGCCTTGATGCAGGCGCTGCTGCGCTGGCCGCGGCGGGCTTTCGCGCGCCCCAGACGTTTGTTGCTCCGTATGACCGGTTCTCCCGGGTCAGTTTGAGCGAAGTCGCCAAAAGGTTTCGCGTCATTTCGGCCGGATGGTTTGAACTGCGTCGGTTGCCCTTCGCCTGGTGGCCGCAATACGCGTTGAAGAAGATGCGCAAGCGACCGCATTGGAAAGTTGGTCAAACAACCCTGCTGACGCATCCGGGCTGCCTGCTGTCGTATCAACGCCCTTACCCAACGATGCTGGAATCCGTCAAGAAACAGGTCGAGAGCCAGGAACTCACGGTGCTCGTCACCCATTGGTGGGAATACTTCAGAGACGACAAACCGGACGCCGCCATGATCGGTATCCTGCACGCGACCGCCGAATGGCTCGCCAGCAATCCAAACGTTCGGGTGATTTCGTTCGAGGATCTGGCACGTGGACACGCTGCGCTGGCTCATCCCAACGGGATGAAATCAATCAGCCCAGGGTTGCGAGGAACGAGCTACCCTGGGTCAACAAATCGCAAATTCCATCAACCCTGAAAGGGTTGAATCAATCCCACACATACCGTTCGTCGAATTCAATTTCGTAGCATTGGAGCAAAAGCCGAAACTCATGGTGAAACGAAATCTTCCGATGATGTTGCTCTTGTCCCACGATGTAACCTCGCACCGACGTGATTTGCGAGAAGCCGATGGACGAGGAGGGACGTTGATTCAACCCTTTCAGGGTTGCGTTTGTTTTGTGGAGCTTTCCCAGGGTAGCTCGTTCCTCGCAACCCTGGGCTGAAAGATCAGAATCCCTTCGGGATACCGTTTCTCCATTCCGTTAGTCCAGTTTAGCCAAATGCATGCTCTTGGGCAGCGAACGGCAGATTTAGCCACGCTTCACACCGAAAGCCCGTGAGCTATATGTCCGCGCATAAGTTCTTCGACATTGCTTGCTGAAATCCACGGGAAATAAGCCAATTTTGCAACCTATTCTGTGACCATGGCGAAAAAGCAGCATGTCGAAAATATTTGGCGCGGACATATAGGGTCTTTACCCACCCAGACTGGGGCACACTGCTTATTGGGGGTTTTTTCCCGGGGCATTACAAATAGTTGAATGAACTTGAAACTGGACTCTTTCCGTTTCCCAAGCACGCAGTTTTTCAATCCGCGGCCAAAGGTCTGCTCCCAGCCAGGGAAACGCTGGCTTCGTCTAATGCCTGGTCTGCTGGCGGTGTTTTGCCTGCAACGGGCCGCGGCCGCGGATGCGATATCGGTTGATCTTCAGATGCCAAAACCGGGCGATCACTCGCTGCATATTCTTTCGCCAAACCTGCTGGAATTGGTCCGGGTCAACGCCAAGCAGCCCGCCCCGGCGCGCGTGGACAGTTGGGATTGGGTGAACGACCAGGGAGTTTTTGTTTCGCCGGACCTGACGCGCATCAAAGTGATCGTCAATGGCCAAACGAATAACGTGGCTGGCGTTGGATTCAAACGCCGTCCGCTCTATGCGCCGTTGGCCGGGTGGGATTTACGAATTGAAAACAAGCTTTATCTCCAATTGAGTAATGCCATATCCGTCAGCCAGTCGGTTCAGGTGATCAATGATGGAACGCTCTGGCCGGCGAACATGAAATTTGAGGCGGTGACGGACCCGCTGCGTTACAACCCGGCGATTCACGTCAACCAGGAAGGCTATCTGCCGGCTTACCCGAAAATTGCCAACGTCGGTTATTACCTCGGAAGCCTGGGCGAAATGGCGATTCCCACGAATAGTTTTTTGGTCGTAAACGCGCAGAGCGGGGCGACGGTTTATCAAGGCACGCTCACGCTGCGCCCGGACGTGGGCTTCGTTTACACGCCGACGCCGTATCAAAATGTTTATGAAGCGGACTTCAGCAGCTTCACAACGCCGGGCCAATATCGCGTTCTCGTGCCAGGCTTGGGCGCATCGCTGCCGTTCCATATTGACGAGGGTATCGGGATGAATTTCGCGCGCACCTACGCGCTGGGACTGTTCCATCAGCGCAGCGGCTTCAACGTTGACATGCCTTTCACGCGCTTCACGCATGCTGCCGACCACACCGCGCCGGCACTCGTTCCCACGAATGCGGCCGGGCCGTTTGCCTTCACCTGGAACACGGCGGCGAAATACGCCAGCAGGGTCAATTCTGATAATCCGCCGCAAACCGCGCCGGCGCTCACCAGTCCGGCGGCCCAACTGTGTCCGTTCGTGAATCAAGGACCGGTGGATGTGGCCGGCGGTCATTTCGAGGCCGCCAATTACAGCAAGGTCGCCTGGAACATGGCGCAAACGATTCATCTGCTGATGTTCACCGTGGATTCGCTGCTCCCACAAAACGGGACGGCGCTGGATAATCTCGGCCTCCCGGAAAGCGGCGACGGTATCAGCGATGTTTTGCAGGAAGCCAAGTGGGAAGCGGATAGTTTACTAAAGATGCAGGATGCCGATGGCGGGTTTTATTACATGGTTCATCCCCGCGACCGGGAATACGAGTACGACGTGCTGCCTGAAGACGGCGACCAACAAGTCGTGTGGCCGAAGAATACCGCAACCACGGCGGCCGCCGTCGCGGCATTGGCGCAATGCGCGTCGTCACCGCGGTTCCAACAGGCGTATCCGCAGGTGGCGAGTAATTACTGGGACCGGGCGCAACTCGGCTGGAAGTTCCTGACCAATGCGATTGCCACTCATGGCCAGGGCGGCGCGTATCAAAAGCTCATGCACTTTGACGACGCTTTCACGGACCAGGACGACCTGGCGTGGGCCGCCTGTGAGTTGTTTCTGGCCACGGGCGATCCGCAGTATCACACCCTGCTCCAATCATTGTTTCCCGATCCGACCGATCCGGCGACCGCCCGCTGGGGTTGGTGGCAGATGTATGCGTGTTATGGGAATGCGATTCGTAGTTACTCCGCCGCGGTGGGGAGTGGCCGATTGCAGGCCGGCCAGCTTGATCCTGCGTATCTCGCCAAATGCATCAACACCATTACCAACTGGGGCAACGAAAATCTCAGATGGTCGCAGGAAAATGCTTACGGCAGCAGCTTCCCGGACTACACCAAGCGTGTGCTCACCGCGGGCTGGTATTTCTCCACCGAGCAGGCCTTTGACCTGGTGGTGGCGCAACATTTCAGTCCGAATCCGGTGTATCTGGACGCCATTCTGCGCAACCTGAATTACGAAGCCGGCTGCAATCCCGTCAACATGACTTACGTGACCGGCCTGGGCTGGAAACGCCAGCGCGAAATTGTGGATCAATACTCGGCCAACGACCGGCGCACGTTGCCCAAGATCGGCGTCCCCATCAGCAACCTCCAGGAGGGATTCACCTGGACGTGGGTTTACGGCGGCGAACTCACGGCGCTTTGCTATCCGCACGACGGTTCTCAGACAGAGCCATATCCGATTTACGACCGCTGGTCGGACTTTTGGAACGTGTACACCGAAGCGTCCACCGTCAACACGGTGCGCAGCTTCGCCGCCGCCGCGTGGCTGGCGGCGCAAACCTTAGTGGCTGAACAACCCTGGCGCTCGACCAACGCAACCATCATCGTGCCCACAACTCCCCTGATCCTGGGTCAACCCATCACCGTCACCCTGCAGGTGGCGGATACAAACTTGAGCGGTGCGCGGATCGTGTGGGAAGCCCGCGATCAGGAACCGGCTTTTGGTGGTACGAGCTACACATTCACGCCGGTGCTTCACGACGGTCCTCACTGGGTCGAGGCCGAAGTGCAGTGGCCAGATGGCCGCCGGGCGTTCGCCGTTAGTTCGGTGACCGTGATCACCAATACACCACCGCAATTGAGCGATCCGCGAAGGCTGGCGGGCGGGGGATTCTCCTTCCAGTTGGGTGGCGCGCCGCTGGCAACATATTACATCCAAGCGTCCACAAATCTGGCGGCCTGGGCGACGATCTCCACGAACGCTTTGCCGGCCAGCGGCGTGGTGCCGATCGCCGATCCGCAGGCCGCCGCCTTTTCACTGCGTTACTATCGCGCCGTGCGGGCGCCCTGAGTCGGTACTATTCAGTTGAATTGGGACGGAACAAACGCGGATACGCAGAGAACGCAAAGAGGCGCAGAGATTTTCGGTCGGGGTGGGCGCTCACTGAACTGTGGGTTGTCTGGGCTGGTTTCACTCTGCGACTTCTGCGCCTCTGCGTTTCTTTGGCGGTTTCTCGACTGAGTGGTTCCGGCTGAGTCCGACGAATCTTTGGACCATGCAGACGGCAGGCTGAACGGCACCGCATGAGAAACTGCCACTCCACCATTTTGATCACGGTGTCATGCAAGGGCGGCTCGCATCATTGGCGGCCCCGTTCAATCGTTCAATCCCCAATGGGCGTAAGCGTCATGACTTTCGTTGCATTCCAGAAGTACTCGTCGGGTGCTGGCTGTGGTTGTGGTCAGTTTAAGCCCACCATCGGCTGATGACTGGTTTTGCGAGTTGGGCGGCGCGACGATCGGCTTCCCGGAACCGCGGGTCGCGTACAGGATGATTCGCACCGTGTCCAACAGGGCATCAACAGGCAAGGGTTTCAAAAGCATGGCCGAGAACTGAAGCGACGGGTTTTGGGCCAGGGCGCGCGTGGGCAGCCTTCCGGCGGCCATCACGACCGGAAGCCCCATGCGGGCGGCACGCAGTTTCCTGACCAGTGCAATGCCCGTCAGCTTGGGCAAGTCGTGCTCGGTGATCAACAAATGGTAGTTGTAAGCCTGAAGCTCCTTCCAGCCAGCGGCACCGGCTTCGACGGCGTTCACCTCGTAGCCATGCCGAATCAGCACGTCGGCGCTGAGATGCCGCACGTAAGGGTCCCGATCCACCACGAGAATGCGTTGGGGCAGATTCAGTTGCAATTGAACGGGTGGACTGTTGGACTCGGTCGCTGGGAGGAGATTCTTGTTAGACATAGAGCGACAGCTTAGCAGCTTAACTGTAAACCGGTATTGGGTGTTTACCCCATTCGATCAAGTACTGAACTCCGAAATGCGGAGGCGGCGCTTGTGGCCCGCCACGGAGGTCAGGTCGTGACTGTTGCACGCGCGGCAAAAGGCAGGTTGCAACGGAAACCTTCACTAGGCGGTTGCGTTGCGCGCAGCCCAACGGAGCGGCAATGTTCAGTGAAAGCAGCAAAGTCATAAGGCGGGTGAAGTTCGGCAATCAGATAGCGCGGGGCGTGCTCCCATGTGCCAATCGTCGGCATCACGATTTGCTCGCCACCCTCGATGTCCATTTTCAATAAATCCACGCGCGGAAATCCGGCCGCACTTACCACGTCGGAAACGGTCAGCGTCTTGACCTTGATCTCAGAGACGGAGTCGTCGCCCTTGAGAATCGAATGGCCGTATTCGCGATCACTGCGAAAGAAGCTGGTTTCGCCGCGCTGATCCGACACGGCGGCCTGAAGCAGAACGCAACGGTCCTGAAAGGCGGCGGTGTTGCGCTGCAGCAATTTGAAATTATCGGGGTCGGGTTCGACCAACACCATCCGCGCGTTGGGATATCGTTGCGCCCAGAACATGGCGGTCACACCAATGTTGCTGCCCAAGTCCACGATGTATTCAATGCTGTCGGGCGCGATGGGTTCGACGCGGTATTCACCATCCAGGAACACCTGCTCCAGCACGAGCAAATCGGTGGTGCCGGGCCGATAGCAGAAAGGCATGTCCGAAGCGAAATGGAGCTGCACGTTGACGGGTGCCATGCCGAACACGCGATTGGCCAGGCTGGACCAGCCATGATGCGTACGTTTCAAGTTTGCCTGAAACATGTTCCCGGCGAGACGAAGACGTGAGGGGCCATCAGCACCGAGCGCGCGAATCTCGCGGAGGTTCTGCAAAAGTCGGGCGGGTTTTTGAATCAGCAGGCTCATAGTTATTCTTGTTCAAAGTTGGGAACACTGACACGGGCCGAGACAGCGAGCACGGGTTCGGATACATCGCGGGACACTGGGGCGCTCTTCCCTTCGCGCCGTTTTGGCGGACCAGGCGATTGGTTTTGCTCATGGGCGATCAGTGCGTCTCGCACCATCAGGATGTAAAGATGCGGAATCGCGGTAACATCATCCGGAATTTCCGGCTGATTGGTCAGCAGCGCGGCGTAGCTGTGCTTTTCTTCCGGGTGATAACCGTGCATCGCGCGAATGGGCCGTTCGCCCATGTGGCTGGGCACAATCAGCACCCCTTCGCGCATCAGAAAAATCAACTCGCCGAAATAGCGATCCGGGAAAAGGCAATGCAATCGCTCCAGTTCCGCGTCGGGCACGATGCGGCCCTCGGGAATGGTCCGCAGCGCCTCGGTCACCAGGAAGCGTGCGCGTTTATTGAAGAACCAGAAACGTGCCATGGTTGAATCATAGACGACCGCGTAGTCCTTCCCAAATTCCAGCGGCAGTGGCTCGATGCGGGCCTTGAGATCAAGCAGCGAGTCGCAATTGGCCATGCCGTGATCACTGAAAACATAGAGCCGCACCTCCTCATATTGTTCCTGCGCGGCTTCCAGCAATCGGCTGATACGCTCTTCATAACCACGCAGCTTCGGTGAAATCTCCGGCGATTGATTGCCCGCGCGATGCAGCAGGCCGTCGAGATCCGGCCAATAAACAAAAGCGAAATCAATTCGGCCGGTTTTCACGTCAGCGAGCACCGCATCGAGATTCTCTGTTTCACTGCGTGTCGGATCGCTAACATGGTGGGCAATTCCCGACGTTGCCAGAAAGTCGGAAATGTTCGTGCCGCGATTCATGCCGCTGGGGCGAAGGGGACTTTTCTTTTCCGTGAAATCAAACAGAGAGATGTGTTTAAACGGAATGTTGTAAAGATCGAAATAGCCGCGAAACTTCAACTGGACTTTCACCAGCTTTGACAGCCAGCGCCGGACGATTCGCCGGCTCGTGATTGCCTTGGGCAGCCATTGCAATGGCTTCAGCACTTTGAACGGTGAATGCTTCGGGTCATAGACGAAATAGCACCAGTTGCGATGCTCATCCGGCCAGCGTCCGGAAAGAATGGACGGCACGCAGGCCGAACTATAACCAAAGACGGAGTCAAGCCGCCGCCGATTAGGCGCGACGCTGTTGCAGAAGGGATCGTCTTTGATGATTTCCCATCCGCAGGCATCAATGAAGAGGAAGAGAGGAAGGACCGCTTTCATTTCAGGTTGATCGGCGGATGCGCTTCGTCGGGCGTACTGACCGGCGGCATAATTTCAAACAGATGATGCAACCGCGCCAGTTCGATCATTTGCTGCACTGTTGGCGTGGGATTGGCCAGCCGGATGGCGAAGCCTTCCCGCTTCCGGTGTTCCTTTGCCGTTTCATAGAGCGCCACCAGCGCGCCCAGACCGGCCCCGTCCACGGCTTGAGTTTGGGACAAATCAATTTCAATCGCTTTAAGGTCTTGCGACAAGGCCCGGGCGAGCGCAGAACGAAATGCCTGCGCGTTGGCGGCGTTCAATTCGCGCAGGCCGGTCACGCTCAACGTCCCGTTTTGTTGGTTAATGTTCATAATTTGTGTGGTGGACCGAATTCAGCAATGCCTACGTCAGTAATTGGGAGAGATACTCCCGCAACCGCAACATCGCCGGCAGCGGCGTGTAAACTGGTGCGGGCGTCTGCCCTGGAACGGGGCGGAGGTGTTGCGGTTCCCGCGAGCAAAGCAGAAACGCGTCAGGCACTTTCAAGCACGAATCGCGCTGCCAATTGACCAGCGTGCTTCCCCACGCGATGGAATTGCGGATCTCGGTAAACTGGCCGACGAGCGTTTCCGGGCCGATGACGCTGTGCGAGACTTCCGCGCCATGCGCAATGTAAACTTCCCGTTCCAGGACTGTATTCGGCCCAATCGTTGCGCCCGCTTCGATCCAGGCGCGTTCGCCGATCCAGCAGGGCGCGATCAGCTTCGCGCCTGCGGAAACGTGGGCATTCAATCCAACCCACACTCCCGGTTGCAACTCCCGCACGCCGAGGCGATCCGGCGTCCAAGCCAGCGGCATCAACGCCTGGGCCGCCGCGAACCAATCCGCGTAGCTTGTGAAGAGCGGCAACTGTGGCAGGCTCGGCAGATAGTCCATCAAAATGACATCATTCGACGCGGGAAGCCACGGCCCCTGATCGCTTGCTTGATGCCTGGCCCGCGCTTCCTCAGGTGTCCGTTCGCATTTGTCTGGTTTCACGATCACCCGCAATCCCCAGCGCGCGCCGTCGCCGATTCCGGCAAGCACCTGATCCGGACGATCCGCCGCCAGAATCAGAACTTCCTGCGCGCCCAAACCCGCCAGATGTTCGAGCCAATATTCGACGAGGGTCTTGCCCAGAATGGAAACGTTCGCGAGCGGCACACACTCCGCCAGCGCGGCGACGCCGGTGCGTTCGTTGGGGCAAATCAACAACGCTTTCATCAACAGGCTCCATTTCCACTCACCACCGCTCGCACGGTTCGGAGCAGGATTTTGATGTCCACCCAGAAGCCCGCCGTTTCAATGTATTGCACGTCGAGTTTCACCTGGCCGGAGAAGTCAATATTGCTGCGTCCGCCCACCTGCCAGAAACATGTTAGGCCCGGCTTCACGGCCAGGCGACGCCGGTCCGCGGGCGAGTAAAGCGCCACTTCACGGGGGGTCGGCGGCCGCGGGCCGACGAGGGACATGTTGCCCATGAGGACGTCCACAAATTGCGGCAGTTCATCGAGTGAAAACCGGCGCAGCCATTTGCCGACATGCGTGATGCGTGGATCGTTCTTCATCTTGAACGTGACCCCATCGGCATGCTCGTTCTGAGCGAGCAGCTTTCCGAATTCAGCTTCGGCATCCAGCCGCATCGAGCGGAATTTGTGCATCTGTAGCGTTTCGCCGAAACGCCCGACGCGGGTCTGGCTGAAAAACACCGGTCCGCGGTCCTCAAGTTTTACCAGCAGCGCCAGCACCAGATAAAGCGGGCTGAAGACGAGGAGAAAGGCGATGCTGCCGACGATGTCCAGGGTCCGTTTCATCATCGCACCGCTTTTGACACGCCAGCGCAGAAACCATCGCCGCCATTGAACGCACCAGTTCAGCCATTGGCGTTCCAGCGCTGTCCGTGCGACCGCGAAATGACCGGACTGTGCAGAATATGGATTCAAGATGTGAGTGTTCATAAAGATTGAAGTGCCGCAACCTGCGGTGTTGTTGGCTTTGAAACTGCGATCGTCAAAGGAATTGGGGCTGGCTCCGCTCCCAAATCGCGAATCGTTGCGACCAACCGGCCAAGCTCGGCCTGGGTCATGGAATGGTCGAGCACGAGATCAGCCCAGGGCTTTTGCACCTCGACAAAACGCTCATGCATCGGGGCCACGACTTCCCAAAATTGTTTGCGGATCGAATCCGTGGTGCGACCCCGTTCATTGAGATCGCGCGCCGCCCGCCTTTGCCAGCGCACTGATTGTATGCAATCCAGGAAAACCCGAAAATCGAACAGTTGCCGCACTTGCGTAGGCCACAAGAGCCACAAACCTTCCACGAAAATCCAGGGACGCGGACGGCGCAGCTCCCATTCGCTTGATCGAGTGTGGGAAACAAAGTCGTAGCGCGGCGACAACACCATCTCGCCGCCTTGCAGTTTGTGCAGCACGCTTTCGAAAAGCGGCCAGTCAATCGCGTCGGGATGATCGAAGTTGATCTTTTCCCGCGCTACAACATTCAGGTGCGAGAGATCATGGTAGAAATCGTCGAGCGGCAGCGAGCTTGCCTCGTCGCCGAATTCCCGGCACAGACGATCTGCCAGCCAGGTTTTGCCTGCGCCACTCCCCCCGACCAACGCGATCAATTTTGATGTTGTTTCGGTGTTCATACCATGGCCGCGAGTGCCGGTCTTTCGACGGCTCGCTCAAAGACGTTCTCCAATCCGCTGATGTATTCCGAAAACTGGTATTGCCTGGCGACCAACTGGCGTCCGCGTTCGCCCATCTGCCGGCCGAGCGCCTTGTCGCCGAGCAATTCCTCCACCCGCGCCGCAAACGCCGCGCGATCCATCCAGGGAACGAGAAATCCGTTGTGACCATCGGTTAGCCATTCCCGGATGCCACCCGCGTCGAACGCGACGACGGGCAAACCAAACCGCATGGCCTCCAGCCCCACCGCGCCAAACGGTTCCGGCCACACCGAACTGACCGCAACGACGCTGCATTCGCGGTAAAAAATCGCGATCTCCTCCGGCGACACATAGCCTTTGAACATTACGCGATCCGTGAGTCCAAGTTTGTGGCTCAGTTTTTCACAGTAATCGCGATGCTGGCCGTCGCCGAAAATGAAACACGTGAACGGTACCCGGATCTGCGCCAGCGATTCCAACAGCACGTCCACGCCTTTGCCGCGAATGATCTGGCCGGCATAGACGATGTAGTTCTTGTCGCTGAACGAGCTCACCCAGGAGGCGTCGCCTTTCGGTGGCACCGGGGCGTGCATTTCGATCTGGTCCGCGTCGAAACGATTGCGCAGGAGTTCATCCTTCATGAACTGCGTGGCGACAACCAGGCGATTGAATTTGCGGTTCAATTCGAGTTCGCGAAGTTTCGCAGGGTAACTGACCCATTTCACGGGGAGGGCACCTTCGTGATCACGCGCGATAACTGCGCCACAGGGGAAAATGCAAAACGGAGACAACGCCCGTTCGCAAATGTGGCGGGTGAAGAAATTGTATTTGTAGCTCCTCATGCAATAGAGGTCGTGGTCGTGGACCATGCGGATGATCGGAGTGTCCGAGTGGAGCAACGCTTCCAGCAATTCGAGATCCGACATCTTATGGACGTACAGCACGTCCGGTTGAAAACGTTCCCACGCGGCCAGCGCGGTCGCTGACTCACTTCCATGTCCGAAGGGGAAGCGATGTTGGAAAGTGGTCAGCCAGGCGGCTTCGTCCTTGCCGGTGTGCGGGCCGTGGAGAATGCCGACGGCATGGCCGCGCTCTTTGAGTTCGGTTGCGGTGGCGAGGACATTTGCCTCCGCACCGCCAAACGCGCCAAACTTTTCGTGAACAAATAGAATTCTCATAGACCGGATTCAGTTCCAGTGAACAAGAGTAATGTAACAACTGAGTGACGCTTTACAGGTGGGTAAAGACCCTCAGCGCCGGAGAAGAAGACCCTAACGATTTATTCGCCGCGAAGACACCCGGCCATCAGGACCTCCTGGAGTGCGCATAAATGCTCCGGAAACCCTCGAAGTTTCACCGTGCCGCGCGGGAATGCGCCGAAACATTCGTTACGCCGTAAACGCGGCGGCCATCGGGCAGTTGCGCCTCGGCTTCAATCCAAGAGACCGCGTTCGTCAGCAACATCCGGTCACCGAAATGGGGTTCGCGACCCGGGGCTTCCCACACGATCCTCGCCCGGCTCAAATCGAGTGATGATTTCAAAGTTGCGACCCGGGACTGCCCGGACGCTGTGATTTCAATCGTTGCCGGAGCGGACTGCCACGGTTGGTTCTTCAGCGGCGTCTGCGCCATCAGCCACGCGGCCGCGGCCAGCGCGCGCGCCTGGTTGACGACCACGAATTCGGCTTGCAGGTTGAAACTGTCGCCCCAGCGGTCGTAGAGGGCATAAGGATTTTCCTTCGCCCCGTCCCACGGAAAGCTCAGCGCGCCGAGTTCTGCTCCATAATGATCCAACCAGCCAAATCCGCTTTGCAGGTTGCCTAGGGGAATGCCGCTGGGCGGGAGAACGCGGCGATCATTTTGGGCGTACTGATGAACGATCTCGCGCTGACGTTTCCAGCCGAGGCCGGTGAGGTAGCAGACGTTGACCGGATTGCCGCCGCCTTCGTAATTCAGATTTGCCACCACCGCTTCGGTGTATTTCGCGCGCGGATCGTTCATCGCCGGATGATCCAGCGCGCAGCCGACCGCAAGGTCAAACGCTTGATCCATTGAAAAATACCAACCCGCACCGCGAAAGCGTTTGGTTTCGGTGGGAAAACTGGTTCCGTAAGCGCTTTGTTGCGACCAGCGCAGTTGATCATCCGCCGCCGCCACAATCTCGCCCTCGCACGCGCGCAGAAAAGCCTGATCCAACTGCGCCGGCTTCATCCGCCCGCTCTTGACCGCCAGGCCGTAGCTGCGGGTGGCGCGACCGTATCCTTCGTACAACCGCCACCAACCCCAGCGCCGGGTCCGTTCTTCGCCCGGCCGGAATGACTTGAGCAATTGTTTGTGATACGATTCGTCGCCGGTCGCCAGAAACAATTCGCACGCAGCCCAGGCGAGTTCGTCGTCGTGCATGAAATCATCGCCGTAGTGCGTAATTTTCTGATAGGCGCCTTCGTTGCCAAACTTCGCGATGGCGCGGTCCAGAAATTCCCAACCCTTTTTCGCTTTTGCCAAATAGACCGCCGATGCATCAGGGAACTGCTTTTTGAAGAGCGGCGACGACGACGCTTGCGCCAGCGCCGCCACGGCGGCGGCGGTGACGGCGGTGTTCTTTGGCCAGACGATTTGCGGATCGCCGGCATCGGGCAGGACGTTGTTCTCGTATTTGCGGTCGCGCGGATAGACGAGGAAATAAAATCCGCCGTCGTCGTCCTGCATCTTCGCCAGGAAATCAGCTTCCCATTTCGCCATCTGCAACACATCGCTTTTGCCATCGCCGCTTTCGGGCAGTCCGAGATTGTCCAGTTCGCCCACACCCGGCAACGCGTCCACGGCGAAGATGAGGGTGTGAACCAGCGCGGCGCTGTTGATCGTGTAGCGGCTGTAATCGCCCGCGTCGTGATGTCCGCCCGCGACGTCCAACTTTCCGCTTTTCACAAACGGGTAAAGGCTGGAATCAAAATCCTTGAGCTGCGGTGCGGTGTGACGCGGGTTATTTGTGTAATTCTGGGTGTCGCCGGCCAGGAAGTTGACCATGTCCGTGAGCCTCGCCGTTGGCACCTCCGCGGGAGCGATGTGGCAGGGCCCGTGAACGAACCGTGTGGAGGGCAGGGCATTGCTTGTGCCGCAGCGTTGATGATAAAGCCCAAGGGCATAAGTTCGCGCGAATGCCGCCGCCACACCTTCATCAATGAAAAATGGAAATGACGCGCCGAGTCCAGAGACCGTGAGGCGATATTCGCCAGGCGTTTTGAAATCACTGAAGTCCGCTTCGAGCACTTGTTGATAGGACGTGTAGTCGAAACCAGTGTCGCGCCGCGGCGTCAGTTTTCCTTCATGAACGTTCGCGCCGGTTCGCGCGTCAACGAGTTCAAAACCGGATTCCGCCGGCACATTCATCTCGCCCAAATTGCCGAGAAAGAACCCGATCATCGCCTTCTTGGGAAAGGCCGGAAGATAGCCCACTTGATTCACATGGATCGCCGGGCTGTAGCGGAGCGGGCCCATCGTCGCGGTAAAGCGCATGCTGGTGGGCCACAGTTTCGCGGAAGGATTCTTTACCTCCACCGTTTGTCCGCCGGCTATCACGCCGTTCAGTTGCAGGTATAGGTGATTGGCGATGCGCAAATCACGCCGGGCGAGCGGCGCGTAGAGCACGCGGCGTTTGAAGCCGACCTTTTGCACGCCGAGGCATGTTTCGCCGGCGAGCACGACGAATTCCGCTGCGTTCGGAAGCTGCGCGCGACCCTCGGCATCCACGAAATCCCATTCGCTTGGTCTCGCTGATGGCGATGCTTTGGTGGTGATGCGCGTGAGTTCCAGGAGATTGGACGAGAGAATGCGCAGTTGATAAGCACCGGGCAATGGAAGCACCAGAGGGTTTTCATCGGTGATGCGCGCGTCGGGGCTGGCTGCTCGCAGAGGGAAAGTCAACGCGCAGAGCAGGTACAAGGAAAGGAGGCGCTTCGTAGGCACGCGGTATTCTCTGCCGTCCAGACGGCTTGGACAATTAGGGTGTTTACCTACCGTGCCAAGCGTGGCGTCATAGGCAACAGTGCTACATGCGAGTGTCTCCATTCGCAATTGCCATCATACCGTGGTTGTCGCGAACCGGTCGTGTCGCGCTCATGGGCCTTTCATTTTGCGTCGGCTGGTGTTTGGAGGCCGGCGCGCAGTTAAACAGTTGGACCGGCGCCGGCAGCGGCTACTGGGAGAATCCGGATTGGTCGCTCGGCGCATTGCCCGGCACGAATCAAACCATTCTGTTCACCAACGCCGGTTGGAAGGTTTTGGAGATCACCGCGAACACAGCGCAAAATCTTCCGCAGACGTTGAGTGTTGATTCCATCACGATTGCATCGCCGACGAATTCGTTCAACACGGTGTGGTTGAACCACGCGGGCTTCGTTACTCCGTTGACGGCCAATTCGCTCACCGTCGCCAGCAACTCGGCGGTCGTGATGGCGTCGTCGGCCTTGCGGGTTGCGGGAGACCTTTCCGTGAGCGGCACCTTCACGGAGATCGAGGGTTCCGAGGTCAGTGTCGGCTCCCTGCATTTGGGCGACCTCGGCCCTGCCGTTTACAATCTCACCAACAGCACACTCTCGACCGGAGAAGAATACATCGGCGGATTTCCCTCAACCTTCAATCAACAGGGCGGGATGAACTCAGGAAGGTTGTACCTGCAATCCGCGGGCCAGTACAATCTCTTCGACGGCTCGGTGGGCGGCTGGACTCTTCAAATCGAAGGCGGCAGTTTCAATCTCTTCGGCGGCTCGGTGAACAAGTATGAGTTTCAAGTCAATAGCGGCAGTTGTAACCTCTTCGACGGCTCGGTCCACGTAAACTATTTCAACCTCCAAGGCGGCACTTTCAATCAGTGGGGTGGCAATATGTCGGCTTTCTATTCTATCCGATTCGCTCGCGGCGGCTATCATTTGGCGGGAGGAACCCTTTCATCTGGTGGTATGCAAATCCCCGTACCACTACCTAACGGGTCTGAATTCAGTTTCAGTTTTCTTCAAACTGGCGGAACCAACTTCACGAGCAGTATTTCACTTGGACCTAGGTCGGCTAGAGGTGAATACAGCTTGTCCGGAGGAGTTCTGATCGCCTCATCCTTGCACATCTATGCTGATGGTCGGTTGCATGCCAGTGGCACCGGCATGACCAGCATGTTTTATCAAGGCGGCGGTTTTCACACCAACGGCGGGATTAGTATCAGGGGATTTATTAATCACTACGGTCGCGTGAATTCTTCGGTTTACTACTTAAGCGATGGACTTCTTTCCACTCCTTTGATCGGTCTCACCATGGGCGCGTTCCAGCAGTCCGGCGGAACCAACAGCGTCGGCACGGTTTCACTGGGCATGGTGTCCAGTTATCAGTTGAGCGGCGGCTGGCTGACGGCGACCAATATTTACCAGTCCGGCGGCGTCGTCTACACCCCAAACCCCTACGACGGCGGCCAGTTCGACAGCTTCCAGCAATCGGGCGGGACCAACCAGGTCAGTGACACCCTATGGCTCGGTGGTCATTCGAAGAACGGGATGAGCGGCGGGCGGTTGATCGCGCAGAATCTTCAGGTGAACGGCGGGGCCTCGTTCCTGCACAGCGGCGGCACGATCAGTATTCCCGGCGTGCTCACACTCGGAAATGGCACCTGGGACGAACAAACTGCCGGCGGGGAACAATTCGGCACCCTCCAATTGGCCGATGGTTCATCCACCCTGCTCCTGCCGGCCAATGGCGCGTGCATTCTTCACTTTGGCGATAGCAGCAGCAGGTCCTGGACGGCCCAAGCGGTGCTGGTGATCAAACGATGGGACGGGTCTTCTCTTGGCAACGGCAAGCATCAAATTGCTTTTGGCAACAGCCCAAGCGGCCTGACCGCGCAGCAACTCAATCAAATCCAATTCCACAATCCGGCGAACATGGCTGCCGGCACCTATCCCGCGCGCATCCTCGCCACCGGCGAGATTGTTCCCGACGCATTATCCAGCGAACACAACGGCCAGCAACTCGTGCTTTATTGGGGTTCAGATTGGACCTTGCAGACCACGACGAACCTCGCCGAGTCATTCATTGATTTGGCGAATGCGACCAGTCCTTACACCAACTATTTCACCGACCCAAAGCGGTTTTTCAGACTGAGGAGGTGAGAGAAACGTAGAAGATACCCAGGTAGCGGCATTGCATCGTCCTTGGGCTAGCTTTATCAGCACCTTCAGTGCATAGAAAAAGCGGCCTTCTTTTCCGAAGGCCGCTGCGATTCCAAAACACCCGCGAGCGTCTCAGTTCACCGCGTAAACCAAATAAAAACGTTGGCTGGCGTTCGCGGCGGTGCTGTCCGTCCACGAACACGGCGCGCCGGTGCCGGCGATGTCACCGCTCAACTCGGTCCAAGTGGCGTCGGTGAGATGGTTCTTGTAAGCGACGCGATAGATTTTGCCGGCAACGCTCGGCCAGTTGAACTGCATGTTTCCGCCGGAAACCCGGCTGATGGAAGCAGCCACCGGTCCGGTTGGTTCACCGCTGACAATGCTCGTTTTGCCGGCGCTATCCCAGGTCACGCGCCCCCCATAAGCCGAAAAGTCCATGCCCTTGAGCGTGCTGCCTTCCAATCCAACCTGACCGGCCGGGACTTCGAGCCGCACCCATTGGCCCGCAGTCGGCAGCGGCCCCATGTAACGGCGGCTGTCGGTCCCATTGATGCCGTAGGAAATATGGTTCGCGCCCCAATACGCACGATGCTCCCAGTTCCCATTATTCCAGCCGAGCATGATCTGGCTCGGCGGATTGGCCGGGTCGAGATAAACGTAGGCATACAGCGTATCGCCCACACCGATGTCCAACGTCGCGGTGGCGTTATCAAACCAATGCTCGTGCAGCCCGGCGGCCAAAGCCGATTGATGCGCGGCAGTGCCGGAGTACGGCGCGGGATTGCTGCTGATCCAACTCCACGAATCGCCGCCATTGGCACCCGGTACCCCGCCGGCCGGAATCGCGTCCTCGACCCAAACCACGTTCGGACTGTTCGCCGTGAAACTCGCCTCGGCGAAAACGCGGCGTCCATCCGGCCATTGCGCCTCGGCTTCGACCCACTGCGTACCGTTGTTCTGCGGCGTGAAAGTGAAGGTCGAACCATAGGCCGGTTCGTGATCGCGGCCTTCCCAGACGATGCGCGCACCGCTCAAGTCGAGGCCGGATTGCAATGAAACCGTGACCGGCTCACCGACGGGCACGACGGTGGTCGGCGTGGAGATTTGCGCGGCCCCCGACTTCCACGGTTGCGTTTTCGTCGCGGTCAATGTGGCGAGATACGCCGCGACCCCGAGGCCGCGCGCCTGGTCCAGCACCACGAATTCAGTCGTGGTGTTGAAGGCATCACCCCAGCGGTCATAGAACGGCACGGGCGCGGTCGGGGCCAAATCCGATGGATAGCAGAGCGCGGCCAGTTCTGTGCCGTAAGTGTTCACCCACACGAATCCGTTTTGAACGTTGCCCAGCGGGATTCCCGTCTTGGGCAGCACGCGCCGGTCGCTCATTGAATACTGATCCACAATCTCGCGTTGACGTTTCCAGCCCAGGCCGGTGATGTAAGTGACGTTGACCGGATTGCCGCCGCCTTCGTAGTTCAAATTGCTCACGAGCGCATCCAGATAGTCCGGGCGCGGCGTGATTTGTTGCGCCACGGCGATATCGAAGGCCTGGGCGGCAGAAAAATACCAACCCGCGCTGCGATAACGTTTCGTCTCCAGCGGGAAACTGGTCCCGTAAGCGCTCTGTTGCGACCAGAGGAGTGCGTCGTTGCCGGCGTTGGTAATCGTCGTGAGACACTTGGCCAGATAACTCTGGTTGAGCTGGTGCGGTTGCAGGCGTCCGCTGCGAACGGCGAAGGCGTAACTGCGGATGGCGTGGCCCCATCCTTCCGACATGCGCCACCAACCCCAGCGAAACGTGTTCGAATCGGTCGGATCGGGAAACCACTGAAACAAAATCTGCTGGTAGTAAGGGTCGCCGGTGGCCACGTACATTTCGGCCGCGGCCCAGGCGAGTTCGTCTTGATCCGCATAGTTGTCACCGTAGTGCGTGATTTTCTGATACGCACCCGTTTTGCCGTAAAGCGCGATGGCGTTCGTCAGGAATTTCCAGCCGAGCGTGGCCTTGGCCATGTAACTGGCGGCGGCTTGCGGATAATGTTGCTTCATCAACGGCGAGGAGCCGCATTGCGCCAGCGCGGCCACCGCGGCGGCCGTCGCGGACGTGGTTTTCGGCCAGACAACTTGCGCATCACCTTGATCGGGCGGCGTGCCGCTCTCGTATTCCCGGTTTTTTGGATAGACGAGGAAATAAAATCCGCCGTCGCTGTCCTGCAGCTTGGAAAGATAATCGGCCTCCAATTTCGCGTTCTGCAAGACATCGCTGATGCCATCGCCACTTTCGGGAATGCCGAGATTGTCGAGCGCCGCGACGCCGGCCAGCGAGTCCGCCGAGAACATCAGCGTATGCGCGAGGCCGGCGCTGTTGATTGTGTATTTGCTGTAATCGCCGGCGTCATGATGGCCGCCGGAAACATCCACCGCGCCTTGCCGCACAAAGGGAAACAATTGCGCGGCCGGGCTGGAGAGCCTCGGCGCAATCTGCGGCGGATTGTTGGGATTGATGATCGCTGCGTAATTCGCGATGGTCGCCCAGGTGAAGCCGAAGGACGATTGCGGCAGCGGCACGCTCGCCGGCGCCGTGTGGCAGGTGTCGTGGGTGAAGCGGGTGAACGGCAGGGAATTGCTGGTGCCGCAGCGCTGGTGGTAAATCCCGAGTTCGTAAGCCCGCGCAAAGGCCATGGCCACTCCTTCATCAATGGCGAACGGGAACGACGCGCCGAGCCCCGGCACCACGAGCCGGTAGCGCCCGGGCGTGGTGAAGCTGCTGAAATCGGCTTCGAGCACTTTCTGATACGGGATGGGCGTGTAAATGTAGCCGTAATCCGGACGCGGCGTCAGCGCACCTTGATAAACCTGCGTGCCGGTTGTCGCGTCCACGAGTTTGAATCCGAGTGACGCGGAGATGTCCATTTCACCCAGATTGCCCAGGTAGTAACCCACCATCGCTTTTTTGGGGAATGACGGCACGTAACCTTCCTGGTTCACGTGAATGATGGGACTGTGGCGCAGCGGATCGGCCGTGGCAACGAAGGGCATCGTCGCCGGCCAGAGCGCACCCCCGGGGTTCTTGACTTCAACGGTTTGATGGTCCGCGAGGGGCGTGGCGAGTTGGAGGTAAAGGTGATTTTCGATTCGCAGATCGCGCGGCACGAGCGGGGCGTAGAGCGGGCGGCGTTTGAAACCAAGCGATTGGACCGCCACGGGCTGGCCGTTGACCGTCACGGCGAACTGTGTGGCCGGCGGAGCTGCAAGCTGGCCCGAGGGGTTGATGAAGTCCCAACTATCCACGCGCGCCGGATCGGGTTGTTTGGAATTGATGTGCCGCACTTCCAGCAGCGTCGGCGATAAAATACGCAGGCGGTTGGCGCCGACTTTTGGCAGCGCGGGCGATTCATCGTCAATCAGGCTGGGCGTGGTGCTGGCGGCAGTCACCGTGTTGTTCGTGTTATTCGTGTTGTTGGTGATTGGCGGAGGATTCGTCGGGGTCGAACCGGCGCCGGACTGAATGTTCACAAACGCGCTGTTCGGCGAGCCGACTGTGTAAGCCGCGTTCGGTAACAGCGAAAGGCTGACGGTTTGCGGATTGGCCAGCGTCGAGTTGGCCAGCGCGTAGATTGTGAGTGTTGCGGACACTTCGCCGGCGGGAATCGTGATGGAAACCGGCATGTCCCCTTCCGGCAAACGGCGATAATCGGTCCATTTCGCCGCCGAGCCGCCCAGCGAATAATGGACCGCCAGGCTGGCGGCGGTGCTTCCCTCGCGGGTGAAGGTGAACGCGGCAGAGTCCGTTGTCCCGATGGTCGCGGTGGGATCACTCGCGACCACGGAAACGGCCAAGGCTGCTGCATAAAGCATCGAGACACCTTGACCAGCACCAAGGATGCCGAGAACGACACAACGTCTTTTCCAGATCATGCCGTCACGTTCGGGCGCGGACGGAAGTTACGGAATTGGAGTCGGTATGATAGGTCTGTCAGAGTTTGGCTGACAGCCGGCGTTCAAAAAAATGAGGATAAATCTTTGAACAAAACAGGGGGGTCTTTAAGCCAGAACACAAAGGTGTCCCCGACTTTGTCCCAAAGTCACTTAACAGGCGAAGCTGCTATGAGTCCCAGACCTACTCTCCTGTGGCCCAATTCGGGACTGGTTAAGTGCGTCCTGGTGCTACGGACTGGTGATTCGATAGAACCGTCGCGGCAGCGAACTGAAACTCCCATCTGTCCAGGAAGTATTCAATTCGGTGGCTGTTATCCTGCCGCTCACGGCAACCCAGTTGGCCTGGTTTAGATTTGTGTTGGCCAGCACCCGGTATGAGGCGCCAATCTGGGAATTCCAACTGAGGGTCAGCCCGTTCGTGGTCTGCGCTGCGGACAATTGAATCGGCAACGTGGGAATGGCCGCGTCCACCGTTAAGAACGCACCCTGGCTGGCGTTGTAATAACTTCCGCTGGGTGTCGTTTGCAGCGTCACCGCGCGCACCATGTAGGTGTAGGTGGCCGCCACCGCAGTGGTGTCCGTGAACGCGTTGCCCGTCACGAGCGAACTCGTCAGCCGTGCGAACGGACCGCCCGGCGACACGCTGCGATAAACGTGATACCCCAGAACGGCATCTGCCGAAGCCGGCCAGTTCAGCGTCACGCCACCCCCCGTCGAAAAACCGCCCAATGCTCCGGGCGGCGCAACGGGATCCATCCGTAGCGTCGGGTCGCCCATCAGCGCGATGTAAACTGCGCGCATGAATACGTTCTTCTGGTTCTGGTAAAGCATGCTGTTGTTCATGCTCAAGCGCGTGCCGTAGCCGATGGTTTCGCCGAGGCCCATGTGATGGACAAACCAATGCGGCATTCCGGCCAGGCAACTGGTCAAGCCAAACGACGGCGTCGCCAGAAACGCGCGCATGAAATTGTCCGTTCCGTCCCACTCGCCGAACCAACTTCCGAGCAGCATCACGAACACCGCCTTCGCATCCTGCCCGACCACATCAGTACTGTAGAGATCGGAGTAAAGCCCGTGGGTGCCAAGGTAGCCGAGGGTCGTCTGGCTTCCGGCGCCGGTGCCGAACGCCCAAAGATAGCTGTCCGCCGCGAGCATCTGTCCCCAGCGCATTTCGGGCGGGGAAACATTGTCAATATTGGCTTGAGCAATCGCCCCCGGCCCGACCAGCGGCGCGAAATTGCGATACCCGCTGGCCGCCGTCGCCAGGCCGCCTTCGGCGCCGCTGCGATCGCCCATCAATGCGCGATGCGGCACCGTGATGAGTTTCTGGCGGAAGTTGTGGTTCTTGTTCAAATAATTCCGCAGCAACTCCACTTCGCTGGGCCAGGGAGCAGGCGCGTTCTTTCCCGGCATGTCGAACAAATCCACCCGGCCCACCATCAACTCGACGTCCGATGGCAGATAGCCGGGATTCCCGCTCCAATTGCCATTCACGTCGCCATAGTAGGCATCCGCCGGCATCGGCCGGGAGCCATGTTCGTCATAATCCAGATTGCCCGAATGCCGAATGGGCACGTGGCCAAACAGGAAAACCGCTTTCACCTTGGTTGGGTCAGCGTTGTAATCGGCGATGATGAGGTTGCGAACGTTCGCTGGCGTTTCATTGGGCGAGACGTCATGGCGAATGACCATCCAGCCGTCGCCGGTCAAATCGCTTTGCAGGCGGGTCAGTTCGTAGGCGAGCGCCGCCGCGTGCCGGTTGTCCACGATTAGAATCAATTTCCCGCGGTCCTCAACCAACGGCGCTTCAATGCCACTGAAGATGTAGCCGTAACCTTTATATCCCACCGTCGTCTCTTTGACGATTTGATACTCGTAAGTTGTGCCGACGACCACGTTGGCGTCGGTGTAAAGGGTCGTCGTCCCGTCCAGGGCCGTGCCGGTTCCCCAGGAAGTCGCCCCCTTGGCCTTGCGATAAACCGTGTAACGAACCGCACCGTAATCGTCCTGTGGCCACGTGAGCGTGATCTGCGGCGGCGTGCTCTGAACGGTGGCGCTGATCTGGACAGCGTAATTCCACGTGGTATCCGCTTTTGAAATCGGCGCCGCGATGAAAGTGAACAAGCCGCACGCGGCGAGAATCATCAGCGCGGCAAAGGAAAGCAGTTCACCAAACAGTGAAGGCCGTAGGGAAAAGGAGAATCTGCGGTTCTCCGCAGTGCTATCTCCCAGCATCAAGCAATTCTGCAAAGATTTTCTGGAAGACCGTTCAACCGCAGAGGCGCGATGGACGCAGAGTAAAGACGGCTTCGGCAAAGCTCTGCGTGTATCGCGTCTCTGCGGTTTCCTTCGGCCCGCGATTTGGTTGCGGCTTCGTCGGGCTACGCCTCTGCGTTCAATTGGCTGATTGGTTGAGTGCATGGTTACGCTAAGGACTGGTGATCCGATAAAACTGTTGCGGCTGGGAACTGAAATTCGCGTCCGTCCAGGTCGTATTCGTTTCCGTGGCCGTGATGCTGCCGCTCACAGCAATCCAGTCGGTCTGGAATAGGTTCGCATTGGCCAGCACCCGGTACTCAGCGCCAATCCGGGAATTCCAACTGAGCGTCAGCCCGTTCGCGGCCCGGGTCGCAGATAATTGAATCGGCAAAGCCACGATGGCCGCGTTCACCGTCACAAAGACGCCCTGACTGGCGTTGTAATAACTTCCGCTGGGCGTCGTTTGCAAAGTCACCGCGCGCACCATGTAGGTGTAGGTGGCCGTCACCGCAGTGGAGTCCGTGAACGTGTTCCCTGGCACGAGCGAACCGGTCAGCCGCGCGAAGGGTCCGCCCGGCGACGCGCTGCGATAAACGTGATAGCCCAAAACGGTTTCGGTCGAACTCGGCCAGTTCACCGTCACGCCCGCGCCGGACGGCTCCGCGCTCACCGGTCCCGGCGGCGAGACGGCATCCATTCGCAGTGTCGGATCACCCATTAGCGCGACGAAAATGGCGCGCATGAAGACGTTGACCTGGTTCCGATAAAGCGTGCTGTTGTTCATACTCAAGCGCGTGCCGTAGCCGATGGTTTCGCCGAGGCCCATGTGATGAACGTACCAATGCGGCATGCCGGCGGAAAAGGAAGCCAGCCCGAGCGACGGCGTTGCCAGAAACGCCCGCATGAAATTGTCCGTGCCGTCCCATTCGGCGAACCAGCTTCCGAACAGCATCACGAACACGGCTTTGGCGTCCTGCGCGACCAGGTCAAAACTGTAGAGTTCGGCGTATTGCCCGTGGGTGCCAAAGTAGCCGAGGCTGGACTGGCTGCCCGCGCCGCAGCCGTACGCCCAGAGATAACTGTCCGCCGCGAGCATCTCGCCCCAGCGCAACGCGGTCGGTGACTCATTATCAATGTTGGCTTGAACCACCGTGCCCGGCCCGAGCAATGGCTCAAAATTTCGATACCCGCTGGCGGCCGGCGCGATTTCGCCCACGCTTCCGCGACGATCCCCCATCAGCGCCCGCGCCGGAACGGTGGTGAGTTTGTGGCGAAAGTTGTGGTCCTTGTTCAAATAGTTCCGCAGCAATTCCACTTCACTGAGCCACGGAGCCGGCGCGTAGTTTCCCGGCATGTCAAACAGGTCCACCCGGCCCACCATCAACTCGACGTCCGACGGCAGATAATCGGGATTGCCGTTCCAATTGCCATCCATGTCGCCATAGTAGGCATCCGCCGGCATCGGACGGGCACCATGGCCGTCGTAGTTCAAAGTTCCCGAACGCAGCACCGGCACGTGACCAAACAGAAAAACGGTGTTCACGTTTGCCGGGTCCGCGTTGTAATCGGCGACGATTAGGTTGCGAACACTCGCTGGAGTATCATTGGGCGAGACGTCATGGCGAATGACCGTCCAACCGTCACCGGTCAAATCACTTTGCAAGCGGGCCAATTCGCTCGCGAGCGCCGTGACATGCCGGTTGTCCACGATCAAAATCAACTTGCCGCGGTCCTCAACCAATGGTGCTTCAATGCCGCTGAAGATGTAGCCGTAACCGGTGTATCCCAGCGTGGCGTCTTTGACTATCTGGTACTCGTAGGTCTGGCCGACGATCACGTCGGTGTCGGTGTAAAAGGTCGTCGCCCCATCCAGGGCCGTGCCGGTTCCCCAGGAAGTGTCCGCCTTGGCCTTGCGATAAATCGTGTAGCGCACGGCGCCGTAATCGTCCTGTGGCCACGAGAGCGTGATTTGCGGCGGCGCGCTCTGAACCGTGGCGCTGATCTGGACAGCATAATTCCACGTGGTATCCGCTGATGAGGTGGCAATGAACCCCAACCAAGCCAGCGTGGCGAGCCAAGTGAGGGAGCGCATCGGAGGCAAGTATCTGTCCCTTCCGCTTATCTTAGGTCCGCCGGCGATCATGGCGGAGGCGGCGCGACTGGCGGCAGGACTTGAACGCCGCTGCCCGCCGGGATGAACACGCCCAGACCTGGGCCCTCACCCGGCTTTGTGACGGCGTACGAACCGGCATTGATCGCCGTGGCGCTGACGAACGTGTTCAGGATGACATCTGCATAGCGCCGCAAGTAGCGGTAGGGCGAGAACGGCACATACACGATGTCATGTGGCTGCAATAGAATGTCGGATTCCTCCCCTCGGATGACTTTCCGATAATTAACAATGGTGAGCTGTGGTTCCGCGAGCGAGCCGCGCACGACTGCGACCTGCGGCAGATAAGCGTCCGGCAATGTGCCGTAGGCGCTCGCCACCGCACCGGCCACCGTCATGCCTTCCATATACGGCACCGTCCGCGCCTGGGTCACCGCGCCCAGCACGCAAATCCCCCGCGCCTTGGCCGCCGGCAGGTAAACGAAATCATCGGGCTCCAGATAGATATTCTGGCTGAGATCTCCTTCCTGGAGCAACCGGTTGAAATCCACGGGCACGAGGCTGCCCTTCCGCAGCACGAAACTGCGCTGCAAATCGGCCAGTTCCTCGCCAATTCCCGCCGCAGTCTGGTCCTGGAACGAGGTCATGCTCAACGTGCCACCGGCCATTGCAATGGATTCGAGCAGCGTCTTCGGCGTCGCCATGGCATATACGCCCGGCGCCTGCACGCTGCCCAGGACCCAGAAACGTTGGCTCTCCACGCCGCGCAAGGTCATCGCGATGCGCGGCTGCTCGCGGATATAATTCGTGAACGAGTGTTCCATGCGCGCCTTGGCCTCCGTCAATGTGAGTCCCCACACATCAAGGCCGGGCAGTAGGTTGAAGTACAATTTTCCATCGGGCCCAACCACCGTCGTCGTTCGCGAGAGCGGGTCGCCGATCAATTCCAGTTCCAGCTTGTCTCCCGGTCCCAGCGTGAACATCCGCGTCGGGGCCTCAATCAAGCGCCCGTCCAGTTCGTTGGTCAGCGTCACCGTCTCGGCCTGGCTCACATCACTTGCCGGTGCGGGTTTGACGGAGTTGGAGCTATTGTGCTGCGGCCTTCCGGTGCTGCAACCGGCCAGCAGGAGGAACGTCAGGAGCAGGCTCGCGTGAAACTTGCAGCCCGGGTTTTCAGTGCCGCCATCCCGAAGGGATTCGTTTCTAGGATTTTCAAAAGACACCCGGTTTGAGGTAAAGATGATTCTCATCGTGTTCACTCCTGGTACGGTTTGATCACGTTAATGCCGACCGACGCCGTCACGATGGATTGGAGAAACGTGGTGATGGCGCGGTCCGCCAGTTCCTCGGCATAGATGAACGGACGTGAGTTCACAAAAATGATGTCCTTGGGTTGCAGGCGAAAATCAGGAGCTTTCGCGGCGAGAATGTCCTTGGTTTCAATGGCAAATACCTCCGGCTTGTTCAACGAACCGCGGACGACCAGGACTTTACCTTTGTACGCGCGATCCGTGTAACCGGCCCGGGCGGTGATCGCGGCCATCAGCGTCAAATCCGCGGTGAAGGGAGTAGGTCCGGGCAGCCGCACTTCACCCAAGACGTAAATTTCCTTCACGTTCGCGCCTGGGAAATAGAGATAATCACCCGGCTCAATGCTGAGGTTTTGCGAAAGATCGCCATTCTGGAACAGGTTCTCAAAATTGAGCGGAATGCGCTGGCCGCGGCGCATGAGAAAACTCCGCGAGAAGTCCGCCACCGTGATGATGTTCCGATCCACCAGGCCGGTTTCAAACCCCCGGGCGCGCGCGACGGCTTCCAGCACGGTAATGGGCCGGTCCAGGACGTAAACACCCTTCGTCATTACGCGACCGAGGACGTAATACTTTTTGCTCTTGAACGCGACGGGGGTGATCATCGCCTGCGGGGCGCGGCGGTACTTGCCAAGCTCCTCGTTCATCTTGACGCGCAATTCGTCCACCGTCAGTCCCGTGGCCAGAACGTCCTGCGCTTCCGCAAAGCTGATCCGGCCGTCGGGACCAATCGCCACCTCCGTGCGGGTCAGGGTCGGCTCGCCCCACAACGCTAGCGTCACAACATCCCCCGGGCCTAGCGTCAGGCGCTGCTGCCACTCGGCGCGCTGCGAGGGGTTGACCACCGAGAGCGACAAGTTCGTATTCGCCACGGCGGACGTTGCATTCGTGGATTGAATTTGGTTCTCCTGGCCCTGTGCGGACAACCCGGGCAGTCCGACGATCAGCGCCACGCTGCCCAGCCAGCGGGCAAAACGATTCTTCAAAGCCGAAACCGGCGCGCGATTCAACACCGCCCCGGCCAGGTGACAGCGCGCGTTGCGCAACGTTTCCAATTGTTCGCGCGTCTTGGCCGCCGTCGCCTTCTCGCCGTCCGCCAGCCAGATCACGTTGGGAAGATTCTCCGCCAGCAGCACTGTTTCCGGCAGGGACGCGGGCGGCAACTCGACCAGCAGCGCAATGTTGTCAATCTGGCTCCAGTGACGAAGGGCCGCGTGCCATTGCTTGCGGCGTTCGAGATTCCACACCCAGCCCGGCAGCGGAATCTCCACGACGGGTTCCGGATTCGGGCCAATCAATTTCTGCGTCACTTCGTCCGGTGTGTTGAGCACACGGGTCGCCGTCAGCGCTCCATTCCCGTTCCTTGTCACGAGCGCTTCCAAATCGGAGGTATCGTTCGCAGCCGGCGCCGTGTCAGTAATCGCCTGGCGGCTTTGCCCCGTAATCGCTTTGCCGTTGTGGTCGCCAATCGCCTTGGCATTGCCGTTGTGTTCCGGCGGACGCGCAATAATTGTCAGGACGCGAAAACCGCGTTGGCTCGCTTCCTCGGCCAGCAGTCGGATCCACGTCGAACGGCCTTCGCCACTTTCCGAGGACGTGAAGCCGCAAACAAATCCCTGGTTCGGCGACGGGCTGAGCAGACGCTGCAAACTCGTCCAAGACCGAAACGCCCAGTTCCGCTGTTCCGCTTCGGTCAGGCGCGACAGGTCGCCCGCCGACGCCACCACCGGCAGCCGCGTGACGCGTTTCACATCCGCCGCTGTCTTGAGCCGGGGGTCCACCGCCTCGCCCAGCAAAATAAAAGCGCCGGCGATCAGAAAACCGAGCATGCCGCCAAATCCCGTGAGCACCCCGACCTTCGCCGTTCGTTTGTGTGGCATCGCAGCTTTGAACGTGGCTGGCGCGAGGATCCGGCACGTTCCGGGCGGCTGGGTTTCCAACGAGATCGCTGCCTGCTTCTGCCCGACCAACGCCAGCCGCGCGTTTTCCAACGATTGAAGTTTCGTTTGCAGAAAAATGGGATCGCGTTCCGGTGTGAGCGGCCCGGCACTCTCATCGTCTGCCACTACCGCCGCCGTTGCCGGCGCTGCGGGCACTTGCCGCAATTGGCTTTCGATGGCCGCAACTTTCGCCTGCTGTTCCCGCACCAGCGGATGTTGCTCCGTATAACGCCCCAGCAGATCGGCCAGTTCCAGCCGTGCGGCGGGGAGCTTGTCGAGCAAGGGCGACCGCGCCGCAACCACTGCCTGCGCAACCTGACGGCGCACCGCCGCGGGTTGCGCCTTGTTCAGCGCGGTGATTTCGTCTTCCAGCGGAGCGAGTTGTTGGGTGAGGAAAACCCTCGTTCGCGCGGCGGCATTGGTTTGCAATTCCTGCATGAACCCCACGGCTTCCCGCGCATAAAGATTTGCCAGGTCCACCGCGCCCTGCTGATCGCCGGTGGAGACGGCGATGAGGATGAGATCGCTGTTTCGCTCCGGGGTGATGTTGAGCCGCTTGGCCAGCCACTCCGGCGCAACCGGTGGCCGGGCTTGCGCGGCCACGCGCTGCAACAATTCCGGCGCGCGCAGCAAACCGGCGTAGGTGTTGGGATCCAGCTCGCGATCCCCGAGAACCTCCGTCACCTGGGTCGAAGCCTGACGCAGCAATTGCGCCGAGGCCGTATAACTGTTTTTGAATAGGAACAAACCGGCAGCCAGCCCGACCATTGCCATGGCCACCCCGCCGATCAACAGCCACTTCCAACGCCGCCCCAGCGCGTTCACGAACGGCAGGAGATCCGCCGCGCTGAAAGGGGGCGCTTCTTTTGGGTCCGACGCTGGCCCGTCGCCATTACCGCTGGCCCGGCCCGGCGATGCGCCATTCACGTTGCATTCGTCGTTCATGAGTTTGTCATCAATCAGTCACGCGCATTGTCGGTTCAAAACTCCGGGACGGGTAGTAGGTGAAGACCTTAGCGCCGGATGGGAAAGACCCCGCTGTTTCTGTGGTGGCAAGGTTTGAAGTTTCCTGGCCGAGCCAAATGGTTTGGATCTACCACCGCCCCATTCCCTCAATCCACCAATTCCTTCTGGAGCGCGTAATGGGTCAACTCCGCGTTGTTCTTCATGTCCATCTTTTCCAGGATGCGCGCGCGGTAGGTGCTGACGGTGGAGACGCTGAGGGCAAGTTCCTCCGCGATCTGGCTGACTGGCTTGCCGGAGGCGATCAGGCGTAGAATCAGAAATTCCCGATCCGACAATCGTTCGTGCGGAGCTTTCCGAACGTCCATGGTCAGATACGCGGCCATTCGTTCCGCCAGCGACGGACTGATGAAGCGCCCGCCGCCGACAACTTTCTTGATGGCCCCGACCAATTCTTCGCCCGCGCTTTCTTTCGTGAGATAACCCGCCGCGCCCGCTTTGAGCAGGCGCACGGCAAACTGGTCTTCCGGATGCATGCTCAGGATCAGCACCGGCAATTTCGGGCGCGAGCGTTTGATCTCCTTCAACACCTCCAGCCCGCTGCGGCCCGGCATCGTGATGTCGAGCACCACCACGTCCCACTTCTCCTTCCAGACGAGGTCCAGCGCCTCGGTGGCGTTGCGCGCTTCGCCGAACACGGCTTTCTTGAAGTGATCCGCGAGAATCAGCTTCAAGCCCTGGCGCACGACCGCGTGGTCTTCAGTGATGAGGATTCTCATGTGAATGCGATCGGGTCGCGGTTACGGGCGTCTTGGGAATGCGGGCCGTCAGGGTGGTGCCCTTACCGCGCACCCCTTTGATGCGCAAGGTCCCGCCCAACAACACCGCGCGTTCGCGGATACCGAGGAGTCCAATGGATCTCGTGTTATGAATTTCCACTTTTGAAATGCCGCGCCCGTTGTCCGTCACTTCGAGCACGACCTGGCCGCCGGCTTCCGCCAGCCGCACTTCCACTTTCGTCGCCTTGGCGTGGCGGATGATGTTGGTAAGGGCTTCCTGAAAGATGCGAAAGAACGCGGTGTTGAGGTCCTGATCCCAATGCGTTTCCTTCATCCCGGCCTTCACCTCGCAGACAATGCCCGTCTGCGTCTGGAATTGGTTCGCCTGCCATTCCAGCGCGGCCAGCAGTCCGGCGGTGTCGAGCACGCCGGGGCGCAGTTCCGTGGCGATGCGGCGCACGGCCACAATCGTTTCATCAATGTTCATGGCCATGGACCGGGCTTTGGCGTGAAGCAGCTTCGATTGCCTTGGCAGCCGGCTGGCGAGCCAGATGAGTTGCAGCTTCAGGCCGGTCAACGACTGGCCCAGCTCATCGTGAACCTCCCGCGCGATGCGAATCTGCTCCGCTTCGCGGACCTGCTGCAAATGGACCGAAAGTGTGCGCAGTTGTTTATGTGACCTTCGGAGTTGTTCCTGCGCGCGCCGCCGGCCGGTGCGTTCCTTGGCTTCCCGCAGGGCCCGTTGCACCGAGGGCACGAGCCGCGACAAGTGCGCCTTCAGCACGTAATCAGTCGCACCTTTTTTCAGCGTTTCAATCGCCGTTTCCTCGCCCAGCGTGCCGGACACAAATATGAATGGAACATCGGGACATTTCTTCTGGGCGATGCCCAGGGCCGTGTAACCATCAAGGGTTGGCAATGAAAAATCCGAGAGGATCAAATCAGGCACGCGTTGCTTGATGCAGTGAATAAAAGCTCGCCGGCTGTCTGCGTGTTCCACCTTGAAACCGGACGCTCCGCGCCGCAACGCGTGCTCGATCAGTTCGGCATCCCTCGGATTGTCTTCGAGCAGCAGAATCCATTTGACTCCGTTCATATTACCTTCTCCGGCGATTTCGGAATTGAAAAATAAAACGTCGCGCCGCCGCCCACCTTTCCCTCCGCCCAGGTGCGGCCGCCGTGCTGAAGGATGATGCGCCGGACCATGGCGAGGCCGCTGCCGATGCCGTCAAACTCACCGGACCGGTGAAACTGTTGAAACATGCCGAAGAGTTTCGCGGCGCATTTCATGTCAAAGCCAACGCCATTGTCGCGAATGTAAAGGATCGTCTCGTGACCGGTGTTCTCCGTCCCGACGGCGATCTTTGCCTTGGGGCGCGTGCGGGTGAATTTTACCGCGTTGGAAAGCAGATGGACAATGGCCTGGCGCAGCATCACCGGATTACCCTGCACTTCCGGCAGGTCGCCGATCTGCCAGTCAATGTCGCGACCTTTGATTTCGCTGCGCAATTCCCGTCGCGCCTCCTCCACGAGCGCGGCGAGGCTCACCGGTGCCCGGCGCATTTCTGCGCGGCCCAGGCGGGAATACGCCAACAGCGCGTCAAACATGTGCCCCATTTGCGTGGCCGATTCCGCGACGGCCTGGAGATGCTGGCGCGCGGTTTGGTCCAGCGTCTGATTGGTGGTGGTCTGCAAAATATCCACGTAGCCGAGAATGTGCCGCAGCGGGGCGCGCAAATCGTGGGAGACCGAATAGCTGAACGCCTTCAGTTCCTGGTTTGCCGCTTCCAACTGCGCCATGAGTTCGCGGACTCGCGATTCCAATTGCGAATTCAGCCTTTGGATTTCAGCTTCAGCCGGCGTCCCTCCCGTCATTGTGACTAATCCCGCTTTCAATTTTCAATCGCCTCCCGCGC
Source organism: Verrucomicrobiota bacterium (assembly GCA_014860005.1). The sequence continues at coordinate 66,354 of JACZKP010000215.1, read as the reverse complement.
GATGGGCATTCTCCCCGGCGCATTCTCGGTTTGAAGAGCCGCCGCGTAAGCCTCCAGCGTCTTCGAAGCCGTCCGCTCCCAATCGAAGCGTCGCGCCCGCGCCAGGCCGGCCGCGCGCAGTTTTGCACGTAAATCCAGGTCGGACGCGAGCGCAACAAGCTGCGCTTTCAAAGCCGGCACATCTTCGGGGTCCACCGTCGCAGCCGCATCTCCCACGATCTCTCCCAACGCACCGCGAGTGGAACACAGCACGGGAGTTCCGCACGCCATCGCCTCCAGCGGCGGAAAACCAAATCCCTCAAACAACGAAGGATAAACAAACACTTCCGCCGCGCGATAGAGCATCGGCAGTGCGTCGTTCTCAACAAAACCCAGGCACCGAATATCGCTGCGGAACGGCGATTGTCCGATGGCTGCGTGAATGGCTGGCGCGCCGTGCCAGTCGCTGCCACCAAACACAAGTTGCCATTCCGACCGGGTCTCAGCCTTGAATCGGTTAAAGGCCTTGATCAGGCGCACATGGTTCTTGCCCGGATGTTCGAGCCGCGCGACGTAGAGGAAGAAAGGCTCACGCAAATCGAAGCGCTGTGCGACAAATTGTTTCGCCACTTCGGTTGAGTCGGGCGCGAAACGGGTATGATCGAGGCCATTATGAATCACCGAGATGTTCTCCGTGGGCACTCCGAAGAAACCATGAATATCTGTGCCGGTATTCTGGCTGACGGCAATGATCCTGTCCTGACGGTGTGCCAGCGATCGGGCCACGACCCGGCCATAGAACATCCGCTTCCAATCGTATTTCCCCGCGACATGAAACGGAGCGAGGTCATGAATCGTCGTCACCAGAGCGCACGGTTTCGGCCACGCCATCCGCCGATAGCTTGGCACATGCAGGACGTCGAGCCGATGATCGCGCGCGAGGAACGGTAAAACGGTCTGATGCCACAGGATGTCTTTCACCGGCGAACGAACACGTTCTGAGACGGGAACAATTCTCGCGTTATCCCTCGCGAAATTGAACAGCGGCACATCGTCCTCCAGTACAAATAGCGTCAGATCAGGGCGGGCGGGATGCCGCAACAAAGCGGCCACCAGCGCTAAGACGTATTGCGCCACGCCGCTTTGGCCGCGTTGGATCACGGAGGTGGACAGGCCAACTTTCATGAAAATTGATCCAGCAGGTACTCGCGTTTTGAGGCGCGCAACACATTGCGCACTGGCGGAGACGGATCGCTGAAACGGAGTCGAATCCCGTGGGTGCGGGCAATCTCCACGGCGCGCAGCAACAAATTGACCCCGCCGGTGTCCATGAACCGCACGCCCGCCAGGTCGAGGGTCCAGAATTCAGCCGTTGAATGGTTGCGATGAATCGCGGCTTGGGTGCATTGCCAGATTTGTTCGGCGTTGGTCGCGGGAATTTCACCCAACCACACCAGCAGGCTGGTTGACTCATCCCCCATGAACGGGTCTTGCTCGCGCGCTCGTGCTTTGAGCACGGCCCGCGCTTCGAGCGCATCGGACGCAATTTCAAAAAATTGCTCCAACCGCATCGCCTTTAATGCACGCCGCACTGCGGGTGACGGCGACAGCAAAATCAACTGCCGTCCAGCAAGGTGCAGTTGTTTCTTCAAATGAACCAGCACGGCCACGCCGGTGCTGTCCATTGACTTCACCTCCGCCAGTTCCAGCAGACAATGGCGATCCGCGCGCGCGATCTCCTTCCACCGGGCCGTGTCGCGTTCGATGGAATCCTTGTCCAGACAGTGCGCGGCTTCGACACGCTGCCACGTGCCGTTGGACTGGATGACGGCAATCTGGGTCTGGGTTCGGCTTCCGCCGGATCGCAATTTCATCGTCCAGAACTGACGAGCCATCGCTCCACAGAAAAACCAAAGATCGGTGACGTAGCGTTTGAAAAGCCGCCGCGGTTCCTGGCTGAGCCGGAAAATCCACTCCACGCCGCCGTGCTGCATCCAAAGCGGCGCGCGTTTCACGCGGCCCGCCAGAAAATCAATGGTCGCACCGACGCCGATGGCCACGGGCACGCCGAGTTCAGGATAGTGCCTGGCCACCCATTTTTCTGCCTTGGGACATCCAAACGCCACGAACAACAAATCCGGCTTTGCCGCGCGAATCCGGCGGATGATTTCAGCGTCATCCATTTCCAGCAGAGACCGGAATGGCGGCGAGTAATGGCTGATTTCCAAACCGGGAAACCGCGCCAGCAGTTGGGTTATGGCTTGCGTGTTGGCCTCCTCAGTGGCTCCGAGGAAGAACAGCCGATAGTGCTTTTCTGCTGCCACGCGAATCAGCGCCGGCACGACGTCAGCGCCGGCGACCCGCTCGGGCAATGGATTCCCAAACAGTCGCGAGGCCCAGACAAGCGGCGTCCCGTCGCACAAAACCAGATGTGCGTTGAGCAGAATGTGCTGCAATTCCACATCGCGCCGCGCCACTGCAAGAAAATCAACGTTCGCCGTGACGACGTAATGCGAGCGATGGGAAGCAATCATCGACTCGATGCGGCCCACGGTCTCGCGAAGCGTCAGATTGTCAAACGCGACGCCCAGCATCGCAATGGGCAGGCGCGGCGCGCGCGAACGCCCCGAAACATTGCCTTGTGCCGGTGCGTCGTCAGTCGAAGCCGCCGGGAGCGTGGGTGAAGTTTCTGCGACCGCATACATGCACATATTTAAGGCCGGGTTGCGCGACGGCGAAATGGGGAGTGTACCTTACGGGCCGGACCACAATGGCGAACCTGCTCATTCGACTGAGGTCTTTTCCAACGCTTGGTAGGGTTTTCACCCACCAGCGGCGGACGGCTCAAATTGCCGTGATCAGACTGCCCACAGCAGGTTTCACGGCTGATCCACCATTTTTACCATGTAAAAACGTTGGGCGAATCCAGCGAATCCGTTGTCGGTCCACGAAGTCACTGTGTTCGTGGCCGTGATGATTCCGCTGAGGTTTTGCCAGTTGACACTCAAACTTCCCTTGCCATGCACTTCATAGTTTCGCCCCGGCTGACTGGACCAGGAAATTGCAATCCCAGCCGGAACCAAACCGATGCTTTGGATAACCAGGTCGGCCGGAGTAGGCGGACCGTTCACCAGTTTCTGCAAATTCAGCCGCCCGCCCGTCACGCACTTGCCGGCGAGGCCGGGCAACGGATCCACGGCGTTAAGGATGCGTTGAATGATCTGCTGGTAATTCTCCTGCGGATAACGCGCCCGTGCCAGGGCACACGCGCCCGCCACAATGGGCGCGGCCATCGAAGTGCCGCTGAGATTCTGGTAGGCGTTGTTCGAACTGTTCCAACACGAAAAAACCGGGGCGCCGGGCGCGCCCAGATCAACCGTGGTCGCGCCGTAGTTGGAGAAAAACGCCAGGGCATCGGTGCGCGTCGTCGCGGCCACGGAGATGATGTTATCGAGGTCGTAACTGGCCGGGTAAAGCGGAGCGACGTCGTTGTTGCCGGCCGCGTTGCCGGCGGCTGCCACAAAAATAATGTCCGCGTCGCGGGCGCTGGCGATGGCGTCGCGCAAGGCCAGCGAGTGAAACGAATTGCTGCCCCAACTGGCATTGATCACGTGCGCCCCCTTGCTCCGCGCATAATCAATGCACTTGATCGCGTCGGAAATGGGGCCTTGGGCCGGCGAATCAAAAAATTTGAGGACCATGATCTGCACCCGCCAGCAGACCCCGACCACGCCGACGCCATTGTTGCCGACCGCGCCCAGGATACCGGCCACGTGCGTGCCATGGCCCCACTCGTCGTCCGGATTGCCGTTGTTCGCCACCGTGTTGATGCCATGCACATCGTCCACGTACCCGTTGCCATCGTCGTCCAGGCCGTTCCCAGGAATTTCGCCGGGGTTGCGCCACAAATTCGGCGCGAGGTCTTCGTGCGTGGCCCGCACCCCGCTGTCAATGACCGCCACGATGACATTGCTCGCGTTGGCAATCGTCTCCCAGGCTTCAGTCGCGCTGATGTCTGCGCCCGTTACGCCGCCGTACTGGCCGATGTTTTTAAGGTGCCAGAGATCGCCATTGTGGAATCGAAAATCATTTGGCTCAACCAGCGCGTGAACCGTATGATCATGCTCCGCGTAGTTCACCAGCCCGCTCGCTTCATATCGACGGATCATCGCATCCATCTCAACGCCCCCGGGTGCAAGTACGATTTGCAAACCCCCAATGGCCGGAAACCTCTCCACGACTTGAACGCCGAGCGATTCGTGCAACGCGGACAAATCCGCCCCCGGTTTCGGTTTCACCAGGAAACGCTCACCGTGCGGCGCAGCCAACGACGCAGAATGAGTGGTGGCTTGTGCCGAAGTGGATTGCTGCGCGCCGATTCCGAGCAGCACAAGCAAGGTGAACACAATCGCCCGCAACCGATTCAGCCGGGCGTTCTTATTCGCATGCATTTTCTACGTTAAGCATCGCGCGACGAAGCCAACAACGGGGGAAAACCCTCAAAAACCGAGGAGAAACACCTCCGGTACATGGCGGGCATTGACACCGGCTTGGGGTGCTCCTCCCGCTGTAAATCGCCATATGCTTGGGTCGTTACCTACACGCGCTGTGGGGTCTTTACCCACTAACACGACGCGCTCCAAGCGAATAGGTTGCATCTGCGAATAGACTGATCAATTAGATGAAACACGAGCCGATTAACGACGCCTATCCGCTGTCGCCCATGCAACACGGCATGCTGTATTCCAGCCTGTCGGCGCGGCAACCCGGCGTGGACATCCAGCAGGTACTCTGCCTCTGGCACGAAGCCGTGGATTCTGCGGCGCTTGAACGCGCATGGCAACGCGTCGCCGAACGCCACACCGTCCTGCGAACCAGCTTCCGCTGGAACGGTTCTGTGAAGCCCAGCCAGGAAGTGCATGACGGCGTGAGCCTCCAAGTCCACTGCAAAGACTGGCGCGATGTTCCGTCGTCCGAACGCCGGATCGCCTTCGAAACGTGGCTGCAATCCGACCGCCTCCGCGGCTTCGACCTCAAGACGGCGCCGCTCATGCGCGTTGCGCTCTTCCGCCTCGGCGCCGCACAGCATCAACTGGTCTGGACCTTTCACCATCTGTTGCTCGATATGCGCGGCATCGTCATCGTCTTGAACGAGGTCTTCGCATTTTACGAGGCTTTCCAGCGCGGTGAGGAACTGGAGTTGCCGCAACCCCGGCCATACCGAGACCACATCGAGTATTTGCGCCAGCAGAACCCAGCCGAAGCGGAAACGTTCTGGCGCCAAACGATGAAAGGATTCACCGCGCCGACGCCGCTGACCGTTGCGCACGCTACGCGCGAGGACGTTGGTGAAACTAAGGAGCAGGAAATCCAGTTGTCCGGGGCTGTGACGAATGCGCTCAACTCCTTGGCCAAGAAAAACAATTTCACTTTGAACACCGTGGTGCAGGGCGCGTGGGCTTTGCTGTTGAGCCGTTACAGCGGCGAAGCGGACGTGGTCTTCGGCGCGGTGCGTGCGTGTCGCCGCTCCACGGTCGAAGACGCGAAGTCCATCGCCGGGCTTTTCATCAACACGCTGCCAGTTCGCGTCCGTGTGAATCCGGAATTGCCACTACTGCCGTGGCTGGCGGAGTTGCGCCAGACTTGGACGGCGCTGCGACCCTTCGAGCACACGCCACTCGCGAGCATCCAGGATTGGAGCGACTTGCCGGGCGACACGCCGCCATTCGCGAGCTTGGTCAATTTCCAGAATCAACGGTGGACCGCTGACCTGTCGCCCGACGGCCCGGTCGCGCGCCGCGAGTTCAGCATCCGCCAACACACGAATCTCCCACTCGCCTTGGATGCTTCCGGCGGCGACGAACTGGTGCTGAAAATTCACTATCACCGCAACCGCTTTGACGACGAAAGCATCACGCGGATGCTGGGCCACTTGCAGACCTTGCTCGAAGGCGTGGTGTCAAATCCCCGGCAACTCCTCGGCGAACTGCCGCTACTGACGGAAGCCGAGCGGCAATTGTTCAGTGTGTGGAACGACACCGCCGCCGCCCATCCGAAGCAAAAATGTGTTCATGAACTCTTTGCGGAACAGGCCGCGCGGACGCCGGACGCACTGGCGGTCGCCGACGAAAAGCAGCGGCTCACCTACCGCGAACTCGATGAACGGGCGGATCAGTTCGCGCAACGGCTCCAAACACTGGGCGTGGGCCCGGAAATCTGCGTGGCCGTTTGCCTGGAGCGCTCCGTGGAAATGGTTGTTGCTCTCCTGGCAGTTCTGAAATCTGGCGGCGCTTACGTGCCTTTGGACTCGGCGCATCCGAAAGAGCGCCTCGCCTTCGTGCTCGAAGATTCCTTGGCGCAGGTTCTGGTTACCCAGGAATCGCTGCAAGCAGATTTCAAATTCGACATTCCCAATCTCAGAGTGTTGTGCCTCGACGCTTTCGATCACGCATCACACATCACGCATCAAGCGGCAAATCCGCAATCCGCAACCCGCAATCCGCAAAGGAGCGACCTTGCCTACGTCATCTACACCTCCGGCTCAACCGGCACGCCCAAGGGTGTCGAGATCGAACACGCTAGCTTGGTCAATCTCATCCAATGGCATCAGCGCACCTACAGCGTGACGCCCGCGGACCGCGCCACGCAATTGGCGAATCCCGCATTCGATGCTTCGGTCTGGGAGTTGTGGCCGTATCTGACCGCGGGCGCGTGCATTTACATTCCCGACAACGAAACCGCGCGCCTGCCGGCAAAACTTATTTCCTGGCTCGCCGCCAACAAGATTACACTGACGTTCATCCCGACACCGCTCGCCGAGGCAATGCTGGTTGAACCGTGGCCGGAACATTGCACGCTGCGAGCCTTGCTCACCGGCGGCGACCAGTTGCGTCGTCCGCCGACGGAGAATTTGCCGTGCCCATTGTTCAACCATTACGGGCCGACCGAGAATACGGTGGTGACGACTTGGACGGCAATTCCCCCGGCCGCGCAGGTAGTGGCCGCTCCAGCCATTGGCCGGCCCATCAATAACAACCGGGTTCACGTCTTGGACTGCCGACTCCAGCACGTTCCCATCGGCGTGCCGGGCGAATTGCACATCAGTGGCGACGGTTTGGCGCGCGGCTACCGCAACCGGCCCGAATTTACGGCGGAAAGATTTATTTTGAACCCATTCGGCAGGAGCGCGGACAGCCTTGTCCGCGAGTCGCCAGGTTCGCGCGGACAAAGCTGTCCGCGCTCCGATGCGATGCTCTACAAGACCGGCGATCTCGTTCGCTGGCTGCCGGACGGCAACTTGGAATTCATTGGCCGCATGGATCATCAAGTCAAGATCCGCGGCAATCGAGTTGAGTTGGGTGAAATCGAGTCGGTGTTGAGCCGGCATCCATCCGTCCGCGAGGCGGTGGTCGCTGCCCGCGCGGGCGCGCTTGAAACCCGGCTCATCGCCTGGGTCGTTCCGCAATCCGGTGCAAAGCTGGAGACAAAACTTCTGCGCGAATTTCTGAAGCAGCACCTACCTGACTACATGCTGCCGGCCGAGTTCGTTTGCCTGGATGCGTTGCCGCTCACGGCCAACGGAAAAATTGACCGCCAGGCGCTGCCGGATCCGACTCCGCAAGTGGAAAAGGAATTTACTGCCCCGCGCACGTCCGTTGAGGCCAGGCTCGCCGGCATCTGGCGCGAAGTGCTCGACTTGAAACGGGTGAGCGTCCACGCGAATTTTTTTGAGTTGGGCGGCCATTCGCTGCTCGCCGCCCGGGTGGTGTCCCGCGCCCGCGATGAGTTCGACCGGGAGTTTCCACTTCACGACCTTTTCGATTCACCGACGATTGCCGGATGGGCGGAAAAAATAGAAGCGAACGGCTCGTCCAGTCATCACACGCGCAATGGCGCGGCGAAGAGCCCGCGCGCTCAAATCACCCGCGGCGCACGCAACGGCGCTGGACCGCTGTCATTCGCGCAGGAGCGGCTTTGGTTTCTCGAACAACTGGAGCCGGGCATCGCGTTCAACAACATCCCGCTCGCCTTCCGCGTCACCGGCAAACTCAACACGGCCGCGCTCGAACAGGCGCTGCAAGAAATCATCCGCCGTCACGAACCATTCCGCACAACTTTCACTGCCGCCAACGGACGACCGGTTGCTCTCGCCGTGCCCTCGCCGAAGTTTTCAGTGCAGAAGCGTGACTTGAGCGGGTTGCCGACCGGCGAACGAGAGGCAGAAGCGCAGCGGCTCATCGCCGACGAAGCGCAACGTCCATTCGATCTTACGCGCGACCTGTTGTTGCGCGCTACGTTGTTGCGGCTAAGTCCTGCCGAGCATCTTCTGCTGCTCACCACGCACCACCTTGCCTGCGACGGCTGGTCGCTCGACGTGTTTCATCGCGAACTGGCGGCGCTCTACGAGGCGTTCGCGCTCGGCCGGCCGTCGCCACTGGCGGCGCTGCCGATTGCTTACGGCGATTTTGCGGCATGGCAGCGCGACGCGTTGCGCGGCGCAGATTTCGAGCGGCAACTGGCTTACTGGCGGCAGCAACTCAATGGCGCGTCCCCGGCGCTAGATTTGCCGACGGACCGACCGCGTCCGCCCGTGCAGACCTATCGCGGCGCGGCAATCCACTTCGCGCTACCGGCCACGCTTCCGGCCGAACTGGCGCAATTGAGCCGCAAAGCAAACGTGACGCCATTCATGCTGCTGCTCGCGGCCTTTCAAACTTTGCTGCACCGTTACTCGGGGCAGGCGGACATTCTCGTCGGGTCGCCCATTGCCGGGCGCGCGCGCGTGGAGACGGAAGACTTAATCGGCTTCTTCCTCAACACGCTCGTGTTGCGCGGAGATTTATCGGGCGACCCGACTTTCCATGAATTGCTCCGACGCACCCGCCAGACCGCGCTGGACGCCTACGTGCACCAAGACGTGCCGTTCGAGAAGATCGCCGAGGCGGTCCAACCGAATCGCGACCTCAGCCGCTCGCCTTTGTTCCAGGTAATGTTCGTTTTGCAAAACGAGCCGTTGCGCCCGCTGGAACTGGCCGGGTTGAAGGTTTCGGCGCTTCCCGCGCACAGCGGCACGGCCAAGTTCGATCTGACGCTGTCGTTGACGGAAACTCCGGACGGCCTGGTCGGGTTCATGGAATATAACCGCGACCTCTTCGACGCGGCCACGATCACGCGGATGCTCGGAAACTTTGAGACGTTGCTTGCTTCCGTCATCGCTCATCCGGAACAGCGGCTTTTAGAATTGCGGCTGCTGACCGCTAACGAACGCAGACAACTGCTCGTCGAGTGGAACGACACGCGCACCGAGTTTTCAAGCGACAAATGCATCCACGAATTATTTGAAGCCCAGGTCGAACGCACGCCTGACTCTGTGGCCCTCGTGTTCGAGGACGAGGAGATCACGTATCGGGACCTGAACCGCCGAGCGGATGCCGTGGCGCGTGAACTTCAAACGATGGGAGTGGGCGCAGATGTCCGCGTGGCAATATGCGTGGAGCGTTCGGTGGAGATGATGGTTGGCTTGCTCGGCATTCTGAAGGCCGGCGGGGCTTACGTGCCGCTGGATCCGACCTATCCGAAAGAGCGGCTGGCCTTCATGCTCAAAGATTCCCAGGCACAGGTGTTGGTGACCCAGGAATCACTGCAAGCGGATTTCAAATTCGTTAGTCCCAATCTAAGCGTGTTGTGCCTCGACGCTTTCAATCACGCAACACGCAACACGCAACACGCCTCAAATCCGCAATCCACAATCCGCAATCCACAATCAAGCGACCTCGCCTACGTAATCTACACCTCCGGCTCCACCGGCAAACCGAAGGGTGTGATGGTCACGCATCGCAACGTGGTGAACTTCTTTGCCGGCATGGACCGCGTGCTGGGCACGGAGCCGGGGGTGTGGCTCGCCGTCACCAGCATTTCTTTCGACATCTCGGTCCTCGAACTTTTCTGGACGCTGACGCGCGGATGCAAAGTCATCATTCATCGCGAGCCGGACCCGAATCGCAGCCGCAACGGCCAAGCCCATCGTGAATTTAAAAAGGCAAATGGCCAATGGCGCTCAATGTCGGATCAAATTCTCCGGCATGGCGTCACACACATGCAGTGTACTCCCTCCCTGGCCGGGACACTCCTCCTTGCGCCGGAATCGCATGAGGCCATGCGACGGCTCAGCAAGCTTTTGCTGGGCGGGGAGTCACTGCCCTCGACTCTGGTTGGCCAACTGCGGCGGGTCTTCTCCGGCGAGTTACTGAACATGTATGGCCCGACCGAGACGACAATCTGGTCGGCCACGCACCGCGTTGATGGAACCGACGGTGCGATTCCAATTGGCCGGCCAATTGCGAACACACAGATTTACATTCTCGATCAACAACTCCAGCCCGTGCCCGTTGGAGTGCCGGGCGAACTGTTCATCGGCGGCGAAGGCGTCGCGCGCGGCTATCTCAATCGTCCGGAATTGACGGCGGAAAAATTCATTCCTCATCCGTTCGCAAGCGAACTCGCCGCCCAACCATCCGGAATGTCTCCGCGCCTGTATCGTACTGGCGATCTTGCGCGTTATCGTGCGGATGGCACGATTGAATTCCTCGGACGCACCGACAGCCAGGTCAAGATTCGCGGCCATCGGATCGAATTGGCAGAAATCGAAGCCGTGCTCGCTCGCCACCCCGATGTGCGGGAAGCCGTCGTCATCGCGCGCGAAGTCGCGCTGGGTGACCAGCGGCTGGTAGCTTATCACGTCGCCGCGAATGGACATGTTGCGACCGCGACCGAACTGCGCGAGTTCCTGAAGCAGGAGTTGCCCGATCCGATGGTGCCTGCGGCGTTCGTGTCGTTGGACAAACTCCCGCTGACGCCGAACGGCAAGGTGGATCGCAAAGCGCTGCCCGACCCCGAGGACATTCGTGTTTCCCTCGACACTGCCTACGTCGCGCCACGCACGGAAATGGAAAAGGCCATCGTGACAATCTGGTGCGCGCTCTTGCGCGTCGAACGAGTGGGATTGCACGACAACTTCTTCGATCTAGGCGGTCATTCGTTGCTGGTCGTGCAGGTGCAGGCGCGGTTGCGTGACTCGCTCGGCATGGATCTACCTATTGTCAGGCTCTTTCAGTATCCGACCATCGGCGCGCTCACGAAGTTTTTGAGTGAGCGGGAGGAAACAACTCCATTCAAAAAAGTTCATGACCGTGCCAAGCGGCAGCGTGCAGCGTTCGCCCCCCGTCGCGAGGAGGAGGTGTCGGCATGAGCGATTCGACGCAAGGCATCGCGATCATCGGCATGGCCGGGCGCTTTCCGAAGGCGCGCAACGTTGACGAGTTTTGGAAAAACCTATGCGCCGGAGTCGAAGGCATTTCGTTTTTCAGCGACGAGGAACTGGCCGCCGGCGGAGTCGCAGTGCCAAAGGAGAACAAGAATTACGTCAAAGCCCGCGGGGTGCTCGACGATGCGGACCTGTTCGACGCCGCGTTCTTCGGCATGAATCCCAAGGAGGCCGAGGTGACCGATCCCCAGCATCGCGTTTTCCTTGAATGTGCGTGGGAAGCACTCGAAAGCGCGGGTTGGGACGCGGAGCGATTCAACGGCGCGATCGGCGTGTTCGCCGGCATGAGCATGAACACCTACGCCGCGCACAATCTGGCGTCGCATCCCGAACTCATCAGCCTGATCGGCGATTACCAGGTGATGCTCGGCAACGACAAAGATTTTTTGCCGACGCGCGTTTCCTACAAACTGAATCTCAAGGGGCCAAGCCTGAATATCCAGACCGCGTGTTCGACGTCGCTCGTCGCGGTCTGTGTCGCGTGCCAGCATCTGCTGAATTACCAATGTGACATGGCGCTGGCTGGCGCGGTTTCCATTTCGTTCCCGCAGAAGAAAGGTCATCTCTACCGCGAAGGCGGCATCGCTTCACCGGACGGACATTGCCGCGCGTTCGATGCGCAGGCCGCCGGCACGGTGGCAGGCGAAGGCGCCGGCATCGTCGTGTTGAAGCGCCTCGAAGACGCTCTCGCGGACGGCGACTCGATTTGCGCGGTCATCAAGGGCTTCGCGATCAACAACGACGGTGCGGCGAAGATCGGTTACACCGCGCCGAGTGTTGAGGGCCAGGCCGAAGTCATCGCCCTGGCGCAAGCGATGGCCGGCGTGGAGCCGGAAACGATCAGTTACGTCGAAGCCCACGGCACCGGCACGCCGCTGGGCGACCCGATTGAAATCGAGGGTCTGACCAGGGCGTTTAGGGCCGGTACGGCTAAGAGGAATTTCTGCGCGGTTGGCTCGGTGAAATCCAACATCGGCCATCTCGACACCGCGGCGGGAGTGGCGGGCCTCATCAAGACAGCGCTCGCGCTGCAACATAAGCAACTGCCGCCAACGCTGCATTATGAGGCGGCAAATCCAAAAATTGATTTCGCAAACAGCCCGTTCTTCGTGAACGGGAAGCTCACCGAGTGGAAGAACGGCACGGGGCCGAGGCGGGCGGGGGTGAGTTCGTTCGGCATCGGCGGCACGAATGCCCACGTCGTGCTCGAAGAAGCGCCTGTTGCACAGGTTTCCCAAGCTGCGGGCTCGCCGGTTTCCAAGTCTCGTCCATCCCGGCTCATCCTGCTTTCGGCCAAGACAGCGGCGGCGCTGGACCGGGCCACGGCGAATCTCGCAGAACACCTCAAACAACATCCGGAACTCAACCCGGCTGACGTTGCCCACACGCTGCAAGTGGGCCGTCGCGAGTTTGCGCACCGCCAAATGCTTGTCTGCCGTGATACCGATGACGCTGCAAACGCGCTGGCGTCGTTGGATCCGAAACGCGTCATCACGCGCGTTCAGGCGAACGACAATCCGCCGGTGGTGTTCATGTTCCCGGGTCAAGGTGCGCAACACGTAAACATGGGATTGGAGCTTTACGAAAGTGAACAGACATTCCGCGAAGATGTTGATGCCGCTTGCGAACTGCTCAAACCGCACCTCGGACTCGACCTGCGAACAATTCTCTTTCCCAACGCAGGCCAGGAGGAAGAAGCCACACGCCAATTGACGCAAACGCGGATCACGCAGCCGGCCCTTTTTGTGATCGAGTACGCGCTGGCAAAACTGTGGATGAGTTGGGGCGTGAAACCGGAAGCGATGATCGGCCACAGCATCGGCGAATACGTGGTGGCGTGTCTGGCAGGTGTGTTTTCGCTCGAAGACGCGCTCAGACTCGTCGGCGAACGCGGGCGAATGATGCAGCAAATGCCCGCCGGCACAATGCTCGCCGTGCGCCTGCCGGAGCGTGAAGTGTTGCCGCTCCTCACGGAAAGACTCTCGCTCGCTACAGTGAACGGCGTCGCTTCTTGCGTTATCTCGGGACCGACGGACGCGGTCGCGGAGTTGCGAAGCCAGCTTGCACAGCGAAACGTGGCCGCCACTCCGTTGCAGACTTCGCACGCCTTTCATTCGGCAATGATGGAGCCGATGCTCGGCGCGTTCACGGAACTGGTTCGCAGCGTGAAGCGCCACGCGCCAGAGCTGCCCTTTGTTTCAAACGTCACGGGCACCTGGATCACTGCGGAGCAGGCGACCGATCCGGCATATTGGGCCCGGCAGTTGCGACACACGGTTCGCTTTGCGGACGGACTCGAGGAGTTGTTGAAAGTTCCCGAGCGCGTGCTGCTCGAAGTTGGTCCCGGCCAGACGTTGAGCAACCTGGCGAAACAGCACCCGGCGAAGAACAGCAAGACATCGGTCGTGTCGTCACTGCGCCGCGCGAACGCTTCCTCTTCGGATGTGAGCTCGTTGCTCACGGCACTCGGCGAACTGTGGCTCTGCGGTGCGCGTGTGGACTGGCGGGGCTTTCATGCTGACGAGCAACGCCTCCGCGTGCGCCTGCCTACTTATCCCTTCGAGCGAAAACGATATTGGATTGAGCCGAGGGCGAGTATGGATCGCACTTCTGAAACCAACGGCGCGCAAAATGGCAATGGCGCCAAGCAAGGAGCGGGATTGCCGCTTTCTTTACCTCAGCCGGAGCGCCGATCTCCTGATCGGCTTGATTCCAGTCGCGACTTGGAACGCGCCGATCTGGAGATCGGCGCTCCCGCTCAGGGCAAAGCGCGCGTCACCGGAGAATTGAGCGCATTGTTCACCGAGTTGTCCGGCATGAATCTCGACGCGATGGCCAGCACCACAACGTTTACAGAAATGGGCTTCGAGTCGCTTTTCCTGACGCAAGCCAGCCTGGCCATCGAAAAGAAGTTTGGTGTGCGAGTCGCGTTCCGGCAATTGCTGAAAGAGTTTTCCTCGATGGACGCGCTCGCCGGACACATTGATTCCGCCTTGTCACCCGAACAACCGGAGGCGGCCAGTCCGAATGGCGGCCAGCAAGGAACTCCGCTCACCGGCACGGCCCGTGAGCGTGGGAACGGCGTTGTGACGGTGCCGGTGACCGAATCACAGCGGGAATTGTGGCTGGCGTCACAAATGAGCGACGCCGCCTCGTGCGCCTACAGCGAGTGCCGGCTGCTCCATCTGCGCGGGCCGCTGAAGGCCGACGCTTTGCGCGCCGCCCTGCAAAAACTCGTGGACCGGCACGAAGCCCTGCGGACCACCTTTGATGCCGACGGCGAGTTTCAGCACGTTCATCCTGCGTTGCAGATCGAGATTCCGGTTGTTGACCTGACGGAACTGGACGCAGAAGCACGCGCCTCGCGATTGGACGCGATACAGATCGCGGAATCACGGCGGGTATTCGACCTGAGCAACGATCCATTGGTGCGCGCGCAGTTGATTCGGTTGAGCGAACCAGAGCACGTGTTGATGTTGACCATCCACCACATCGTCTGCGACGGCCACTCATTCGGCATCCTCCTGCGGGAACTGGCTGCCATCTATTCGGCCGAAACTCGCGGCGTTCCCAGCGGATTGCCGGCACCGCTGCAACTGAGCGAATTCGTCAATGCACAAACTCGACGCCGCGCGAATAACGGACGCCCCGACGACGAAGCCTACTGGGTGAAGCGATTCGCCGCAGGCGCACCGATGCTGGAATTGCCAACCGACCGTCCGCGGCCGGCGGCCCGGACGTTCGATGGCGCGCGCGCCTCCCGCCGGATTCCTGCAACGCTGGCCCGGGACTTGAAGCGCGTGGCCGCGCAACACGGTTGCACGTGGTTCACCACGCTGCTGGCCGGCTGTTTCGGGCTGTTGCGCCGTCTGTCTGGACAGCGGGAAATCGTGATCGGTATTCCGATAGCCGATCGCGCGATGGAAGGCGGCGACACGCTCGTGGGCCATTGTATCAATTTTCTTCCGCTGCGCGCCACCGTGATGGATGACCAATCCGGTGCCGACCACCTCGTCGCCGTGAAGGAAGCCTTTCTCGATGCTCACGAACATCAGCACTTCACCTACGGCAGCCTGGTGCAAAAGCTCAATCTGCCACGCGACGGAAATCGGATTCCACTTGTGTCCGTGACGTTCAATGCCGCGCGGTTGGACGGCGATTTGACATTTGACGGATTGGAGACGGACGTGGCGACGAATGCACACAGTTTCACGAACTTCGATCTGAGTTTCGACGTGGATGAAATGAACGGTGTCATTCAACTGGATTGCCGTTACAACAAGAACGTGTTCGCCGCGGAGACGGTGCAGCGCTGGCTCGGTCATTTTCAGACGCTGCTCGAAGGCATCGCCGCCGGCGCACGCCAGCGGGTTTTTGAGCTTCCACTCCTGACCGAGGCCCAGCGTGAACAAATCCTCGTCGCGTGGAATTACACGCGAACGGATTACCCCAAGGATCAAACCGTGGCGCATTTGTTCGAGGAACAGGTGGCCCGCACGCCGGAGAGTGTCGCGGTGGAATTCGAAGGCGCGCAACTGACTTACCGCGAGCTCAACGAACGCGCCAATCAACTCGCGCATCATCTGCAAAAGCGCGGCGTCGGACCGGACGTATTGGTGGCACTGTGGCTGGAGCGATCGCTGGACATGATTGTCAGCTTGCTCGGCATCTTGAAGGCCGGCGGCGCTTACCTACCGCTCGATTTGGCCCATCCAAAGGAACGTCTCGCGCTCATGCTGGAAGAGACGAACGCCCCGATGGTGCTGACGCAGGATAAACTTCGTGGTTTTCTGCCCGGGACGGGCCCGGCGATCATTTCAAATCTCAAATCTCAAATCTCGGATTCAAAGATTATTTGTCTGGATTTGCTCAAAAAGGAAATCGGGCGGGAGCCGATGACAAATCCCGTCAACCAGGCGACCGCCGAAAGCCTGGCCTACATCAGTTTTACCTCCGGCTCGATCGGCAAACCCAAGGGTGTGTGCGTCCCGCATCGCGCGGTTGTGCGGCTGGTGAAGAACACGAACTATGCGTCCTTTGCGGCGACCGACGTTTTTTTGCAACTCGCACCGCTGGCGTTCGATGCCTCGACATTTGAAATCTGGGGGCCGCTGTTGAACGGGGCACGACTCGTTATTTTCCCGCCGCACGCGCCATCGCTGACGGAACTGGGCGAGTTTATACAGCAGCGCGGTGTCACCACGCTCTGGCTGACGTCGGGTCTATTTCATCACATGATTGAGGAGCAGAGCAACTCGCTGCGCGGCTTGCGCCAGCTTCTGGCGGGGGGCGACGTGCTGTCTGTGCCGCACGTGAAACGCGCGCTGACAGAATTGCCCGATTGCCGATTGATCAATGGTTATGGTCCGACCGAGAACACGACGTTCACCTGTTGCCACACAGTCACGAACGCGAGTGTTGCAGGCCGTTCGATTCCAATTGGGCGACCGATTGCGAACACGCAGGTCTATCTGCTGGACGAACATCTGCAACCGGTTCCCATCGGCGTGCCGGGCGAACTTTACGCGGGCGGCGATGGCCTGGCGCGCGGTTATCGGAACCAGCCCGAACTGACGGCGCGGAAATTTATTCCGAACCCATTCAGCAGGAACGCAGACAGCCTTGTCCGCGCGTCGCCAGGTTCGAGCGGACAAAGCTGTCCGCGCTCCGATTCGATGCTGTACAAAACCGGTGATCTCGCCCGCTGGCTGCCGGATGGGAGCATCGAGTTTCTTGGCCGCCTGGATGCGCAGGTAAAGATTCGCGGCAATCGGGTCGAGTTGAGCGAAATCGAGACCGTGTTGACCCGGCATCCGGCCGTGCGCGAGTGCGTGGTCGTCGCCCGGAAAGACCGTTTCGGGGACAAGCAGCTCACGGCTTATTCTGTGGGCACGAACTCCGCGCCACCAGCCGTCGAAGAATTGCGCGAACACCTCCGGCGTGCGCTGCCCGATTACATGATTCCATCCAGTTTTGTCCGGCTTCAATCGCTGCCACTCACCGCCAACGGCAAGGTGGACCGCAAAGCACTGCCCGATCCAAGCGAACCAGAAAGCAAATCCCGTGAGTTGTCCGTGGCTGTCAGCGACGATGTCGAAAAACGGCTGGCTGAAATCTGGCAGGAGGTCCTGGGTCACATTCGCGTGGGAGCCAGCGATGATTTCTTTGAACTGGGTGGACATTCGTTGCTGGCCTTGCGGTTGATTGCCCGTGTGGAAACCACTTTTGGAAAACGAATTCCCGTCGCGTCTGTGTTTCACTCCCGAACCGTTGCGCAGATGGCGAAGCTACTTCGCGAGGAGAGCCAGCCGCCGCCCGCAACCAGCATCATGGAAATCCAGCCGCAGGGCAGCCGACCTCCCCTCATGCTCGTGCATGGTGCTGGCGGCGGGATGCTGTGGGGTTACACGGCGTTGGCGCTGCACCTCGGCACCGACCAGCCCGTCTATGCCTTCAAATCGCGCGGCCTGGATGGGCAGGAGGAGTTCACCACCATCGAGGAGATGGCCGCGCATTATGTCGCCGACCTCCGGACTTTTCAGCCGCAAGGACCGTATTACCTGGGTGGCTACTGCTTTGGCGGCAACGTTGCTTATGAAATGGCGCGGCAGCTTCACGAACAAGGTGAGCGGGTGGCGCTGCTGGCGCTGTTGAATTCCATCCCGCCCAACTCCGCCTATGACCACGCCGCGCCCTCACCGGTGTGGATCGCGCGCTTCGTGAGCAACTTATGTTACTTCGCCGGCTGTTTGATTCGCCGGCCAGGTCCAGAGCGACGCGTGTTCATCGGCTGGTACGCGCGCACGTTCACCCGAAAGATCGCGCGACTGTTTAGCAGGCAACTGCCGTCCGGGGTGGTAGTGGACGAACTGGTGGACCTGAGCGCCTATCCGCCCGAGCAACGCCAGCTCTGGCGAACGCATATCCACGCCCTGTTTCAACACCGCACGCAGCCCTATGCGGGGCGCGTGATGCTCCTGCGCAGCCACGGCCATCCGTTTTGGTGTTCGTTCGACGACGCTTACGGCTGGCACGCATTCGCCGGTGGCGGGGCCGCGGTTCATCTCGTGCCCGGCGCGCATGAGCAGATTCTCGACGCACCGCACGTCCGCATGCTGGCAGAGGAACTCCGGGGTGAATTGGCGCGCGCGCAAAACGACGAATCCCTGCCATTCGAGGCCCGCGCCGACCAGCCCGGCTTGCCGCTTCCGCGGCTGGCAGGCAACAAATCGCCCTCGCTTTTCGGGCAGCGAAATGGCCATCGAGAAGCAACTATTGTGGAGTTGTTTGAAGCCCAAGTTGCCCGCACACCTGAAGCAGTGGCGGTGAGCGGCGAAGGAAAATCGCTCACCTACAGCGAACTCAACGCGCTCGCCAATCAGGTGGGGAATTACCTGCGTTCACTGGGCGTCAAGACAGAGACCCTGGTGGGCATCTGCCTCGAGCGCTCGTGGCGCATGACCGTGGCGATGCTCGGCGTGCTCAAGGCCGGTGGCGCGTACGTTCCCTTGGACCCGGCATATCCCAAAGAGCGCTTGCGCTTCATTCTCGACGATTCCCAGCCGCCAGTCATCCTCACACAACGAAAGTTGTCGGATTTGTTTTCCGGTCCCGCGGAGTCGGCGGCGGCTAAAGGCGCCCGCCGTCCCGCCACGGTCGTCTGCCTGGATTCGGACTGGGGAAAGATCAGTCAGGCGGGCGGGGAGAATATCGTTCCCCAGCCCACGGCGGACGATCTGGCTTATGTCATTTACACGTCCGGCTCCACTGGCAAACCCAAAGGCGTGCTGATCGGTCATGGCAGTCTTGCCAATCACAGCCGGACCGTGGCAAACATTTATCAATTGTCAGCAGCCGACCGGGTACTGCAATTCACCTCGCTCAGTTTTGATGTGGCCGGCGAAGAGATTTTCCCGGCTTGGATCAGTGGCGCGACAGTCGTGTTACGTTCCGAAGATTGCACCGGGTCCTTCGACCTGTTCCTGCGTTTCGTCGAGCAGGAGCGGATCACGGTGTTGAACCTGCCGGCCTCATGGTGGCATGAATTGGTTGACGACCTGGAGACTACGGGGGCAGAAGTGCCGGTTTCGGTCCGCCTGCTGATCACCGGCAACGAACGGGTACTGCCGGAGGCCCTGGCTCAGTGGCGGGCGCTCACCGGCAACCGCGGGCGGTGGTTCAACGCTTACGGTCCCACCGAGGCGACGATCACGGCGACGCTTTACGAGGCTGATCTTTCCCAGCCGCTTCCCGAGCCGACCTCGGTGCCCATCGGCCAGCCCATCGCCAACGTCGAAGCTTTCGTGCTCGACGAGCAGTTGCGTCCCGTCCCGGCTGGCGAACCCGGCGAACTGCATTTGGGCGGCGCGGGTCTGGCGCGGGGCTATCTCAACCGTCCGGACCTGACGGCGGCGAAGTTCATTCCCCATCCATTCAATGACGCTCCCGGCGCGCGGCTGTACAAGACTGGCGACCGGGTTCGCCGATGGCCTGATGGCAATCTGGAATTCATCGGGCGCATGGACGATCAGGTAAAGATTCGCGGGTTTCGCATCGAGCCGGGCGAGATTGAACTGGCACTGGTGCGTCATCCCGCCGTCAAGCAGGCGGTGGTCGTCGCGCGCGAGGACACTCCCGGCGACATGCGCCTGGTGGCTTATTTCGTGGCGAAACCCGGGGCGTTGATCGCGCATGGCGAGTTTCGTTCGTTCCTGAAGGAGGCGTTGCCCGAGTACATGGTACCCGCGGTGTTCGTCGCGCTGGCTGAATTGCCGCTGACGCCGAACGGGAAGGTGGACCGGAAAGGATTGCCTGGACCCGACCCGGGAACACCTGTGCTGGCGGGCGAATTCGTCGCGCCACGGGATGAGATGGAGCGCCAGTTGACGACGATCTGGGAGGAAATGTTGAATACCCGCCCCATCGGGGTGCGGCACCAGTTTTTTGATCTGGGCGGAAATTCGCTGCTGGCCGCGCGCATCGTGGCGCGGATCGAAAAGGCGTTCGGCCGGAAGCTCACCACGGCGGCTGTTTTCCAATCGCCCACCGTCGAACAATTGGCGGCGTCGCTGCGTGGCGGCGAACACCAGAACCCACGGTTTGCCTCTTCGATTGTGGAGATTCAACCCAACGGGTCAAAGCCACCGCTGTTTCTGGTGCATGGCATCGGCGGGGGCATGCTTTGGGGTTACGCCAACCTCGCCCGTTTTCTCGGACCGGACCAGCCGGTTTACGCGTTCAACTCCCGTGGCCTGGACGGCGGGGAGGAGTTCGGCACGCTGGAAGAGATGGCCTTGCAATATGTGGCGGACTTGCGCGCATTTCAGCCCCGGGGCAGCTATCGTCTGGGCGGTTACTGCTTCGGCGGCAATGTGGCTTACGAAATGGCGCGCCTGCTCGAAGCGCAGGGCCAAACGGTTTCCCTCCTCGCCCTGTTTAATTGTCCGCTGCCCAACTCCAACTATTACCACGTTCGACCGACGCCCGGGTTCTGCGTCAACTTTCTCTGGAACTTCCGCGACCGGCTGAGGCATGTGCTGAGCCTCAAACCCGAGCAAAGGCGACAACTGGTGCTCTGGCGGGCGCGCGTCATCAAGAAACATTGTTTCAATCTCTTGAACCGCCTGCGCAGAGTGACGGTGGAACTGGACGTGGACGACTGGGTGGACCTGACCACGCAACCGGAAGACCGCCGCGAACTGTGGGCCACCCACCTGCGGGCCTACGCCGATTACCGGCCGAAACCTTACGGCGGCCACGTCACGCTGTTTCGCACCCGCGGTCATCCGCTCGTCTGCTCCTTCGACAATGCCTGCGGTTGGGGCGAGTTCGCGGCGGGTGGCGTGACGGTCCACATCGTTCCGGGGGAGCACGAGAGCATTCTCGACGTGCCGCACGTCAAACCGCTGGCGAAGCTGATCGAACCTTACTTGCAGTCCGATCCTGACACGGTCGGGGGAAGATCGGACCGGCGTGCCGCCCCGCCATTAAGCCCGGAAGAGAAGCACAAATTGCTCGTGGCATGGAACCAAACGAAGGCCGATTATCCGCGCGAAAGCTGCGTTCATCAGTTGTTCGAGGAACAAGTCGGGCGCACGCCGGACGCGGTGGCGGTGGTGTTCGGTGACCAATCACTCACCTATGAGGAACTGAACGGGCGCGCCGAACGTCTTGCCCAACACTTGCGAGGATTCAATGTAGGCCCCGACGTGCCGGTGGGCATCTGCATCGAACGATCACTCGACATGGTCATTGGCGTGCTGGCCATCCTGAAGGCCGGCGGAGCGTATGTGCCGCTGGATCCGGCCTATCCGTCCGAACGGCTGCAAATGATGGTTGAGAATGCCGGCATGCCGGTGCTGCTGACCAAGGCAGCGCTGCAAGACCGGCTCCGGTTTCCGATCGCGACCCTCAGAATCGTCTGCGTGGATTCGCTGGCGGACACCGCTCCCCAGGATGCCCCCCAGCCGGTGGCGGCGCCGCAGCCGGCGCATCTCGCTTATGTCATCCACACCTCCGGCTCCACCGGTGGGCCTAAAGGCGTGGCGATGCCGCACCGGGCGCTGGTCAACCTGATCGCCTGGCAATTGCGAAATTCCAAATTGACGGAAGGCGGGCGGACGCTGCAATTCGCTTCGCTGAGTTTCGATGTTTCGTTTCAGGAAATGTTTTCGACCTGGTGCGCGGGCGGAACGCTCGTGCTGGTGGAGGAAAACCTGCGGCGCGATCCTGTGGCCCTGTGGCAATTCATCGGCGAAATGAAGATTGAACGCCTGTTCCTGCCCTTTGTGGCCCTGCAGCAACTGGCCGAAAGCTTCAAGCCGGAAAGCTCCGACGACTACGCTTTGCGAGAGATCATCACGGCGGGCGAGCAATTGCAGACGACTCCGGCGCTCGTGCGGATGTTCGAGCGGCTGACAGATTGCACGCTGCACAATCATTACGGCCCGAGCGAGAGCCACGTCGTGACCGCCTGCACCTTGAGCGGTCCACCCAGCCGCTGGCCGGCGCTGCCGTCCATTGGCCGGCCGATTGCCAACACTGAAATCTATCTGCTCGATGAAGCGCGCCAGCCGGTGCCGGTCGGCGTCGCGGGAGAAATTTACATTGGCGGGGATTGTCTGGCGCGCGGCTATCTCCATCGGCCGGATTTGACCGCGTGCCGGTTTTTCCCCCATCCGTTCAACGAGGACACCGAAGCCCGGCTCTACAAGACCGGTGATCTGGCCCGCTACCAACCGGACGGAAACATCGAATTCCTGGGGCGCCGGGATGAGCAGGTAAAGATTCGCGGCTTCCGGGTCGAGCTGGGAGAAGTCGAAGCCACCTTGCGGCAACACGCAAAGGTCCGCGACGCTGTGGTGATGGCGCGTGCGGACCAACCGGGACCAAAACGGTTGGTGGCCTATTACATCTCCCCACCGGCCAAGCCGTGCGCGAGCGAGGAACTGCACCTTTTCTTGAAGGAAAAATTGCCGGAATACATGGTGCCTGCGGTGTTCGTCCCACTCGAAGTTTTTCCGATGACGCCCAGCGGCAAGGTGGATCGCCAGCGGATGCCCGTGCCCGAGCCGTCCCGGCTGGAACTGGCGGGAGATTATCAGCCCCCGAAGACCTCGACGCAAAAAGCGGTCGCCAAAATCTGGGCTCAAGTGCTCGGTCTGACGCACGTCGGACTTAACGATAATTTTTTCCATCTCGGCGGCAACTCGCTGCTGGCGGTGCAGGCCATCGCCCGAATGGGGCAGGTCTTTGGAGTTGAACTGCCGGTCGCCGGTTTATTCGAGGCGCCCACCATCGCCCTGGCCGCCGAGGGGCTGCCCCCGCCGCCGGGCGAAGGAGAAACTCCCGAAACAAACCCGCCCCCGGCGGTCCTCGTTACGTAAACCCGCTGCCCCATCATCTTATGGTTCTTTTCTTATTTGTTCTGCGCAACTGCCGGCGAATGTTGATTCTCACGGCCGTGGCGGCGTTGTTGAGCGGTGCGTGCAACGCCGGCTTGATCGCCATGGTGAATATCGCGCTGAACCATCAAGGACGCACCACGGCGGTCATTATCGGCGCCTTTGCCGCGTTGGGATTGGGCCGGTTGCTGACCAGTTATTATTCGCAAATTGTGGCCGTCCGCTTTTCCCAGGGCGTAATTGCCAACCTGCGTCGGGATCTGGTCCGTTCGATTCTGAACGCTCCGCTGCGCAAGATTGAAGAACTCGGCCCGGCCCGGTTGCAGGTGGCGTTGACGGACGACATCTATCACATCGCCCAGGCGCTGCTGGCCGTGTCGTTGACCGCCGTGAATGGCGCGCTGCTATTGGGTGGCGCGGTTTATCTGGCGTGGCTTTCCTGGCAGGTGCTGCTCAGCCTGCTCGGCTTGATCGTTTTGGGTGCGATTGCCTACAGCTTCCTGATGAAGGGCGCGTTTCGCTCGTTGCTCCTGGCGCGGGAAGAGGAAGACAAGCTGTTCGGCCATTTTCGTGCACTGACGCTCGGCATCAAGGAATTGAAGCTGCATCGCGCGCGGCGCGAGGTGTTTTTTGCGAAGGGAGTTTACGACGCGACCGAGGCGTATCAGCGACATAACATGACCGCGGAGCGTCGCTTCACCATCTCGCAGCATTGGAGTCATCTGATGTTCTATCTGTTTGTCGGCCTGATGCTGTTCCTGCTGCCAACCTTCTTCAACATCGGCACGGAAGCGCTTACGGGTTACATCATCACCACGCTGTATCTGATGGGGCCGCTGGCGGGAGTGCTGAGCACCTTTTCGTTGTTTGGCCGGGCCAATGTCGCGCTGCAAAAGATTCAGCAACTCGGCTTTTCGCTTACCGCCAACGCACCGGCCCCGGGGCCGGAGGCAATCCCGGCGGAGGAGGAGATGCCGTTCGAACGACTGGACCTGGTCGGCGTGACCCACTCGTATCACGGCGAAAAGGATGGCAGCCATTTTGTACTCGGCCCCATGAGCCTGACGTTCCGTCCGGGCGAATTGGTTTTTATCGTTGGGGGAAACGGCAGCGGCAAATCCACGCTGGCAAAAATCCTCACCGGACTCTATGAGCCGGAGATTGGGGAAATCCGGCTCGATGGCAAACCGATCTTCGAGGAGAACCGCGAGCAATACCGGCAGCTTTTTTCAGCCGTCTTCGGCGACTTTCATCTCTTCGAAAGCTTGCTCGGCGTGGAGCAGACCGATCTCGATATCCGGGCGAAGAGTTACCTCGTGCAATTGCAACTGGACCACAAGGTCAAGATCCGGGACGGCCACCTCTCGACGGTGGACCTTTCGCAAGGTCAACGGAAACGGCTGGCGCTCCTCACCGCCTATCTGGAGAACCGGCCGTTCTACCTGTTTGATGAGTGGGCGTCCGATCAGGACCCGCAGTTCAAGGATATTTTCTATCGCCAACTGCTTCCGGAACTGAGAGCGCGCGGCAAAACGATTGTCGTGATCACGCACGATGAAAAGTATTTCGCCTGCGCGGACCGCCTCATCAAACTCGATTTCGGTCAGTTGATTTCCGACAAGCGTGTGAATCTCCCGCAAACGGAACCAGCCATGGTGGCCGGTGACGATGAGGCCAGTGCCGAAACGGTGGGCGCCGGACAGTGACGCCGCCGCAGAGCGAATTGCCCGGGTGAATTTGCGGGCGCGCCTTTCTTCCTCTGCGACAACCGCAGCGGGCGTGGCGCCAGCGAGGGACTGACGCTTCCCATCAGGCGGGAACACTGCGGTAAAAATTAACGGGAAACTTCAGGCGGCTCCACGGGCTTGGATTCCAGCACTCAAAAGGTTGAATCCACGGTTGCGCGGCGATCATCGAGCCGAGCAAGGGATTGCTGTAAACGATCCGGAGCACGCGCGGTCTTGCCTGAAGCGATTTCTGCCAGTTGCCGAGCACCTCACGCAGGGTGTCGGCCCCGAACGGGTGAAACATCACCACTACGGTCACGTCATCGTAATTGAAATCCACGGCGGACTGGCAGGCGAAGCGAACGGGCGCGCGGCGGCGGCGCATTCGGGCGGCGTTGGCCTCGGCCTGCGCGCAGAGCGGAGGATCAATTTCAATACCGATCACTTCCTGGACGCGATACGTGGCCGCGACGCAAACGACCCGGCCCTTGCCGCAGCCGAGATCGGCAACGACGTCCGACGGCTGTAGGGCGAGCCGGTCGAAAATGGAAAAACAGGTGTGGTAGGCGAGGTAGCCGTAATCCTCGGCATCCGGGTGAAGACTGCTCGCTCCGCCGAGCGTGCGGATCCCAAGCCGCGCCTCCCAAAAAAGATCACAGGCGCGGTTGAGCAATGAGGTGCAGCACTGGGGAAACGATTTCATTCCAACTGACCAACCCTCAAGTCGGCGGGAGCGGGTGTCAAGGAAGCCTTTTGGCATTTTGCCAGATAGGGCAGGCGCGTCCGGGCCGCCTTAGCCGTATCCAGGCAGAAAGCCATTTAACGCAAAGACGCAAAGAGGCGAAGGCGCAAGGGTTCTAAAACTTTTGTATTCGCAGTGGGGCATCCCGCGTCGCGCCGGGCGCGCGAGCCCGTCAAGATTCCCGTGAAGGTAGGTATTCACCTACTGGCGGCCATGTCCGCCAAGTCCATATTCTGCCGGTATGTCAACGCTCGCCGCTGAATTAACTCCGGAATACCGGTTTTCGCCCGCGCCCAAATTTCCGCGGTATTGCACCTCGTTGCTCAACCGCGCCTGCGATTTGTTCTGGGAAGCTAAACTGGGCATTCAGACCACGGGCGGTGTCTTTGTCCAGCATCACGATGCGCGCGACTACGGCTGCCTCGCCTACGACACTTATTTCAAAATCTTCGATCACCTCGCATTGCAGCCGGATGACGTGGTCGTGGACATCGGATGCGGCAAGGGCCGGGTCGTTTGCATCGCGGCCACGTACCATGTCAAGGAAGTGATCGGCGTTGATATTGACGCGGACCTGCTGGCCCTCGGTGCAGCGAACGGCCGGAGAATGCGTGGTCGCCAGGCTCGCGTGCGGTTTGCCTGCCAGTCTGCGGCGGATTTCGACTTTGATACGGTCAGCACCGTGATACTGATTTCCCCGTTTGGCGAGGAGACGATGGAGAAAATGCTGGGGCGCATCGAACAATCTCTCGAAGCGCGGCCCCGTTCCCTGCGGATCGCCTATGGCAATCCGGTGCTCAGCCCGATGCTGGCGGCAAAACCGTGGCTCCG
Source organism: Verrucomicrobiota bacterium (assembly GCA_014860005.1). The sequence goes on along the minus strand of JACZKP010000215.1, from coordinate 39,849 downwards.
GCTCTCCGAGTGCTGGCGGCCCGGCACATGGAGTCGCGTGAAGTTCCCGGTCCATTTTTATCAGAGCGTATGAAGACAATTGAAGTCCTGTGGAACGCCGCACCCGACGGCTTGAAGCCGGCTGACGGCGAGGTTCATGTGTTCTCGGCTCCGCTCGATATCCCCGCCGAGCGAATTGACGAACTGGCTTCCTGGCTTTCGGATGATGAATGGCAACGCGCCAGACGTTTCCATCTGGAACGAGACCGCCGCCGATTCGTTGCCGGACGCGGCACGCTGAGAGAAATCCTGACGGCGCTGCTCGGCATCAATCCCCGTAGCCTCACCTTCGCTTACGGGGAGTCGGGAAAACCACAAATCGCCGCCCCGGCAGCCGCTCGTTCGCTGCATTTCAACCTGGCCCACTCGGATTCCATTGCCGTTTACGCCGTGGCGAAGCACGCCCTGGGTGTGGATGTTGAACGCATCCGCGCCATGAACGATGCGGAGCAAATCGCGGAGCGCTTTTTCTCGCCGCGCGAAAAGCTCTGCCTGCTGGCGCTGCCCCCGGAACAGCGCGCGGAAGCTTTCTTCAATTGCTGGACGCGCAAAGAAGCCTGTCTCAAGGCCATCGGGTCAGGATTGGACGATCGCCTGAACCAGATCGAGGTTTCGGTGGCGCCCGGCAAGGCCGCAGAACTGCTGGCCGTTCCCTACGATTCAGAAACATGGTTGCTTCACTCCTTGTTTCCGGCGACAGAGTTCGTCGGGGCGTTGGCCATTCGCCAGGAGGATTCGCGCGTGAATTGCTGGAAGTGGAACGGGCGGCCGTGACCCAACTGAGAACTTAAAAGCAAAAAGGAACTCTGCCTTGCGGCAGAGTTCCCGGTTCTACTTGGCGTGTGTCGTTACGGCTTGAGGATGGAGTTCGATTTTCTTCCCATCTGTCGTGGCATGCGCAACCTCACCACGGACGCGGAAACGGAGCCTGTTGAGGCTTGGTTCCCCTGAAGTCTTTCGTGGCATCCTTGGGTTCCTGGTTTATCTGGTCTTGGATGTACTGTTGCTCCAAGGCTCGCTTTTGCGCAGAGTCATCAGCCTCCTGGGTATCTTGCCAAAAGGGTTCCGCGCCCCACGTGGCCGTACCCACCGTCGGCCAATTGTCTTTGGTGAAACCCTCGGAGCTGGCGAGTTTGGCCTTATCGGTGTTCAGTGTCAGAGCCGTCCCTTCGGAATCGGCCTTGAAAGCCCTCAGAGGAACGGCGTGCAACTTCTCTGTGCTGGAAATCCCGGCGCCGCTGTCCAGGACGAGGTAGGACACGCGTTCGGAGTTCAAGTCAATGACGAGATCGGTAATTTTTCCCAAAGTCTCGCCTTGCTGATTTTTGACGGTGGTCCCGATGAGGGAACTACCCTTGTTAATGCTCAGTGGTTGCGCGGCTTGGCTGTTGGTGCCAGTCCTGTTCTGCTGACGGACCAATCCGCTCCCGGGTTGTCCGGTTTGTCCCTGGATGTATTGGCTGTTGGTGCCATACTGAGTCTGCTGCCGATCCAGCCCGCCCGCGGGCGGCGCGATTTGTCCCTGTTTGGGTTGGGCGCTCATCCACGTGCTGCTGCCGAGGACCAGCACTGCCATCAGTGCGGCCCGTCTGGCTAATGTTTTTGTAGTCTTCATTTGTACTTTTCTATGCTTCGTTGGCTTGCGTTGTTTGCTTACGACCGTTGTGGCCGCGCACGAAACCACATGGTTCCTTGCACCCGTAACATCGCTTCTCCAAGGCGCGCGTCACAATGAGGGATGAACCTCGTTTTGCCGGGAACAGATGCCCATGCCGGGCGAGCAGTTGGAGCTGGGAAGCTCGAAGCAGGGCAAGCGCCGCAGGGTTGGAATGCTTTCAAGGCCATGAAAGCCGGTTGGCGGAAGTGAGTTGATTTCAGCCCGCCGTTGTAGCCCAAACACGGACACGCTAATCAATGTGACTGGGCTTATGCGCGAGCTGGCCGGGCCGTAATCTGACGGGAATGAGAATTTCTTGCAGCTTGCTGGCACTGGCAGGTTTGATGGCCGCGGGGTTCGGCGCGCCCGCACCCGCCGGCACGGTGAGCACTTTGGCCGGGAAAGCTGATTTGACGCCGGAAACCCTCATTCGTTCTTTTTCCGGATTCACCTTTGAATTGAGCGCGAAACCACAGGACGCGGAAACCTTTCTGCAACGGAAACGCGGCGACTGCGATGATTTCGCCAGTCTGGCCAGCCGGCTGCTCAGCGATCGCGGTTACAAAGTCAAACTGGTGGCGGTGATGATGGAACAGCAAACCCATGTGGTCTGCTACGTCGAGGAAGCGCAGGGTTTCCTGGATTTCAATCACCGGGCCGCCGCCCAGCCGGTGATCAAGTCCGATGGTTCGTTGGAGGCCATCGCGCACCAGGTGGCCCGCGACTTTCGCAGCCGCTGGCTGACGGCGTCCGAATTTAGATACGAAAACGAGTTGCCGGTCTATCTTGAGACGGTCTTCCCGCCCGCCAGGTTGACTGCGGCGGCGAAGCAGACAAGTCAGGGGACCAACGACGTGATATTCGATTCCGCCGGTGTCGTTGGCGCCAATCGTCTCCGCTAGCCCGGATATTTCACAGTAAGCTTGAAACAGCCGCATAGTGTCGGAGCGCCGCTGTGTCCATCGGACCAGCCGCAGCAGTTCCGCACACCTGCAAATCTAGCGGTTTGCTGCGGCTGGTCTTCGACACAGCCGCGCTTCGTGAAATATGCGGGCTAGAATTCCACCAGCCACAGTTGCCGGTCGTCCCGGCCGGAATCGCCATTGCACAATGACCGGGACATCGCTGGTATCCTTCCTACAAACCGGAAACCCATGGGGTTAATCCCCCCCGGTCAACCCCATATTACCCCAGAGAGTCGTGGTGGGTTATGCTGATCAGGTGAGCAGTGCCAACATGACCAACGCCAGCCGTAGCCAGCCAGGAAAGCCAGGCGCAGTCCGGCAATCTGCACCGTTCCACCTCACCGCACCCGACCAACAATCGGAAGCGCTGCAACGCACCGAGCGGGAGCTCCAGCAAGCGCTCGATTACGCCGAGGCCATCATTGAGACCGTCCCGCCGCTGCTGGTCCTCGATGCGAATCTGCGCGTGCGGATGGCCAACGAGTCCTTTTGCAATTGTTTCAAAATCTCTTCCGGCGAAACCGTGGGCCGCCTGGTTTATGAATTGGGCAATGGCCAGTGGAATATTCCCAAGCTGCGCAACTTCCTGGAGGAGATTCTGCCCCGCCACAGTTCTTTCAAGGACTTCCTGGTGACGCACGAGTTCGAGGCCGTCGGCCGCCGCACGGTGTTGTTGAGCGGCCATCAAGTGGATAACCTGCAGCGGATTCTCCTGTTCATAGATGACATCACCGAGCGGATGGAGTCGCGCGCCGTCATGCGGGCGTCCGAGATTCGTTACCGCCGGGTCTTTGAAGCGGCCCGGGACGGGATCCTTATTGTAGATCCCGAGACCCGCAAAATCACGGACGCCAATCCGTTCATGTCGGAATTATTGGACTACCCGCACGAGGAGTTGCTGGGCAAGGAACTCTGGGAAATCGGCCTGCTCCACGACGAGGCCGCTAGCCGGGAAGCCTTTCGCGAGTTACAACAGAACCATTATATTCGCTACGAAGACCTGCCGCTTCAGGCCAAAACGGGCAAGCACCACGAAGTGGAATTCGTCAGCAATCTCTACGAGGAAGACGGACACTCTGTCATTCAATGCAACATCCGCGACATCACCGAACGCAAGCAAGCCGAGCAGGTGCTGTTGAACGCCACAAATGAAATCAGCCGGCACGCCGCCCACCTGGAACAAGTGGTCGCGGAACGCACCGGCCAGCTTCGCGAAACCATCAGTGAACTGGAAGGGTTCTCTTACAGCGTATCGCATGATATGCGCGCCCCGCTGCGCGCCATGCAAAGTTACGGTCAATATCTGGTGGATGAATACGGCAGCAAGCTGGATGAAAAAGGCGCCAATTATCTTCAGCAGATCATGCGTTCGGCCGTCCGGCTCGACCGCCTCATCCAGGATGTCCTGAGCTATACCCGGATCATCCACTCGTCCGTACCGATGGAGCCGGTGGATTTGGACCGTCTCGTGCGGGACATCATTGAGACCTACCCGAATGGCCAGCCCGTCAAACCGCAGATTTCAATCAATGGCACGTTGCCGAAGGTGATGGGCAATGAAGCGCTATTGACGCAATGCATCTCCAACCTGCTGGGCAACGGCGCAAAATTTGTTTCGCCCGGCACCACCCCCCGCCTGGAGATTTCGGCGGAAGTGCGGAAGGACGCCATGATCCGGGTTTGGTTCAAAGACAATGGCATCGGCATTGCCCCCGAAAACCACGAACGGATTTTTGGCTTGTTGGAACGGATTCACCCCGCCACGGACTACGAGGGTAACGGCATTGGCCTCACCATCGTGCGCAAGGCCGTCGAACGCATGGGCGCGCAAGTCGGCTTCGAGTCCGAGTTGGGCAAAGGTAGCAACTTCTGGATTCAATTGAAGAAAGGATAAAGCCATGGAAACAATTCTCCAGGTCGAAGACGATCCTAACGATGTGTTCCTGCTGCAGCACGCCACGATGATGGCGGGGGTGACCAACCCCATCCAGGTCGCGACGGATGGGCAGCAAGCGATTGACTATTTGAAGGGTGTCGGGAAATTCGCCAACCGCGAAAAATATCCCCTCCCGTGCCTGGTGCTGCTGGATTTGAAGCTGCCCCACGTAATGGGTCTGAACGTCCTCAAATGGATCCGCCAACAGCCCGGGGACGCATTGGTGGTGGTCATGCTTACCGCATCCGGGGAGGACGCGGACATTGCCGCCGCCTACCGTTTGGGCGCGAATGGTTACCTGGTCAAGCCCACCCAGGCGAGCAAACTCGTGGAGATGGCCAAAGCCATCAAGGACTTCTGGCTGACGTACAACACGCTGCCGCAAGAAGCTCACGCGGTAGCAGCCTGCTCACCGGAACTGGAGGTCGCTTACCTGACCGCAGTGGCGGCGTAGCGTCCACCAGCCGTAAATGAACAAACGGCAAGAACTCAAAACTACATCGAAACAAGAAAATGAAAAAAATTACCGTCCTACTTTGCGACGATCACACCGTGGTTCGAGAAGGACTGCGGCTGCTCCTGGAAAAAGAGGCCGATATCCAGGTGGTCGGCGAAGCGATCAACGGCCAGCAGTCGGTACGCGAAACAAAAAGGCTTAAGCCCGACGTGGTCCTTCAAGACCTCGCGATGCCGCTATTAAACGGCTTGGAAGCCGCCCGCCAAATTGCCAGAGAAGTCCCCTCGTCCAAAGTTCTCATCCTCTCGGCTTACAGTGACGATGCGTACATCGAACACGCGGTTGAAGCCGGCGCCGCCGGCTACTTGATGAAAGAGACCGCCGGGGATGATTTGTTGAGGGGCATCCGCGAAATTGCCGGCGGCAACGCCTTTTTCAGTCCGCCCGTTGCCAAACGCATGTTGAAGCAGTGGCAGGACAAGTTTCCCAACGGCAACCCGGTCAAATCCAAAACCACCAAGTTGACCAGTCGTCAAACCGAAGTCCTCCAGTTGATCGCCGAAGGATATGCCACCAAGCAGATCGCCGGCATGCTGTCGTTGAGCATAAAGACCGTGGAGAAACACCGCCAGGACCTCATGAATATGCTGAACATCCACAACATCGCCAGTCTGACACGCTACGCGGTGTCCAGCGGGGTCGTGGAATCCAACCGTATGGAAGCATCAGCCGCCCCAGCGGTGCGCGCCACGGCGCCGTGAAGCACCCCGTGAGTAACCCTGATGCGGGGCGCGGTTGCCTGTGCCAACGCCACGGATAAGTGCAGCCCGCCGAAGGCATCGCCCCCAAGTTGCTTTTCCCGGCGAAGCAATGCTTGGTGGTGCTGATCAATGACCTCGTCGGCGGCGCCCTGAAACGAATCCCGTCACTTGGTGCGATCTGCGATCTTTAGAGCGGATATTTCACACCTTCGTAGCGCAGACTTCCAGTCTGCTGGATCGCAGGGCTTCCAGCCGGCATCGCGCTCGACCGCGCGGCCGCGCCCAGTTTGCGCCGGCCTGCCGGTTGGAAACCTGTATAGCTACCGCCGGGCAAGACTGAAGGATTACGCGTCACCGTCGGCCCGCTGTCCGGCTAAACTCGCGCGAATCCTGCGGTTCATCGCTGCGTTTGCGCGAGGCTGAGTTTCTGAACGAGCGATTCGAGTTCCGTGAGACGCTGCTTCAACTCCACGTTCTCAGCGCGCGTTTCCTCCAGCTTCTGGTTCAAACCTTGAATCGCGGCCAGCGCCACGCCGTCGGCGTCCACGGTGGAAATGCCCGTGCTGCTCTCGCCCACGCCGAACGCGGCCTGGAAATCCTGCGCCATCGGCCCGATGTGCCGGATGCCCGCGTCCTGCGACTTGTAGTTCCACGTTTGCACCGGCAGGGCGACAACTCTTTCCAGAACCTCGCGCGCATCCGACCCGCGGAAATTTTCCTTGGCGTTGCGGTCGCTCATGCTGGTCCAACTGCCGCTGCCGGCCTCCAGAAATGCGCCCGTTGCGGCAGTGCTGTCGGTGAAGAGCCGATAACCGCCCGAGGCACGCATAGTGACGGAGTTATCGTTGGTAGAGGTGATGTCGGCGTCGGTGGAATCGCCCCAGACCAAGGTGCCGGTGTGGTTAGCCTTGGCGCTGCGCCCCACTGCAAAAGCGTAATTCGTAGCAAAGTTGTCTTCTCCGCCGGGTATCGTAGCACATATCGAATTGCTCGCGGTCAGATTGTACTTGCCTCCGCCAAGTGCGCTGCCCTCGGAGAGGTTGCCCGTCCTGTTCTCCCAGCCGCCGGCTATCGCGCTGCTCGCGGCGTTGACCCCTACACCATTCCCCGCTCCCCCTGCAACCGTGCCATGCGACGAATTTGCTCCGATTGTGTTGTGCCAGCCCCCGCCAATCGCACTGTAAATCGAATTTGTACCGCCTTCGTTTAGGTAACCACCCGTAATCGTGGCCTGAGTTGAATCAGCCCCAATCGTGTTGAAACTTCCACCGCCGATAATGCATCCGGCTGCGCCGTCTTGAATGGTATTGGCGTAACCGCCGGCAATAGTGCCGGCTGTGGCTTGGTTCTTGATCCAGTTTTGGAAACCGCCGCCGATGGCTGCGAAATCTGCGTCCAGTCCCGCGAAATTGTGCCGTCCGCCAGCGATTGTGCCAGCACCTCCGGCAATGGAATTCTGAGCACCACCGCCAATGATTGCGGAGAAGGCGTTGGTTTCAATCGTGTTTCCATCGCCCCCACCAATCGTTGCAGATTGGGCAAGGATTGTGTTCCCACTTCCGCCGCCGATCGCTCCGAAGTTGCCGCCCACACGATTCGCACGAGGAACGCCGATGGACGCGACCCCTCCGCCAGATATGGTCGCCCCGAATACCCCACCCTCCACCAAGTTAACCGGCGCGCCGCCGATGACATTGGGAGCGCCGAAACCACTGCTGTCCTTCTCGATACGAAACGCGCGAATGTTACCTGCCCTTAATTCCAAAGGTTGGTTGTCCGTTGTCCCAAGAAAATGCGTGCCGGCAGTTGTTCCAGCATTGCCTGTGGTCCTCCAAAAGTCGGAACTGTTCAATCCACCGAGCGCAACCGCGTTCACGTTCGTCAGACCGCCGCCGTTTCCGGAAAAGTTGTTGGCCGTGACGGTGCCGGAAAAACTGGGGCTGGCAGGGAGCGAGGCGTTCGGAATCGTTCCGCTGATCTGGCTGGCGGGCAGCGCGCCGAGCAGGTTGCTGGCGCTGTGGGCGGCAATCGCGTAAGGCGTTGGCGTCAACAACTGCCGCGGCGACAGCGCCGTGAACGCGCCGCCGCCGTTGGTGCGCACGTTGATTTCCAGCCAGCGCGGCTCGCCATTGAACACGCCCGCGCCGAAGTCCAACAGGACGCTGAACAGCCCGTGGTTCACGTCCACGGCGGCGTTGGTCAGCGGCCCGCCTGCCGCGCCGCCGCCTGAGAGCGCGTCGTAAATCGTAAATCGTAAATCATAAATCCCGTCGGCCGGCGCGTCGTTCAAATTCAGCCGGCCTTGATAAGTGAACGCGCTGATTTGGGCAGGGAGCGGCGTGGCGGTGGTCATGGCCAGGAGCAGGCCAACGGTGATTTGAGTGATTTTCATAAACTGTCCCTTCGGGCGAGATGGTTGTCCGTTCATAGATTTCCGAATGCTTGAATCGAAACAAAGCACAGCCGGATTGTCGAACATTCCTCGGCGGTCTTAATCGGAATCTTGCTCAAAACAGTCCAAGGGTTTTCAGCCCTTGACGCAGTTTGAGGCGTTCGTCGGAATTGAATTCCAGGAGCCAGGTGGTCGCGCGGCCCGTGGGAGTAAGCCCGCGGATGCGCAGCGATTCCCAGACAAAATGCCTTGCCCAAACATCGTGCCGCGGGTTGAAAAGGCGCACCACGCGATTGGTGTCCGGGTCCACACCCGAGAGATTGGGGCCTTTGCGTTCGTTGCACCGGGCACACGCCCAAGCCAGGTTCGCCAGCGAATTCGAACCGCCGTGTCGGCGGGCACGGATGTGCTCCAGATGAAACCACAAGAGTTGCGGCAGCAGATCGGGCAACCGGCAGTATTCGCAACGCGCCCGGGCGCGCTGACGGACTTTGAGCCGGAGGGCAGCGCTCATGCGCTCACTCGGCGGGAATGGGGAGACGTAATTTCAAACGGGCCCGAAGCTGGATGAGTGCGAGCGTTTCGGAAGTCTTGAGATAGGCTTGATACTCGGCGCGCTCGCGCGGGGTCAACACGCCTTCGTTGGCTCTTTTGGCAAGACGGTCCACGTGCGCCGTCAATTTGGGGCTTAATCGCAACCTGGCCAATGCCTCCAGCGTGGGGGCATCAAAACACTCCGCCGCCAGATCCAGCATTCGGTCGGCCAAGGATGAAGTCGAAACCGTGCGTTTCATGTAGGGGAACTCTATTTCCAGCGGCGGCGTTTCGCCACATAAATACGCACTGGGTCAAGATGCGCGGCTCACCCCTTCGCCCGACTTTGGCGCAATTTATCCAGCCCCACGGCCAGGATGATGACGATGCCGATGATGATTTCCTGCCTGTAAGTCGGCCAGCCGCTCTGATTCGAGCCGTTGCGCAACACGGCCATGATCAGCGCGCCGATCATCGAACCGAGAATGCTCCCGCTGCCACCGCTCAAACTGGCGCCGCCGATAACGACGGCAGCGATGACGTCCAGTTCCAAGCCGATGGCCACCGACGGATCGCCTTGCGTGAGCCGCGAAAGCTGCATCAAACCCGCCAAGCCGAAGAATAATCCGGCCACCGCATAGATGGTGGCCTTGTAGAGTCGCACGCGAACGCCCGAGAGCCGGGCGGCCAATTCATTCGAACCGATGGCGAAAATGTACCGGCCAAACACCGTTCGCCGCATTACAACGGACATGACGATGGCCAGACCGATGGCAATCCAAACACCCATCGGTAGCGGAAACAGATCCTGCGGCGCTTCGAGGGCCATGATTTTGTCCAACGGCGAGTCGGGATAATTGACGGTCTGATTTTTCCCGATCCACTTCGCCAGCCCGCGCGCGATGCCCATCATGCCCAGCGTCACGATGAAGGGCATCATCCGAATCCCGGCTATAATCCCGCCGTTGATCAACCCCAGCAGGCCGCCCGTGAGAATGGTCAACGTCACCACCAACGTCGGCGGATAACCCTTCAAGATGAATGTGGCCCCGACGACGCTGGTGAGGGCCACGGTCGAGCCGATGCTCAGGTCAATGCCGCCGCTGACGATGATCATCGTCATGCCCAGGGCACAAATCGCAACGATGACCGTTTGCGTGAGGATGATTTTGAAGTTGGCGCCTGACAAAAAGGCCGCGAACCCGGGGAAGACAATTTGCAGGGCAGATCTTTCCTCCAATTCCGCTGGATCATCTACGAACTCCATTGGGTTCGTTATCGCCAGTTTGAGTGTCGAGAAGAACTCTGCCAACCCATCCGTCTGCCTCTTCTCCATGAGTTCACGGACATCTTTGACACCCAGCAGAACGGCGAAGAAGAGTACGACTGCAAGCAAACCGAGCAGTGGCCCAACGAAATTGATGAACCGCGAGAACTGGAGTTTGCCGCGATGGCCTACGCCTGCCCCGGGAGGTTGCGCCTTATCCATTACTTTCCTCACTTGCGAATTCCATCCCAGGGAGCGGGCGCCCTTCAGTTGAGGTATTTGTCCAGCGGCGGATAAATCAGTTCCTTGATCTCCGGCTGCTCCATGTTCTCAGGGGTGACCACGGTGACGCCCGTATCAATCCGTTTCTCGACAGCTTCGCCGCGCAGATGCTGCATGAGCGTCATCACGCCTAGGTAACTCATGCGCACCGGATTCTGAACCACCAACCCCTGCACGTCGCCATTCTTGAGGTCCTGAACGGACTGCGAGCCCGCATCGAAGCCCACCATCTTGACCTGGCCACCCGCCTTGCCGAGGTCGCGCAAGGCCTTGGCCATGCCTACGGCGGAGTTCTCGTTCACGCAGAAAATGCCGTTGACGTTGCGGCCATGGCGGTTCAACAGATTCTGCGACGCTTGATACGCGGTTTCGCGCGTGGCGCCGGCGTATTGATCCGCGGAAATGATCTTTATGTTCGGGTACTTCGATTTGATCGTGTCGAGGAAGCCATTCTCTCGCGCTTCGGTGCTGGCCGAACCGACGGCGTAACGGAGCAGGATCACGTTGCCCTTGCCGCCGAGCAGCGACGCCAATCGCTCCGCGCCCAGCACACCGCCCTTGTAATTGTCCGTCGCGACGAAACTCACGTGCTTGTCGGAATTCAAATCCGAATCCATGATCACAACTGGGATGCCCGAGGCTACGGCGTTGGCAACAGGTTTGACGAGCGCCCGTGAATCCAGGGGCGCGAGCACGATGCCACTGACCCGGCGGGTCATGAAGTTTTCCACCACCTGAATCTGCTGGTCGCGGTCGTCCTCGCGCAGCGGGCCTTTCCAGATGATCTCCACCTTCGTGCCCTGCGCCTGCAATTCGCGCTGGGCCTTGATGGCGCCGGCGTGAATGCATTTCCAGAATTCGTGCGTCGTGCCCTTGGGAATCACCGCAATCGTGTATGTCTTTTCGGCGGCGGCCAGCGCGCCGGTTGTCAAAGCAAACACCGCAGCAGCCGTCAGGAAGTGAAAGGCGAGTTTCATGGCGGCAGGCTAGGACGCTCCCGCCGGGTTTTCAATCCTTTTGCGAAGTCGTTTGGCGAAGCTTCGCCCCGACCATTCCAACGTTTTGCAGTCGGCGACGCGCAAACTTGCATGGCTTTTGGTCACCGCATAGCTTTGGGTCGTTCAATGCGGTTGCCATGAAACTCAGCCCAATCAACCGTCGGCGCTTTCTCCGGGCGCTGCTCTATGGCGTGCCCGCGCTGGCCGCGGCCAACGCGTTCTGGCTGGAGCCTTCCTGGATCAAGATCCGCCGCGTCCGGCTGGCCGGGGGCAAAGTCGCGCATAGTTTTGCTCACTTCACGGATTTGCATCACAAGGGCGACCGCGATTTCCTGGCGGCGGCTGTTGCCAAGATCAACGCTTTGTCCCCCGAGTTTGTATGCTTCACCGGCGACCTCATTGAGAACGCCGGACATCTCTACGAGGCGTTGGAACTGTTGGGCGGGATCAGGTCACCGCTCTACGGCGTGCCGGGCAATCATGATTACTGGAGCAACGCGGATTTTGACCGTATTGCCGTTGCCTTCAGCGCAACGGGTGGAAAATGGCTGCTGGACGAAAGTGTTCCGGCGGCCGGTGGCCGGGTGAATATTGCCGGGGCCACTTGCACTAAAGTGCCGCATCTTTCGCTGGTGGAATCAGCCAAGAACATCGTGCTGATCCATTACCCCAAATGGATCGAGAAACTGACTGCTTACCGCTTCGACGTCGCGCTGGCCGGTCATTCGCACGGTGGACAAGTACGGCTGCCGTTCTACGGGCCGTTGATCGTGCCCTTCGGCGTGGGACGCTATGATCTCCGTTTGTTTCGCACCGTATCCGGGCCGCTTTACGTCGGCGCTGGGCTGGGCTGGTTTTACCTCAACGTGCGTTTCAACTGCCGGCCTGAAATCACCGTGATTGAAATCTGACCGGTGGTTTGTATCGTCCCCACCAATGGCCGCGCCGCAAACTCAACCCCTGCCATCGCCGCTCGCACGGCCGGTGACCAGTCTGTGGGGCGTGGGCAACGAACGCGCGGCCCAATTGGCGCGGCTCGGCATCGTAACCGTCGAGAACTTGTTGCTGCATCGCCCACGGCGTTACGAAGATCGACGTCATTTCCGGCCCATTCGCGATGTGCGGCTCGACGAAGCGGCGCTCACCCGCGGTTCCGTCGTGGCGCTCGGAACAAAGACCTACCGGAAGGGGACCAAATCGGTGTTCGAGTTGATCCTGGACGACGGCACGGGACGATTGCACTGCCGCTGGTGGAATCTGCCCTTCATGGAAAAGTATTTCGCGGTCGGCGATGAAGTGATTGTGTTTGGCAAGCCGCTTTCGCTTCGCCCCCGCACGATGGACCATCCGGAAACCGAGGTCGTCGAGGGCGGCGAGGAAAGTTTCATCCACTTCAACCGCATCGTGCCGGTTTATCCGCTCACGGAAGGTTTGCCGCAGCGTTGGTTGCGCGGGCTGATGTGGCGGACGCTTGAGCGCCAGTTGCCGAAGACTGACCTCCCGCGACCGGCTGCCGGGGGCGGTCTGCACCTGCTCCCGCGCGAAGAGGCCATTCGCTGGCTGCATTTTCCGGAGTCCGAGGGCGAGGCGGAACTGGCCCGCCAACGACTGGCCTTGGATGAATTCACGGCGTTGCAGCGGGACATTCAATTGCGCCGGATGAAATTTGAGGCCAATGCCCGCGCGCTGCCCTGTGGCGGCGACAACCATTTGATCAAACCGTTTCTGACAGGGTTGGGATTCGCGCTGACTGGCGCACAAACCCGCGTGCTCCGCGAAATCCGCGCAGACCTGCGCGGGGCACACCCGATGCGTCGGCTGCTTCAGGGCGATGTCGGGTCGGGCAAAACCGCCGTCGCCGCCTGCACGGCGTTGATGGCGCTGGAGAGTGGATTTGATGTGGTGCTGATGGCGCCGACGGAAATTCTGGCCGGGCAGCACCACCGGAATTTCCAACTCTGGTTTGAGCCGCTGGGAGTGAATGTGCAATTACAGACGGGCAGCCGGAAAACCGTCGCGATTAAGCCAGAGCCATCGAACCTTCACCATCACGCATCACGCATCACGCATCACAGTTCCCTCGTCATCGGCACCCACGCGCTGATTCAGGAAGGCTTCAGTTTGCCCAAGCTCGGTCTGGTGATCATTGACGAGCAACACAAATTCGGGGTGGCGCAGCGCGAGGACCTGGTGCGCAAAGGACGCTACCCGCATCTGCTCGTGATGACCGCCACCCCGATTCCGCGCACGCTGGGGCTCACGCTTTATGGCGATCTGGACATCTCCGTAATTGACGAACTGCCGGCGGGGCGCGGTTCGATCAAAACCTTCATTCGCGCGAGCGACCGGTTGCCCAAGGTCTGGGAATTCCTGCGCCAGCAACTTGCCGCTGGCCGGCAGGCCTACGTGGTTTATCCGCGCGTGGAGGACGGCGGACCGGGGGCGATGAAAGCCGTGACGAAGGAGTTTGAAAACCTGAAGGCGGTGCTGGCGCCGTTTCGGGTGGGTCTGGTTCACGGCCAATTGCGCAGCCAGGAAGCGGAGCAGGTCATGGCTGCGTTTCGCGCGAACGCGGTGCAGGTGCTGCTGGCCACCGCGCTCATCGAAGTGGGGGTGGATGTCCCGAACGCAACGGTGATGCTGGTGGAAAACGCCGAAGCCTTCGGGTTGGCGCAACTGCATCAACTGCGCGGGCGCATCGGGCGCGGCGCGCACGAGTCCTACTGCATCCTGATTTCCGACGCCAAGCAGCCCGAATCCCGCGAACGGTTGCGCGTTCTGGAGGAAACGAACGACGGCTTTCGCATTGCGGAAGCGGACCTAAAGCTGCGCGGCCCGGGGGAATTGCTGGGCCAGCGACAGAGCGGGATGCCACCCTTGCGATTCGGAGATTTGACCACTGATCTGGACTTGATTCGCCAGGCGCGCGACCTGGTGGCGGGAGAACTTCAATAAATGGAGCTTGTGTCCATATCGGATTCGAGGGAGAGTCGCATTCGTATGAAAAAACTGTTGTCCGTTGTGGCATTGCTGGCGTTGGTCGGTTCCGTCCTGCTGACGGGCTGCAAAAAAGAGGAAACTACGGAAGTTGAGGAAATTCCTTCAACCAACGCGCCGGTTGTGCCATAACCCGATCCCCACAAAAGTTGTATTCAGACAAACCGGGCTTCAGCCCGGTTTGTTCTTTTGTGCGGGGAGTAACGCTACGTTCGCCTCGGGCAGTCCGCCAGCGGCTCACCAGCTTCCGCTTGGATTTCCGGCCGGCGGGCTTAGACTGCGTGCATGAAGACTTCACTCCTGATCACGGCAGTTCTCGGCGTGTGCCTTGCCGGTTGTGGCGGCAAATCGGAAACGTCCATCGAAACCACGAATGCCCCAACCACCAGCGGCAATCCACTGGACGCACCAGGTGAATACTTGGGCGCCATCGTCAAAGGACACCAAAAGGCCGTCAAGACCGTGGACGTCGCCTCGCTCAACCAGGCCATCCAGTTGTTCCAGGTGCAGGAAGGACGCAAGCCGAAGGACTTGGATGAACTGGTGGCGGAACAATACATCTCCAAAATCCCACCCGCGCCGGTCGGGATGAAAATTGTTTATGACCCGCAAGCCGGCTCGGTGAAAGTGGTGAAAGAGTAATCTGGGGGCGGTGGACTGGTTGCGTGCGGTTGTTCAAGGACTGCGCGGCTTGGCCAACGGGTTCGCCCGTTCCAGTTCAGAGCGATCCTCCAACTCGGCCTGCACCAGGTCGGCAACCATCGCGTCGAAGCTCCATTGCCGACTCCAGCCCAACTCAGTTTCGCCTTTGTGCGGGTTGCCGCAGAGCCCGTGAGTAAGCTGCTGTTCGCGGTTTGTGCGGGTCGCGGTTTTGACGAACTCCTTCCAGTCGAGTCCCGCGGCGCGGAACGCTTCCGCGACAAAGTCCTCCACCGTGCGCGGCTGACCCGAGGCGAAGACGTAATCTCCAGGTTGCGCCGCCTGAAGCGAGAGCCACATCGCATTGACGATGTCGCGGGCATCGCTCCAGTCGCGCACGGCGTTGAGGTCGCCCAGTTGAAGCTCCTTTGTCTCGCCGTGTTTGATGGCTGCGACGCCGAGGCTGAGGCGGCGGCTCAGGAAATTGGGCGGGCGGAGCGGAGATTCATGATTGTAAAGCAGACCCACGGACACGAACTGCGCGTATTTCTCGCGATGCAACCGCCCGAACTGGTCGGCCGCCAGTTTGGCAATGCCGTACGGCGTCACGGGTTTCATCAACGTCGTTTCACTTTGTGGCGATTCCGCCGGCACGCCGAAGACTTCCGCGGACGAAGCCAGAAAGATTCTGGCCGCCGGACAAAGCTCCCGCGCTGCTTCCAGCAATCGCAACGTGCCAAGCGTGATTGAGAGCACGCTTTCCTCCGGCACCAAGAAGCTCTGGCGCGAATCGGTCAAGCCCGCTAGGTGATAGATTTCATCGGGCTTCGCGGACTTGAGGAAACGAACAAGCGAGAAGGGGTCTTCCAGCGAACCGGTGGACCAACGGACGGCATTGAATTCCTCCGGCGGATAGCGGCGGAGCAGCACCGGCGCTTCGCGGTCGAAGGGGAACTGGAGCAGCCCGTGGACTTCATAACCGCGCTGGAGCAACCCGCGCGCGAGATAGGTTCCGTCCTGGCCGGCAATGCCGGTGATGGCGGCGCGTTTCATGCAAACCTCAACACTGAGCCGCGCGGAGTCTGTTACTCGGCGCGTGGTCGCTGATCGCGCCAACTCGGCGATTGATCAGCCCTGTTTTCGAATCGTGAGTCATGACTGCTATGGCTTCTGTCCCTTCGCGCTCAGGGCGAGCCATCCTCCACTGACCAGAGACAATCCGAGCGCGAGATACATCGCTACCGGTCGGAACAAACTCAGTGGACCGTAGGTTTCCCCGAACGTCTTCCTGCCTTCAACCACCGCTTGGGTTAGACAGTCAGTCCACAGCGAGTCAAGATAAAGGAATGACCCCCACGCGACGACTGTGGCAGCAAAGACCGCGATTTTTGTTGGTGAGAGGCGCATGGTTATTGCTCGACGGAATGGCGGCGGCGCAGGACCGGCGCTTCGCGGTCGAACGGGAATTGGAGCAGGCCGTGGACCTCGTAGCCGCGCCGCAGCAAACCGCGCGCGAGATACGTTCCGTCCTGTCCGGCAATACCTGTGATAGCGGCGTGTTTCATGATTCAGTAGCGCAGAGTTGCACTCTGCTGTATCGCCGATTTGAAATCGGCCTGGCACCCGGCTGGTCAAAGCGGAACAACTTTCCAAGCGCTCGCAGAATGCAATTCTGCGATACGGCAGATTGGAAATCTGCGCTACGGAAGCCACATTTCATCAGTTGACGACCTGCACTTCCGGCATGGGCAAAACGAACTTGCCGCCGCGCTTGAGGAAATCCGCCTCCCGCTTTTTGAACTCCGCCATGAAATGCCACGGTAACACAAGATAGTAATCCGGCTTTTGCTTCCGCGAATCTTCCTCCGAGATGATCGGAATGTTGGTGCCAATGGTGAGGCTGCCCCACTTCACCGGATTGCGATCCGCAATGGCGGGCAGCAGGTCGGGGGTCAGCCTGCAGTATTGGAGAATGGTGTTGCCCTTGGTCGAAGCGCCGTAGCCATGCACGAGTTTCTTCTGCTTCTTCGCCTTGGTGAGAAACGCCCGCAGATCCTTGCGAATTTTCTCGATGTTCTTGCGGAACACCGCGTAGGGCGCGTCCGTGTCCAGCGCCAGTTCAAATTCCTGCAGGCGCAGCAACTGCACGCGGTCGCGCGCCTCGTCGGTGGGAGCGACCCTGCCCTTGTGCCCGACGGCGATGCGGAAGCTGCCGCCGTTGATGTCGTTGAGCGTCACGTCCACGACTTCAAGGTCGTGCTCGGCAAACAACCGTTCCATCGGCGCGAGCGAATAGTATTCGAGGTGCTCGTGGCAAAGGGTGTCGAAACTGTTCATCTTGAGCATGAGCGGCAGGTAGCTCAGTTCCAGAATCCAGATGCCGCGCTCGTGCAACACCGCCTTGATGTCGCCCACGAATTTGTGCGGATTCTCCAGATCGTAAAACATCGCGATGGAGGTGATGACTTTGGCCTTCTCATCGGGATATACCGAGCGCAGGGCATCTGCGGAGAAAAAGTCGTTCACCACCTGCACACCGTTCTTGCGGGCGTACTCGACGATGTTGGTGGCCGGATCAATCCCGACAATGCGCAGCCCCTGGGTGCGATAGGACTTGAGCAGCGTGCCGTCGTTACAACCAATGTCCACGACGAGGTCGCCGGCCTGAAGCTTGACGGTTTTTTCCGCCATTTGCGTGATGCCCGCCAGATGATCACGCATGGTCTGGTTGACGCCGGAGCGGTAAAAGTAGGCGCGATACAGGATGCGCGGCGGCACGCTGTGGCGCAGTTGCACCAGCCCGCAGGCCTCCTGATCCTGGCCTGGATCGCAGCGCACGAGATCGAGCGGGATACGGCGCTGCACCGGCGGTTTGCCGTCCGGTCCGGAAAACGCACCCGCGATGTATTGATCGCCCAGCGACACCACGGACGTCAACGCGCGCGAGCCGCAGATCCGGCAGGTGTTGCGCGTGACCAGAATCGGCGAGAAAGACAAAGTTGCCATACGGGCAGTGAGGCTAGAGAGGTCGGGCGGGTGAAACAAACGGAAAAACCGCCCGGCAAAAACTCAATCCAGCGCTGCCCGTCCGTCCCATCAAGCGGCTTTGCTGGCCGCCTCCTGGCGGAGTTCTTTGCGATGCCAATACCAGGCGACCCAGACGCTCAACTCGTAAAGGAATTGCAGCGGCAGCGCCATGAGCAGCATGGTAAACGGATCAGCGGATGGCGTGGCAAAGGCGGCAATGACGAGGTTGCCGACGATCGCGTAGGAGCGAAAACGAACGAGTTGTTCGTAGTTCAACAAGCCGATCTTCACCAGGGTCAGAATCACCACCGGCAGTTCAAAGGCCAGGCCCATGCCGAGCATGAAGCGGCACATGAAGGTCATGTATTCCCCCGCCCGCCATTCATCAGCGCCGAAGCCCATCCATTGGGAAAACTGGACGGTGGCAAAAAGCGCCACGCCAGCCGCGAGGAAATAACAAAACGCCACCCCGATAAAAAACAGCACCGAGCCAAACGCGACCGCCCGATAGAGAATCTGTTTCTCGGTGACCTTCAGGGCCGGCAAGACGAACTGACCGATAAAGAGCAACAGGAAGGGAGATGCCAGAATCAACCCGCCGTAGATACCCAGCTTAAGCGCGACCATGATTCCGCCCAACGGTTCATAGTTCTTGAGAATCGGAGTGCCGGAGCGGATTTCCAGTGGCGCAGGGTCGAACTGGGCCGACAGGAGAAAATTCGTTCCCGAAGGCAAGGGCATCAGCCGCAAGGTGCCGCCGTGATTGGTGTTGTCGGCAGGGAATCCCAACGCGCTGATCGGGAGCTTGCCCAAAAGATTGGTGCCCAGCAGGACGGGTACTTCATTGACGAGGGCGACCGTGCGTCCGGCCTGATTCAGCGGCCACATCAGGAGGGCGGCCAGACGGTTGCCCGCGATCAAGCAAACCAGCACCGCCACCGCCACCGCGACGGCACACTTGATGAGCATCCACCGCAGGTCTTCGAGATGCTCCAGGAAAGTTTTAACGGGCCCGCCCTCCTCCTCCTGGGGTAAGGCGGGCAATGCTTCTTCCTCAGACTGGCTCACAGTGTGCCGGGGGCGGGTGCAAACGGATCAGCCTTTGGTGTCGGAAGAGGATGCGCCCACCGGCTCGGATTTCCCGGCAGACTTGGCGGACTTGGGGGGCGGAGGCGGCTCTTCTTCAATCGCCCGCTCGACTTCATCCTGGACTTCGCGGCTCGCCTTTTTGAATTCCTTGATGCCCTGTCCCAGACCCTTCATCAGTTCGGGGACTTTGCGTGCGCCAAACAAAACCAGCACGATGACGAGAATGGCCATGATTTCCGGCCAGCCGAGCATCGCTAATACAATCGTGTTCATAAATTTTCCAATCCAAGCCTAAGCTAAGCTGGGACATTCCCGGAGTAAAGGGCAAATACCCCGATGATTTCGGGGGCATGGGTTACTTGGGGCGCAACACCACAAATTCGCCCCGGCGGTTTTTTGCGTATGCCGCCTCAGTCTTCCCCGGGTCTGCTGGACGATGCTCGCCGTAGGTGCGGGTTGTTACGCGGTTGCCGTCCACTCCAAACTGGAGCACCAGCATTTCGCGGACTGCAAGCGCCCGGCGCTCACCGAGCGCGTCATTGTAGCCTTCCGTGCCGCGCTCGTCGCAATGCCCTTCCACGAGCAGCGAAACGCCCGCCGTGGCTTGCATGTAGGTGGCAACGGCACCGACGCGGGACCGCTCACTGCTTTTAATCGCCGAGCTGTCAAAGTCGAAGTAAACGGTCTGAGCCGCCAGGGTTTCGCGATCGAAGTTAAATCTGCTCTCAAGATCGCCGGTCAAATCTGGCGACATCGGCACAAAACCTTCCGGGTAGTCGCGAGGGTCTAACCGCGGCGCTTCTTCGGGCAAGCGGGCGGGTTCACCGCCTCCGGGCGACCCTGCTCGCTGTCCTTTTAGATCAATGACACCCACGGGACTCTTCCGGCAACCTGTCGCGGCCACGGTCAGCGCGAGGGCAAAAACCAGCACATAGGTGAACTTTATCGCTTTCATGTTATCTCTCGTTTGGGAAGGGCTATCTGGCCCAACTGGGTTGTGAACTACTTCCCGAAATTCGGGAAACATCCTTGTATTGTTTGGTAGGCACGTCAAGCAAAGACAGGCGTCGGCTGCCGCCACTGCGCCGCGCATAAACCACGGTTCGCGAATTCGGCGCCCACGAGGGGTCTTCGCCGCTCACCAGGATCCGCGCCTCGCCACCCTGTGCGGGCACGACACAGATTTCAAAATCGCGCGCCTGCCGCGTGAACACGATCCACTTGCCATCCGGCGACCAGTCCGGTTCGGTGGGACTCGATACTCCCGCAGTGGTGATGCGCTGCATCGTTCCCCCCGCGGCCGGCACCTTGAACAGTGACCGGCGTTCGTTGACTTTGGCGGCGAAACAAATCCATTGACCGTCCGGCGACCAGCACGGCGAAGACTCGTCCTCGCGCGACTTGGTGAGCCGGCGCAGGTCCGAGCCATCGCTGTTCGCCACGTAAAGGTCGGTCGCTCCGTCCTTGCTGAGAATCATGGCCACCCGTCTGCCATCGGGCGAAACGGCCGGGCTGATGTTCGAGCCGGGGTGACCCGCAAAGGTCCGGCGCTGGCCAGTGCTCAGGTCGTGATGGAAAATCTGCGGATTGCCCATTTTGTGGGACGAGTAGTAGAGCGCCAGCCGGCCAGACACCCACGCCGGCGCGGCCACCAAAGCGTTATCCTGAGTGATGGCTTGGGCGTTGTGGCCGTCGAAGTCCGCCACGTAGATCTCGGCGTTTGCGCCGGTGTCCACCTTGTACGCGATGCGCGTCTGTCCGATGCCCTTGCGTTCAATGGACTGAAGGAAATCATCTACAAACGCGTGCGCCTGCCGGCGCAGGGCTGCGCCGCTGTAACTCTTGTTGAGCATGGTGGAATTGTTAAAGCGGTCGGTGACGCGACCGGTCAGGTTGCCGCTGTTGCTGCCGCTGATCAGGAATTGCGCGGCCTCGGCGTTGGTGAAATTGAACCCCTGCACGTAGAGATCGAAGCGAATCACTTCCGCCGCTTCGCCGGTGAAGCCGCTGAGGGAAACCCAGATTGGTTTCTCTTCGCCGGGCCGGGTTGTCTTGGTGATGTCTATCTGCGCTGGAGCGCTACTGCAAATCGCTAATCCGAGTGTGACCACCAGTAAATGACCTAGTTTCGTGAGTCGTTTCATCAGAGTAATCGTTTGGCTTTGACGTTGAATTTGATGGTGACAGTGCGCTGGCTTTCCTTGGCCCCCGCCAGCAGCGGCACGGCAACCCGTACCCGGTCCAGCGTGGCCTGCACCGAGCGGTCGGCTAACGCGTTGCCCGAGGATTTGATGATGCGTGCTTCAACCACCGTGCCATCCCGCGCAATGGTGACACTGGCGGTTGCGGTGGCTTCGTCATCCGTCACGCCGTCCGGCACAATCCAAGCATCCGTGTAAATGGTCTTCACCGCTTGGAGGAAATTGGCATACGGCACACCACCGCCACCTGGTCCGGGCATTTCGATTTCTGTGCTGGACGAAAGGTTCTGGCGCAAATTGCGCAAGGACGCACTTAGTTGCTCGCGCCGCTGAGTGTCCTCGCGGGTGGGAGTCTGCTGCTTCGGGGTCGCTTTTGTGGTCTGTGGCCGGGGCACAGGCTTCAAACTTATCTTCGGCGGTTGCTTCTTCGGTATTGGAGTTGGTTCCGGCGTCACGACCTTCGGCGGTTCAGCCCTGACCACGGGTTCCACTTTTGGCGGTTGCGGCTGGGGTTTGGGTGGTTGGGGTTGCGGCGTCGGTGGCTGAGGCTGTGGCGACGGGGCCGTCCGGCTGCCACCACCCGACACTTGCTCATCCGTGGTGATGACCGGGATGAATTCAAGCAGGGGCAGGTCGTCCACTTGGTCTTTCGGGGACAGGAACGCCGGACCCACCACCAGAATTACCACCAGCAACAGGTGAAAACCCGCGGCCGCGACCAGGCATTTCTTCTGCAGACGATTCATGGTCGGCCTTTCGGTTCCGCACGAAGGTTAATCGGAATTCCGATGTTGGCGCACAAGTCCTGCAACTGAAAAACAGGATCCCATGGTGTGGTCCTGTCCGCCCGCAGCAGGACGATCAGGTTGGGGTTGACCTGGACATCCCTTTTCAACTCCGCTTCGAGTTGGGCGAACGTCATCCGCCTGCCCTGCATCATGTAGAAGCCCGGCCCCACTTCAACCGTACGCTTGTCTTCGTTGCGTATCGTCCGATCCGGACTGCCGCCTTTCGGGAGCTTGATTTCCCGGCCCTGCTCCAGCAACGGCGTCGTGATGACGAAGATGATCAACAACACGAACGCCAGATCGAGCAGCGGCGTGATGTTGATCTCGCTTAACGTCACCAGATGACTGCGTTGTGAGAAACGTCGCATTTCAATTCGTTTCGCGCGGCCGGTTCAGCACGGGATTAAGATTAAAAATCCGATCCCGCTGGCCGCCCCGGCTGCAGTTTCGATCACTTGCCATCTTAATGTTCATCGTAATCATAATCTTAATCCAACCCCGCGCCCGCCTCTATTCTTCTTCCAGATATTCGGTTTCGATTTTGGACACCAACTCCTGCGCAAAGTTGTCCAGTTCGACCGTCCGCACGCGCAGGTTATGCACCAGCCAATTGTACCCGAACATCGAAGGGATCGCGACCAGCAACCCGGCCACCGTCGTAACGAGCGCGGCCGCCACGCCCGGCGCCATCGCGGCCATCGTGGCGCTGCCGGCCTGGGCCACGCCGCTGAACGTGCTCATCACGCCCCATACCGTGCCCAACAATCCGAGGAACGGCGCGCCGCTCACGGCAATCGCCAGCAGAATGAGGCCGGATTCCAGTTTCAACGATTCCTGCGCCACGGTGTTCTCCAACGTGCGTTTCACATGTTCCATGGCTTTGAGGGAAACATTCTTCCGTCGGGCTTCCCCCGCCGCGCCCTTCAACCGCGCGTCCAGTTCCTGGCTGCCGGCCTGATACACCATGAACAACGGGCAACCTTCCGCCTGAATGCGCCGGTCAAACATGTCGAGTACGTGCGGCTGGTTCTTGAACTCGCTCGTGAAAAACTGGTTGAGCCGTTTCGCGCGCCGCATCTGGATGGCCTTGGAGGTCATCACGGACCACGCGAGGATCGAGAACAGGAGCAAAAGGATGATGATGACCTTCGCCTCGGGCGTGGCCTGTTCCCAGATATAGAGGAGTTCCGCCTTATTCGAAGCGGTCCCCACGACAGCAAAACAGAGTTCGTTCATGAACGCCGACTACCTAACTTGGTCGTGAGGAACCGATGTATCGCCCAAGCAGCTATTGGTCGAGCACTTTGTTGGACGCAGTATTGACGCGCGCGTTCATAAAAAGCAAAAACTTTTTATTCACAATTTACATTTTCCCCGGCAGCGGACGGAACGCCCGCTCGTCGGCTGAGGCGGAGCTTCCCTCGCCCCCTGCCGCCAAGCCTGCCAAATCGCTGGGAAACCCGCTTTACATCCACTGCGAACCGGTGAAATCTTCAAGGCATGAAAAGGCCGCTCCTCTTGATCGCCAGTCTGCTCCTGTGCGCGAATCTGGCCGCTGCGGATACCGCGGCTCCGCCACCCGCCGCCAATCTCGTGACGCCAACTCCTGTCACCGAGGTCAAACCGGCGAAATCCGTCCCCGGCGTGGAACTGGCCCACGCGCTTTCGACCATCACCGGCGTGGCCATTTCGCCGCTGTTGGGGGTTGGCGCTGTGGGCGCGTGGAAATACTACCAGACCACGCCGGAAAAGCGCGGCACCCTGCCGTGGTATGCACGCCCGGCCTTCTGGCTGCCGGCGCTGGTGCTGGTGATCCTGGTCGCTACCAAGGACATCCTTGGCGCGGGTGCCCCCACCGCATTGAAGAAACCGTTCGATCTCGCGGAAGCCGTGGAGAACAAAATCAGCGGGTTGATCGTGGCGGGATTGTTTGTGCCACTGGTCGCGACCATCTTTCGCGAGACCGGCGCGGACGAAACCACGTTGAGCGCCGTAGGACTCGGCGCCATTGACGCCGGCTGGCTTTACGACCTGCTCCTCGTGCCGGCTGCCCTCGTGGTCTTCTTCATCGTCTGGCTCGTCGGCAACGCCATCAACGTGCTGATCGTTCTCAGCCCGTTTACGACCGTGGACACGGCGCTCAAAGCCGCGCGGCTGGGTCTCCTGGCCACGGTGCCGCTGACGGCGTTCATCAATCCCTGGTTTGGCGCGGTGTGGGCGGCGCTCATTGTTATTGCTTCGTGGTTCGTTGCGGGATGGTCGTTCCGGCTGACGCATTTCGGTGCGGCCCTCCTGTGGGACCACCTCACGCTGCGGCGGAATCGCTTTGTGCCGGACCCGGTGGCCAACAAGATGTTTCTCGCCCGCCAGTTCAATAAAGTTCCGGTTCGCACCTACGGCAAGCTCTCGCGCAACGCGGACGGCAAGCTCGTGCTCAAGTATCGTCCCTGGCTTCTGCTTCCGGCACGCACGCTCGAACTGCCCCAAGGCCGCTACGAGGCCGGCTGCGGTCTGCTGTACTGCGAAATTCTGCGCGTTGACGGTGAGGAGGCAAAGAGCGTGTTGTTGCTGCCGCCGCGGTATCGCGGTCATGAAACGGAACTGGTGAGAATCCACGGTCTCGCTGGCACGCGCGAAGTGGGCCTGCGTGCTGCGTGGAGGTGGCTCAAGGAATGGTGCGGGTTCAGGACGCAGCCGCAGGTGGTGGCGGTGTGCACTTGACCCGGCCTGACGATTAGCTCCGGCCATCCTATGTTCGCAGGGCGTTTTCCTCTTGCGCCGCACCCGCAAACAAAGAGCACATTCTCCTGGCAATGGCGTTCATCGAGTTTAACAGCATCACCAAACGCTTCCCCGGCGTGCTCGCGCTGGATCGCGTAAGCTTTGGCGTGGAACGCGGTCGTTGCCACGCGGTGATGGGCGAAACGAGCCCCGCGTACGGATCGCTTGCGATGCCCCGCCGCTCGCCGTAACTTGTGCGCCATGAACGAACTGGTGTTTGAAGTGACCCAAGAGGAAGACGGCGGTTTCTGCGCCGAATGTCTGTCGGAGAACATCTTCACGCAGGGCGACACCTGGGAGGCGGTTCGGCAGAATGTCCAGGAGGCAGTGCGCGCCTTCTACTTTGACCAATCCCGGCTTCCCAAGCGCATCCGATTGCACCTGGTGCGAGATGAGCTTCTGGCAACCGCATGATTGCGGCGGGATTTGACCGGCGCGGAATTGGTGAAGTCGCTTTGCCGTGATTGGGACTACCGGCAATTGCATCAAGAGGGAAGCCACGTGATTCTCCAGACCAAGACCCCGGAGCACCAACGGCTTTCAGTGCCCAGTCACAACCCGTTGCGAGTGGTCACCCTCAACAGCATTGTGCGCGCGGTCGCAACTCACAAGAACGTTGACCGGCAGGTCGTGTTGAATTCACTTCGTTGACGCGGGACGCCATCGGTCACTCGGCGGAGGTTTGCGCTTGCGCCGCACCCGCAAACAAGGAACACATTCTCCCGGCAATGGCGTTCATCGAGTTTAACAGCATCACCAAACGCTTCCCCGGCGTGCTCGCGCTGGATCGCGTCAGCTTTGGCGTGGAACGCGGCCGTTGCCACGCGCTGATGGGCGAGAATGGCGCGGGCAAAAGTACGCTCGGCAAAATCCTGGCCGGGGTTTATGTCGCGGAGGAAGGCGAAATTCTGCTGAACGGCAAATCCATTCGTGCCCTAAACCCCCTGGCGGCCCGGAAACTCGGCATTGCGATGGTCCACCAGGAACTCGCGTTCTGCCCCAACCTCACGGTCGCGGAGAACCTTTGCCTCGGTGATCTGCCGGCGTGCGCCGGATGGCTTGATCGCCGGCGGATGCGCGATCAGGCCCGCACGATGCTCGACGAAATCGAAGCCGACATTCCGGTGGACGTGCCCATCGGTGAGCTGTCCACCGCGCAGGAACAGATGGTGCAGATTGCCGCTGCGCTGGGCACCCGCGCCCAGGTCATCGTCATGGACGAGCCGACCAGTTCCCTTTCGGTGCGCGAGAGCGAGCATCTCTTTGGCTTGCTCGGCAAGCTCAAGCAACGCGACATCACGGTCATTTATGTCTCGCACCGGCTGGAGGAAATCCTTCGGCTCTGCGACACCGTCACGGTTTTGCGCGACGGATGCCATGTCGCCACGGAAAAGATTTCCGAGACCAATACCGACCGCATCATCCACCAGATGGTTGGGCGCGAGGTGAAACAATACAGTTCGCAACACTTGGAACGGTCATTGGGCGATGAGGTGCTGCGCGTCGAAAATCTTTCCTCGCCCGGCAAGTTCCACGGGGTGAACTTCACGTTGCGCAAGGGCGAGATTCTGGGATTCGCGGGCCTCGTCGGCGCTGGCCGCAGCGAAATTGCCCAAGCCATCTTCGGGGTGGACCCGAACGCGACGGGCCGGGTGTTTGTTCGCGGTCGGGGAATGCCGCTCCGTTCAGTGACGACGGCGCTGGCGTCGGGCATCGGATTCCTGCCCGAAGACCGCAAGCGCATGGGGCTGGTGCTGTCCATGAATTGCCGCGAGAACACATCCATGGCGATCCTGCCGCGCCTGAGTCTGGGCGGATTTGTAAAACGACGTCAGGAACGCGCGATTGTTCAGCGTTACGTCGAGCAATTGCGGGTGAAAACGCCGTCGCTGGAGGCGGGCATTGACGGCTTGAGCGGCGGCAACCAGCAGAAAGTGGCGCTGGCCAAATGGCTCGCGCGCGCGTGCGATATTCTCATCGTGGACGAGCCGACGCGGGGCGTGGACGTGGGCGCGAAGGCGGAGATTCATCGCCTGCTGGATGAACTGGCCTGTCAGGGTCTCGCGCTGTTGGTGATCTCCTCGGAACTGCCGGAAGTGATGAACCTGAGCCGGCGCATCATGGTGTTGCGGGAGGGCCGCGTGGCCGGCGAACTGGCGCGCGAAGAGTTTTCGCAACCCAATCTCATGCGGCTCATGGCTGGACTGGAAGCGAAGGCGGCGTAAGCGGCAGCCGGCGCGATTTCGGCAAACAAGCCTTCAAGTCAGCAGCATCTTCAAACCTGCAATCACGAGCACCACAGCGAGCACGCGGCGCATGGTCACAGGCGCAAGCAGGCGGCTGCCGAGTTCCGAGCCAATGATTCCACCCACCAGTGCGGCGGGCGCCCACCACACGATTTCATGCGGCACGTGCTTCACGCTCGACAGATGGCCCAGCAATCCCGCGATTGAATTCACGAGGATGAACACCACAGTGACGCCGGCGGTTTTCCGCACGTCCGCCCAGCCGAGAAACAGCAGCAGCGGACTGAGAAAAATTCCGCCGCCAACTCCAGTGAGGCCCGACAGAAAACCCAGACTCGCTCCGAACGACAGCGCCGGCGCCACGGGAATGGGCTTTGTTGCCGCAGGCGTGTGAGCGGATTGCCTGAAGGCCAGCCGCCACGCGGCGAACAGCAACACAAGCCCGAGAATGATGCGGTAAGCCGGGATGGGAAGTTTCAACGCGCCGCCGAGGAACGCGCACGGAACCGACAGCAGCGCGAGGGGCCAGAACACGTTCCATGCAAAGTGGCCGGCGCGCGCGTATCGGATAGTGCCCACCGTGGCAACGACAACGTTTAACACGAGCGCGGTGGGCTTCATCACGTCGGGTGCGAGATTGAACAGCGCCATGGCTGCGAGGTAGCCCGACGCGCCGGCGTGGCCCACGGACGAATAAAACAGAGCGGCGACGCAGATCAGCAACGTGAGCAGAAACGTGTCGGTCATGTGAAGACCGAGTCAAAGCGATGACGCAATGGCAGGATGGAATGTTGCCAGGGCAGGTGGTTCATTCCTCCATTGCTCCAACCTTCATTTACCCGCGTTCCTAAGCGATTTGCGCCGGCGGCACGTGTTTGACCAGCAGCGGAATGCTGGCCTGGGATTGCCCGTCCAAGCTGATGTCCACCGAGTAAAGGCCTGGTTCATCGAACTTCAACTGCTGGATGTTGAAGATGAAATTGCGCGTCCCAAAATGCACGTCGTCCGGCAGCGTGACTTCCACCGGAATGTCAATGCCGGGCATGATAGACCGGCCGTCGGCATCCACAAAATTGAGCCGGAGATTGTGCTTGCCCTCGTCGGAACTGAGAAAAGTCACGCGCAAGGCCACGGCGCATTGCGGATGCGCGGCGGGCAAATCGCGCGCGTAAATGGTGTCGAACGCGCCGAGCAGGTTGAGTTTGCCATTGTCGTCGGTCGCCGCGTCGCACAGGACAGCCACTTGAATGTTCATGCAGGGAAGAGCTTAAACCACGCTGGGCGGCGAATGAACATGAAATTCTTTTGGGGCCGGAGATGACGTCAGAATGATGAGGTCAAAATAATGAAATGCCGGATTATTTTGACCCCATCATTTTGACCTTGGTTTGGTCTGTATTTTGAACTGGTTCAGAGCGCGCCTGAAGAAATGCCCTCAGTTCCGCCGCGGCTTTGCCGCCAAAGCCGGGCACCGCGGCAATCTGCTCCACTGTCGCCGTGCGCAGGCGTTGCACCGAGCCAAACTTTTTCAGCAGCGCCGCCTTGCGTTGTTCACCAATGCCGGGGAAGTCGTCGAGGATGCTCTCGGAGATTTTGCGGATGCGAAGCTGCGCGTTGTAAGAGTTGGCCACGCGATGAGATTCATCGCGCACGCGCTGGAGCAGTTTCACCGCCGGATGATCGAGGCCAAGGCGCAAGGGCTGGCTCTCGCCGGGGCGATAAATTTCCTCGAATTCCTTCGCGAGTCCGATGACAGGTACGTGGCTCAGGCCGAGCTTGGCGAGTTCCGCGCACGCCGCGTTGAGCTGGCCCTTGCCGCCATCTATGAGGATCAGGGCGGGCAACGAAGATGGAGGATGGGCGATGGAAGATGGAGTTGGGCTATTGTCGCGGTCTTCCATCTTCGATCCACCATCTTCATTCCGTTTCGCTTTGCGCCTCACTCGCTGGCTCGTCTCCTCCACCAGCTTCTGCAACTCCTGTGGAATGGCCTCGCCGCCTTCATCGCCTGTAGGACAGGCGTCGCGCCTGTCTGCATTTTCTTCCTGGGAAGTTTGAGACAGGCGCGACGCCTGTCCTACGCCAGCCCCGCCCTCGCGCAAAACGCGCGTGTATCGCCGCCGAACGACTTCGGCCATGCTCGCGAAGTCATCCTGACCCGTAACGGATTTAATTTTGAACCGGCGATAGTTGGCGCGGTCGGGGCGGCCGTGCTTGAAGCTCACCAGCGACGCCACCGCGAACGTGCCACTGATGTTGGAGATGTCGAAACCTTCGATGCGTTGCGGCGGCGCCGGCAGCCCCAGCACCTCCGCTAGCGCCGCCAGATCATTTTCCGGATCCAATGCCAGTGGCAAGGTGTAGGGCAGGCGCTCGAATTTCTCCGTGCGTTTCGTGGTGCGTTCCAGGTCCTTGATGAGATCGCGCAAAGCGGCGGCCTTTTCGTAATCCTGCGCCGCAGCAGCCTTGCGCATTTCGATTCCAAGTTGTTCCTGCATCTCCCGGCACTGGCCGTCGAGGAAGTCACACGCGGCCTTGACCTGTTCGAGATATTGCTCGCGCGTGACGTTGCCGATGCAGGGCGCGGTGCAGTACTTGAGATGCGCGTAGAGGCAATGCTTGTAGTCCGCCTTGCCCGGCGTAAACACGCGGCAGCCGCGCAGGTTGAACTGTTTGCGCACGAGCGCGAGCGTGTTGCGCGCGGCGGTCGAATTGGTGAACGGCCCGTAGTAACGCGCGCCGTCGTCCTTGCGGAGGCGCGCGAAGGCGAAGTTCGGGATGGGATCGTTCAGATTGATTTTCACCATCAGGAAACGCTTGTCGTCGCGGAAGCTGACGTTGTAGCGCGGTTGAAATTCCTTGATGAGCTTGCCTTCGAGCAGCAGCGCCTCGGGTTCACTTTTGACGATGTGAACGTCGAAGTCATGAATCGCCTCGACCAGTGCGTTGAATTTCAAATCCCAGCCCATGCGCCGGGAGGGATGAAAATACTGGCTCACGCGCTTGCGCAGATCGCGCGCCTTGCCCACGTAAATGACCGTGCCAAACCGGTCCTTCATCAGGTAGATTCCCGGTTTGTGCGGGAGCGCGCTTAACTTTTTGCGGATATGCTCCGTCGCTGGCATATCGGGGAACTTACAGGCTGGCGGCGGCAAGTGGAGCAGTTTTTCAGTTGAAGGTCGGAGTGGTTTGGGAATAGAGTCCGGCCAACCAACAACCAACGAAGAAACCTTATGAACGAACCCCCGGTTCAGCCGCCTGTGACTCCGCCTTCGCCCAACGAAAGCCAGGCGCGTATGTGGAACATGCTTTGCCACCTCAGTGCCCTGGCGGGCTTGATCGTGCCTTTTGGCAATGTGCTCGGACCATTGTTGATCTGGCAGATCAAGAAACAGGAATTTCCCTCCACGGAAGTCCATGGCAAGGCGGCGT
Source organism: Verrucomicrobiota bacterium (assembly GCA_014860005.1). The sequence goes on along the minus strand of JACZKP010000215.1, from coordinate 9,361 downwards.
TGAACTTTCAACTCACGGTGCTGATTGTGGTGGTGGTGGGATTTGCGGCCGCTTTTGTGCTCTCCTTTTTCTGTGTGGGATACCTCCTCTTCCCCCTCGTCCTCCTGGTGGCGCTGGCCAGTCTGGTTTTCTCGGTCATCGCGGGGATCAAAGCCAATGAGGGGAAGGATTACCAGTATCCTTGGAGCCTCAAGTTGATCAACTGAGACGAGCCGGAAACTGCCACGGACATCCGGCGGTGTGCGGAACTTCAGCTTGCCAGTTCCGGCTTCTCCATGAATGCATAGCACAGCAGGTGGAGAATCCCCATGTGCGCGTCCTCCACGCGGCCATAGTGCGTGTCGTTGATAACAAGAACCTGTTCGGCGATTTCAGCCATCCGCCCGCGTTTGGCGCCGACGAGAGCCACCGTCTTGAGTTTGTTGGCTTTTGCCCATTCCAAAGCCTTGACGCAATTGGGTGAATTGCCGCTCACGCTGACAGCGATGGCCAGGTCCCCCGGTTGACCATAGTTCTGCAACTGGCCAATGAACACGTCCTCGTAGGCGTAATCGTTCGCGAGCGCCGTCATCCAACTCACGTTGTCATTGAGCGACAGCACGCGAAAGCGTTTGCCCAGCTTGTCCGAGGCGCCCTTGCCGAGATCAGTGGCGAAGTGCGAGGCGTTGGCCGCGCTGCCGCCGTTGCCAAACACAAAAATCTGCCGGTCAGCCTTGAACGCGGCGCGCAGTTGTTCAACCACCTTTGCCACGGCGTCCACTGAAATGGAATCATGCGCGGCCTTCTGAGCGGTGAGATAATCGGAAATCCATTGCTTCATGCGGCGACGAGGATGCCGCCCATGCTGTGGCGTGTCACGCGATTTTGGCCCCGCCCCGAGGTTCGACGATGGTTAAAACCAGCGTCCCATCGAGCGAAAAACTTCCAGGGTGCAATCCACCCACCAACGCATGGCGGTGGGCAAATCCACCTTGGCGGCCAGCAACGGCAGCCCGACCAGCAATACAGTCACGTTGCCCAAGAATATGATTACACCGGAAAACAGGTAGCCCTGACTGGTGATGTCCGTCTGCTCCAAGCTCAGTATCTGCCACGTCAACGTAAGGTGAAAGGCGTACGCCGCCCCGAGCAACAGGTGAAACCACACCAGATAGGCCTGCCAGTTCCACAGTAGATGACCGGTGGCGAACACCGCCACTACGATGACCGCGTAGAACGGAAAGAAGTACGGCGCCAGGGCGATGAGGAAATTGGTTTTGCTGACAATGACGTGACCGCCTTGCGCCGTGGCGCGGAATTTCTTCACCCGTCCCCCGAACAGCCAGACCCACAATGCATGCGTCAGTTCATGCCCGACCACATAAATCCACATCGGTTTGGGCAGCAACAGATACACCACCAGCCAGCAGGCCGCGCCCGCCAGCATCGGGATCCAAGTGGTATCCGCGCTGCCGCTGGCGCGCAGCACCAGCCATAAGGCTGACGCTGCTCCGATGCAAACCGGCAACAGCAGGATGGCAAAAATCAATTTGACCCACTTCTGCACGGGCGGATTGTTGGAGAAAGGCGGGCAAGCGGCGAGCGATTTTGCGAACGGCAACGTAGTTCTGGATGAATCTCGCGCTCTTCGGCAACTTGCTACTTGGAACTTTTACCTCTGCCATTACCATTTCGTGCCATGAAGCAAGACGAAGTTCTCCAGATTTTCCGTGACACCGGCGCCTTGCTTGAGGGGCATTTTATTCTCCGCAGCGGGCTACACAGCCGGCAGTTTTTCCAGTGTGCCCTGGCGCTGCAACAAATGCCCGTCGTGGAAAAACTCGGGGCAGAACTCGCCGGCAAGGCGCGCGCGTTGGGGGCCATCACCGTCATCGCGCCGGCAATGGGCGGTCTGGTCATCGGTCAGGAAGTGGCTCGTCAATTGGGCGTGCGATTTATCTTCGCGGAGAAAGAAAACGGCCAGCTTGTCCTGCGACGCGGTTTCAAAATCTCGCCCGGCGAGAAAATGCTCGTCGTGGAAGATGTGGTCACCAAGGGCGGGCGCGTCCAGGAAACACTCGACATTGTTCGCGCCAACGGCGGAGTGGTAGTGGGTGTAGCCATCCTCGTGGACCGCTCAAATGGTACGGTGGATTTCGGCGTGCCGCTGTTGAGTTTTATTGCTCTACAGGTGGAAACATTCGCTCCTGACAATCTTCCCTCCGACCTCGCAGCGACCCCGGCAATCAAGCCGGGTAGTAAGTAAGTATTCCGTCGAGTTGAGCCATTCGAAGTGTGCCAGCGACGCATATCGGTGTGCCATAGCGTCGCGAATGACGCACGGAAGGCTTTCCCTGATTTGCCTTTGTTTATTCTACAAGTTATTCCAAGCCAAGATGCTCTGAGCTAGAAGGCGGCGGCGGCATTGGGTGTGCTAAACAAACCCCAGACGCAGTGTATCCAAAGATTTTATGGCAAAAGTATTAGGCATTGACTTGGGAACGACGAATTCCTGTATGGCCGTCATGGAAGGTGGCGAGCCGGTGGTGTTGGAGAATTCCGAAGGCCGGCGCATTACGCCGTCTGTGGTGGCATTCAGCAAGAATGGCGAGCGGCTTGTCGGCGACGCGGCCAAGCGCCAAGCCGTGACCAACTCCCGTAACACGATTTACTCCATCAAACGTTTCATGGGCCGGAAATTCCGTGAGGTCCAGGAAGAGATCAAACGCATGCCTTACAAGGTCGTTGAGGCCGCCAACGGCGATGTGAACGTCGAAGTCGAGGTGGACGGCCAGCCCAAGCACTTCAGTCCGCCCGAGATTTCTGCGATGATTCTGGCCAAGCTGAAGACGGATGCGGAAATGCGGCTTGGCGAGAAAATCACCCAGGCCGTTATCACTGTCCCGGCTTACTTCAACGACTCCCAGCGTCAGGCCACCAAGGATGCTGGCAAAATTGCCGGCCTGGAGGTCCTGCGCATCATCAACGAGCCGACCGCAGCTTCCCTCGCTTACGGTCTCGACAAGAAGAAGGAGGAGAAGATCGCGGTGTATGACCTGGGCGGCGGCACCTTTGACATATCCGTGCTCGAAATCGGCGATGGCGTCTTTGAGGTGAAAGCGACCAACGGTGACACGCACCTGGGCGGTGACGACTGGGACAATCGCCTCATGGATTGGATTCTGGACGAGTTCAAAAAGGACCAGGGCATGGATTTGCGTAAACAGCCGGACGCACTCCAACGCATCAAGGAAGAAGCCGAGAAGGCCAAGATCGCTCTTTCCAGCGCCCAGGTTTACGACATCAACCTGCCGTTCATCACCGCCGACGCCAGCGGGCCCAAGCACATCAGCATGAAGCTCTCCCGTGCGAAGATGGAACAACTTTGCGACGACCTCTTCGAGCGCACCGTCGGGCCGGTTAAGAATTGTCTCAAGGATGCCGACGTCACAGTGGAAAAAATTGATGAATTGGTGCTGGTCGGCGGCATGACGCGCATGCCCAAAGTGGTCGAGACCGCACGGACGCTGGTCAGCAAACCGCCGCATCAAGGCGTGAACCCGGACGAAGTGGTGGCCATCGGCGCCGGCATTCAGGGCGGCGTACTCAAAGGCGACGTCAAGGACGTACTGTTGCTGGACGTGACCCCGCTGTCGCTGGGCATTGAAACGCTGGGCGGCGTGTTCACCAAGTTGATCGAGCGCAACACAACGATTCCAACCCGGAAATCAGAAATCTTTTCGACCGCCTCGGACAGCCAGCCGGGTGTGGAAATCCATGTCTTGCAGGGCGAACGCCAGTTTGCGCGCGACAACAAGACCATCGGCAAGTTTCATCTCACGGATATTCCGCCGGCCCCGCGCGGCGTGCCGCAAATCGAAGTGACTTTCGACATTGACGCCAACGGCATTCTGCATGTCAGCGCCAAGGACCTCGGCACGGGCAAGGAACAGAAGATCACCATCACCGCCAGCAGCGGCCTGTCGAAGGAAGAAATTGAAAAAATGCGCAAGGACGCCGAAGCGCACGCCGACGAGGACAAGGCCAAGCGCGAGGAAGTCGAGACGCGCAACGAAGCGGATGGCGCGGTGTATCGCTCCGAGAAAATGCTCAAGGACAACGCCGACAAAATTTCCGGCGACGACAAGGGCAAGATCGAGAAGGCGGTTGCGGATGTGAAAGAGGCATTGAAAGGCAGTGACACCGCTGCCATCAAGTCGGCAAGCGAGAAACTCAACGAAGCCTGGCAGGCCGCGAGTGCAGAGCTTTACAAAGCGGCGGCGGCGAAAGCGCAGGAAGCCAAGACACAATCCGGCAGCACTCCCGGCGGCGAAGCCAAGCCCGAAGAGCAGACGGACAAGCAGGACGAAGGTCCGATCATTGACGCCGAAGTCGTGGACGAGAAGAAATAATTGGTCTGTTACGAATGGAATCAGTTCGCTGATTAGCAATGGCAACCACAGCAATAAATCCAGAGAAGCAAGACGTGTTCGGCATATTTGCCGAAGCCGAAGGATTTGATCGGCCACTCATCATGTTAAACATGTCTTTTGGCCGGCTCATGGATGAAGTTGTCGTTCGGTATCAAATGGACGAACCATTTTTTGTGGATGGCGTTCCGCTAAAGAGACAAAACCTCCGGAAGCTGAAAATCCTTCGTATACATGAATTCTTCGCCAGCGACTTTCACGACTTTAATTATGCGTTAAGGAATGGTAATGAGAAACTGAGTCGAATTTACGGTGACCAGTATCACGTAAGGTTAGAAGCAATGCTGCGTGAACGAGGGGAAGACGTTACCTCACAAGTTGTCGCAGCCTTTGATAGGACAATTAAGCCAAGCTGGAAAGATTACTTGCCAAAGCGTGAGGAATTGATCCGAGGCGCGCTTCAGGTTTTCGCGAACAATTTAACCCAGCTGGCTGGTTTGAAATCGGCCGCCTGACCAGAAGAATCAATATGGCCCGAACACCAGTCTCATCGTCAAATTTGGCTTCGGTCGGCTACGATTCTGTGAGCGGAACTCTGGAGGTCGAGTTTTTGAGTGGCACGATTTATCAGTATACGAATGTTCCTTCTGAGCGGTATTCAGGTCTTATTAACGCGCCGTCCAAAGGTGATTACTTTAATTTTTACATCAAAGAAGGCGGCTATGCTTTCAAGCAAGTTCGCTGACAAGATTTAGAATTTTTCCCACCGCTCGGGCGGCGGGATTTGATTACAGTCAAACAACCAAACAAAACCAAAAGCGAAAAAGTATGGCACTGAACGTAAAACCGCTCGGCGATCGCATCCTCGTGGAAGCGGTCGAAGAGAAGGAAACCAAGAAAGGCGGCATCATTATTCCTGACACCGCCAAGGAAAAACCGATGGAAAGCATTGTGGTGGCGCTCGGCACGGGCAAGACCGACGACAACGGCAAGAAAGTTCCGTTTGAAGTCAAGAAAGGTGACCGCGTGCTGGTCAGCAAGTACGGCGGCACCGAAATCAAGCTGGACGGCAAGGAATACAAGATCCTGAACTCGGACGACATCCTCGCCGTCATTGGCTGATCGTTCCAACCTTTAACCAAGAACCAGAAACAATACTATGGCAGCAAAACAATTACTATTCGACGAAGCCGCACGGCAGGCAATTCTGCGGGGCGTTACCAAGCTTTCCCGCGCCGTCACCGCGACGCTCGGCCCCAAAGGCCGCAATGTCGTGCTCGACAAAAAATTCGGCTCCCCGACCGTGACCAAGGACGGTGTCACGGTGGCGAAGGAAATTGAACTCGAGGACCCCTACGAGAACATGGGCGCCCAGATGGTTCGCGAAGTCGCCAGCAAGACCAGCGACAATGCCGGCGACGGCACCACCACGGCGACCGTGCTCGCGGAATCCATTTACCGCGAAGGGCTCAAGTTCGTGACCTCGGGCGCGAACCCCATCGGCATTCAACGCGGCATCAACAAGGCCGTCGAAGCCGCCGTGACGCAGCTCGACAAGATCGCCAAGAAGGTGAAGGACAAGGAAGAGATCAAGCAGGTCGCGACCGTGTCCGCCAACTGGGATGAAACCATCGGCGAAATCATTGCCGACGCGATGGACAAGGTGGGCAAGGACGGCACCATCACCGTCGAAGAAGCCAAGTCCATCGAAACCACGCTCGAAGTGGTCGAAGGCATGCAGTTCGACAAGGGCTATCTCTCGCCCTACTTCGTCACCAACGCCGAGACCATGGAGTGCAAACTGGAAGACGCTTACGTCCTCAATTACGAGAAGAAGATCAGTTCCTTGAAGGACCTGCTCCCGATCCTCGAGAAGGTTGCGAAGCTCGGCAAGCCACTCCTGATCATCGCCGAAGAAGTCGAAGGCGAAGCGCTCGCGACGCTCGTGGTGAACAAACTGCGCGGCACGTTGAACGTCTGCGCCGTCAAGGCCCCCGGCTTTGGCGACCGCCGCAAATCCATGATGGAAGACATTGCCATCCTCACGGGCGGCAAGTGCATCACCGAAGACCTCGGCATCAAGCTTGAGAGCATCGGCTTGGAGGACCTCGGCCGCGCCAAGAGCATTGTGGTGGACAAGGAGAACACCACCATCGTCGAAGGCAATGGCAAGTCCTCCGAGATCCAGGGCCGCGTGAATCAAATCCGCCGCCAGATCGAAGAAACCACCAGCGACTACGATCGTGAGAAGCTGCAAGAGCGCTTGGCGAAACTCGCGGGCGGCGTGGCCGTCATCAATGTCGGTGCCGCTACCGAAACCGAGATGAAGGAAAAGAAAGCCCGCGTCGAGGACGCATTGCACGCGACCCGCGCAGCCGTCGAAGAAGGCATCGTGGCGGGTGGCGGTGTGGCGTTGATCCGTTGTATCGCGGCCATTGATGCCGTGAAAGGTTCAAATGACGACGAAGCCATCGGTGTCAGCATCGTGAAGCGCGCCGTGGAATCTCCGCTCCGCGCGCTCGCGGCCAATGCCGGAGAAGAAGGCAGCGTCATTGTCGAGCAAGTCAAAAAGAGCAAGGGCAACGAAGGCTACAATGTCGCAACCGGCGAATACGAAGACCTCGTGAAAGCCGGCGTGGTGGATCCCAAGAAGGTCACCCGCACCGCGCTCCAGAACGCCGCGTCCATCGCCGGCCTGCTCCTGACCACGGAATGTCTCATCACCGAGCTTCCCGAAAAGGATAAGAAGTCCGCCCCTGCGGGTCACGGCCCGGGCATGGGTGAAATGGGCGATTACTGATTCAAGACGCCATTTGGAGAAACCGAAGTCATCGGGCGAGGCTGGGCAACCAGCCTCGCTCTTTGCTTTGCGGAGGGCGTGCGACGGTCGCTGTCGCCGCGAACCCGGCGCACGGAGTATTCATTCAAATTCAAGCTGCGCCTCCGCTCACTTCGCACCCTGGCAGCGGCTCCGAGTTCAACGCTTCACAGGAACCTTCGGCTTTTCGAGCGGATGACGGTACTTGCGCTTGAAACTGGCGCAGGAAGAAATGGAAGTCCGGTTGTCGTCATTTTCCCAAACTTCATCGTAGCGCGGTTCACGCGGCGCGCGGCGCAGCGGGTGTTCCTTGAGAATGCTGCCGTCGTTTGCGCAATCGAGTTCCAGATAACGGGCCTTCTGGCTCCGATTCAGCCGGTTCGATAGGATAACCAGGATCTTTCGCTTCATGCTTGCTTATCAACTGCGTTTGTCTTGTCGTTGCCAGCGGTGCATCGTCGCCGTTGCCGCGATTCCGCCAATGTTGTTTAAAGTTGCCGGCCGTTTGCTTTCCCTGATGGCAACTGCGCCGCCCCTGGCAAGAACGGCGCACCAGATTCCTATGGAAGCGGTTTGATGGCAATTGCATTCAGCCTGGCATTCACGCCAGCGATACAGGACGAACTGCGCCGCGGGTCTCTGCCGGAGCTTGACCCGGCGGGAGAGACAGGCGACCATGGCGGTGTCGTTTTGGGGGCGTACTGGTTTCGACCTGACAAAGACGCCAGAGGCGGCATGCCGAGGACGATGCGTTGGCCTCGTAAATCATCGCATCAAAAAAAGCTAACGAAGAATTAGCACTCGCGGCCTAAAGTTGTCGCGACGTTCGCCGGTGGACACCTGCTACGCCGGACGAACGCCATAGCAGGTATGGTGGAAGGCGGAGACCGCGCGCCCAGACCGAGAAAATTCCATGCGGACTAGGCAGTGCGATTCGAGTTCGGACGCCATCGCATAGCAGAAAAATCTTTCCGGACTAAGCATGTAGTCGCGGCTGGTAGCTGGGCCAGGGACGGGGGTTCAACTCCCCCCGCCTCCACCATATTTTTCGGTTATATTCTGATTTGAAAGTTAACCCATAACTTGGCGCGTCGCGCCAGGTTATGCCTCCCAAACGACCCGCGCCACGTTATACTTTCCAGTATAGGTCCGATTTTCAGAATTGTTGAAATACTGGGGCTTTTTGCTCATCGCGATTGCGGTTTGTAGTCTGCGCCACTTTATGCCTCCCAATGCAAACTGCCTTCGTCCGAGAACGAACAGGAGCGAAACCGTTGCAAACATTGACGATCTCCTGCCTTTGTAGTCTGCGCCACTTTATGGGTTAATTTCGTCCGGTCACGCTCCAAACTTCATAAAACGACCGCGCCAGGTTATGCCTTCCAATCTCACGCTCTCGAAACTGCTTTTAGTAAAATGCTCAGTAAAATGTAGCATTCCAAGACTGCCGTGTAGCCTGCGCCATATCATGCCTCCCAAAGTAGAGCCTCGGTCCAAGAATTCGCGAGATTGCTAACAAAATGAGCAATTGAAAACCTACCCTGAAGTCTGCGCCAGGTTATGCCTTCCAAATGTAGCCAGCGCCACATTATGCCTTACCAATTGGCCTCGACGGAATCGTGAGTTTCCTCTCTTTGATTTCGTCCTTCCAAGCCGCATCGGCAACCCGATCAAAGAGGCTGATATCTTCACCGGCGAGCCTTTTCCAGATGCAGTCTGCGTCGAAATCTCACCCTGCCGCTTGCTTGCGCCGCCATGCTATAAATCCCGCGCGGACTTTGAAAGCCAAGTTGACGCTCATCTCGCGCTTGAGCCGTGGAAGTGGATTTATTGCCACACGCACAACGAGATTTTGTACCCCGAACCGTCTGACGACGACCCTTTGCAGGAATACTTGAACGCACGGCTTGTCGAGATACGCGCTGCATACGAAAGGGAGGTCGCGGATGGCGTGGCCGAATCAGGCGCGTTAAGAACGCGAACTTATAGGAACTCGGCTTGAGGAACTTGACCGCGCTGGAAGCGCTGTCGGCGTAGAAGCGGCCCTGTGTTCCCTGCCACAAAGACGCGTTGGCCCCCAGCAACTCCCCCAAGTGCTGGCTGGGATCGGCGGCGCCATCGAGAATGGCGTCGG
>JACZKP010000214.1 GCA_014860005.1 Verrucomicrobiota bacterium | reverse complement strand
GCGAAAGACCCGCCGGCGCGTCCGGGAACGCAGTCAGAAGTCCGGCGAGCGGGCCGCAGACCCTCGGTATTAGCAGCGACCGGGGACCGCAATAGTTTCCACTCCTTCAATCGGTTTTCTAAGTCCGACAAATTCCTAGTGAAAGCTGTTTGGCCAAGAAATAAAGCATTACGCGCCATGGGTCGTCGCATTTAAAGATTTGGAGGATCAATTCGATACCGTCGAGCGCTTAGCCCCGGGCAAACTGCCACACCGGAAATCGCACCGCATTCCCCTGCTGCCAAGCTTCCAGACGAACCGGAGGAGCAGAATTAATACGGCCACGCACAAACAAACTCACCCCAGCTTGAATATCCCGATGCGGCCCTCGGTCTGGCTGCGCCGCCGTTGCAGTTCCACAAAACGTTCTTCTGCCATTCGCTCTCTGAGCCGCGCCGGATGCTTCGGACAGATCCCGTCGTAAATCTGCTTGCCGGCCAGCAACGCCTGGTTGGCCGCGCTGCTAAATCCCCGATCCGCGCCCAGCGCCCGGATCACTCCGGCGCCGTATCCGGCTTCCCTCCGCGCCACACTCTGCGGCAGTTGCCGCGGGTCGGCCGGCGCGCTGTCCCGATGCAAGCACCAGTCCACGATCAAGCCGGCTTTCTGTTCGGCCAGCAAGAGCGTGTTGCCAAATTCCACTTCCGCCCCGGCCTTGCCCCGCACGATCACCCGCGTGTCGGTTTCATACAGGCTCAACAGCTTGGCGGAGTTGTTCACTTGCTGTTCGCCAATGATCCGTTCATGCGCCTGTTTTTGCGCTTGGGGCAGGAGCGCCAGCACGCCATCCATCCGGCGCAACACCTGTTTCGGCTTGCGGGCGTGTCCAGTCGGTCGCTGCCCATTCCCGGTCCAGCAGATGCCGGTGCCGCCGCGCGTGGGCGGCCACCACCTTGACCTGCCGCTTCATCAGGCGCAGCGTTTTCTTGCGCTGCTTTTTGGAATCCACGGCGCGCCGCGCGTGCGTCATTTGCAGGCTCAAACGGTTCATCGCCTTGAGAAAAGCCTCCGGCGCCTCCATCCGGTGTTTCAAGCCGTGGGCGCGGATCAGCCGGGTGGCCTTCATCAGCGTGCGCACCGCGTCGCCCAACAACACCCAGTCCACGGGAAAGTGAATGTTCGTTTTGACGCAGGTGCTGTCCAGCCACACGGTTTCCAGTTCGAGGGCGTGGGCCAGTTCCAATCCCGCCGCGCGCTCCGGTTGCTGGGCGGCCAGGATCAGTTGTTCGATCATTGGACGCAGCGTTTCCTCCGGCAGCCAGTGGGCGTATTCCTGCAAGGTGCTCTTGCCCGGCACGCGCACGGCGGCCAGTTCCTCCAGCCCGCAAAACCAGCGGAAGAGCGGGCACTCGGCCAGCCGCCGGCTCAGCCCGCGATAATCCTCGCCCAGCAATCCCTGGAGCACGTTGCAACGCAGGGCGCGGTAACTGTGTCGCTGATGACGCTGGCGGGCCTTGGTGGCGGCGGCGGGAAATTGCGCGTCGTAACGTGAAAGGCCTTGTTCCACAAAACTCTTTTCCAGGCCGCTGGCGCGCAGCAGTGCGTCGATCCGGCACAGTTGCCGCTCGAACTCCTGGTAATCCACGTTGCCCAAAACCGTGGGCAAAGCTGGACTCAAGGCCGGTTGGAAGGGTAGGATTGGGGCGGCGGGCGAAGGGTTTTTCATTGAACACGAAAATCATAACCTGCCGATTTCGGGCAAAACCATTTTAATCGGTGGTTTTGCCTGATTAGTTTTCAACTCGTCTCGCCAAAATCACCACTCTCCATTAGCCTGCGCTTGTGCCATTCGACCGTGAACAGATTAAAACCAAGGCGGCGGAACTGGCCGCACGAGGGGTATTCATCGGCACGTCATCTTGGAGATGCGAAGGTTGGCTGAATCAACTCTACACGCCCGGCCGCTAGGATTATCGCGGTAAAGTGGCGACGAAGCGATTTGAGCGGGATTGCCTCAGCGAATACAGCGAGGTGTTCAAAGCAGTGTGCGTGGATGCGGCGTATTACACGTTCCCGCGGGTGGAATACATTCAAGGGTTGGACGATCAAGTGCCTGATAATTTTCGTTTTGGCTTCAAGGTCACAGACCTCATCACCATCAAGAAGTTTCCAAACCACGCCAGACACGGCGCGAAAGCAGGTCAGGCCAACCCAGATTTTCTGAATGCAGACCTGTTCGCCACCGCATTTCTGAAGCCGTGTGAGGAAATCCGCTCCAAGATTGGTGTGCTGATGTTCGAGTTCTCCCGGTTTTGGCCGCGCGATCCCTCCTTAAACCTGGTCGCAAATACGAGGACGCGGTCAAATCGTTCCCGCCCTACGATCAAACCAAGGAAGTTAACGACGAGGCGCGAAAGGCCCGGTTGATCAACTCGCGTTGGCCGCAACCGGAGGGAACCTGGTCCGCGCGTTAATCTTCATCAACAACCGGCTGGAGGGCAATGCACTCTAAACGATCAGTGCGATGATCGATGGAGTTGATGCCTAGCGCCGGTCGGCGGCGACATCATTGCCACCGTTTCCAGAATTCACCGACGGCTTCCCCAAGCCCGGATGAATGCCGGACCCGAACGACTTTCCACCACGCTGGCGGGTCGGCTCAGGCTTTTCGTCCCAAAATCCGGTCCAGCGAGTCCGAAGTCTGATGGATCAGCGCTTCGGGATAGTGCGGGTAAGGGTGGAAATACTCGAAGGTGAGAAACCCGCGATACCCGGCCTGCTCAAGCGCTTCCGTGACGGCGGGCCAGTTCGTCGTGCCATCCAGCAGCGGGCGGAAGGTTTCGAGCGAGTAGTCCGTTCCCTTTTTCGTGAATTCCTTCAAGTGAATGTTCTTTGTGCGCCGGCCCAGGATCGGGACCCAATGCTCGGGATGCTGGAACATGGAGATATTGCCAGTGTCGAAATGCACGCGCACGTACTCGCTGCTGAAGCTGTCCACAAACGCGTTCATTTCCATCGGCGTCATCAGATAGCCGTTGAAGAAAATGTTCTCCATGTTCAGAAACACCTTCAGCTTCTCGGCTTGCCTGGCGAGCTGGCCCACGGCTTCGCGGGCCCGGCGGTCGCAAACGTCGTTTGGCACCGGCTCGTGATCGTCGCGCCACGGAATATGCACTGCGCCGGGAACCACCAGCACATTCTCGACCCCGAGATCATGCGCGGCTTGGGCGATCTTACCGGCCAGCTCAATCCCGCGCTCGCGCTTCGCCGGGTCGTTGCTCGTCAGCGGATACGGCCAGAACAGAAACGAACAAAGGCCGCTGATCTGGATTCCGATGTCGTCGGCCATTTTCCGAATGGCGTGGTAATCTTTCGCGCCGGATTTGGGCGAGAGATCGTTGTCGAGATCGTAGTTCAACTCGATGCCCTCGAAGCCCGCGTCCTTCGCGAGCTGGAGACATTCACGAAGCGTCATCCGCTGGGGATACGGAAACGCCCAGAGGTTGATGGATTTCTTCATGTCGTAACGTTTGGTCGAACCGCGGCGGGCATCGAGCGGGCGTGCGGTCTGGGCGGCGGCGGTCGGTTCGAAGGCGAGGGCGGACAAGCCGACGGCGGCGAGGGTGCTCTTGAGCGCGTCACGGCGGGAGATGGCGCCAACTCTGGCGGGCGCAGTGGCGGCGACGGGTGATTTGGGAGACTCAGGTTGATGGTGAGTAGTCATAAGTGGAACGAGTGAATTCTTTCAGAATTTCAGCCCGCGACAAGTCGCGTTTTAGATTGGAAACGGGCGCATCTCTGAATGAGGACAGTGAGCTTGATTCAAAGCCGTCAGTTCCAAAGCACATCAAAATCCTGGCTGCACAGGAGAATATTCACGGCAAGTAAGGGTTGGAAACCGTCCTTGTGCCAAAATTCGCCGGTTCGCTCGAAGCGGTCTTGAAGTTGGCCGCAAAGCGACTCGACCGTCCGCCAACGCAATCCCAGAATCGTTCCGAGTCCACGACTCTGCCTCCACGAATCAACCTGTCACCGTCTCGCTCCTACCACCACCCTTTGCGGCGCCGCGCAGGTAGTTCGTGCGGCTTTCAGAAACCCCCGTTCAGGGCTGGCGTACGCGGTAGAATTTCCGAGGCTTGTCCGAAATCTTCACGTCGAAGTCCGTAAAGGCGAAAGGCAGCGCGGGAGGGTTGGTGGTGAAGATCGGCAACCAATCGGCTGGCTCCTTGAGGCTCGTCGCCGCCTCGATGGTGAAAGGGGCGCCTGCTGACCCACCGTCCACTTGCAGCATGAACTGCACGTTGGGCCATGAGCAGAACATCAGCAGTCCCATTTCAGCATCCGCCACATAAATGCGATTGCCATTAACGGCCACGCCCCAAGGCATTCGGGGAAGCGCATAGTTCGCCAGGCGCACACAGGCGGCAGGATTGCTGACATCAATGACGTGCAGACCAGTCCAGTCATCGGTCACCAGGGCGTATTTGTCAGCCATTGCCACCGAACGGGTATAGCCATCGGTCTTGATCCGCCCCACCCGCACGAGGTTCGTGGGATTGCTGATATCGAAGACCAACAATCCGGCATCCGCGTCCGCCACCAGCGCGTAGTTGCCAGTGACCGTGACATCCAGGGCATTCCCGCTGGTGTCATAGCCGCCGACGCGGACACAGGCGGCCGGATTGCTCACCTCGAATGCGAGCAACCCGGCGTCGCCGTCCGCCACAAACGCATAGTTCCCCGCCACCGCCACGCTGTTGGCCCATCCGCTGGTGTCGTAGTCTCCCACCAGCGTGCAATTCTGCGGGTCGCTTACGTCAATCACCTGCCAGCCATCACCTCCCTCGGCGACGAAAGCATAATCTCCGGCCAAGGCAACGGACCACGCATCCCCGTAGGTGTCATAGCCGCCCACGCGGACGCAATGGGTCGGATCGCTCACGTCAATGACCTGCAGACCGTTGTTGCCGTCCGCAAGGTAAGCATACCGGCCCGCCACTGCGACATCGCAGGCCACAGCGCCGCCCGCCCGGCCGCCAGCCCAGCCGCCCACACGCACGCACTTGGCAGGATTCCTCACGTCAACTATCTGCAAGCCGGCATCTCCGTCCGCCACAAACGCGTAATCCCCGGTCGCCGTCACGCCCAGGGCGGTCCCGCTCGTATAATAACCTCCCACTTGCGTACAATTGGCCGGGTCGGAGACGTCAATGACCGCTACGCCGGACAGTTCGTCGGCCGCAAAAACATGGTTTCCCACCACCGCGAGGTTTTTTCTGGAGCCGCTGGTGCCGAAACCGCCCACGCGCACGCAGTTGGTAGGATTCCGGACATCAATTACCTGCAAGCCGGCCTGTTCATCCGCCACGTAGGCGTATCCTCCGGTCACGGCCACCCCATAAGCCGTCTTGCTGGTATCGTAGCCGCCCACGCGAAAACAGTTCGTCGGATTGCGCACATCGATCACTTGCAGGCCGGATTCACCGTCGGCAATGTAAGCGTAGTTCTCCGCCACCGCTACGCCAAGCGCCCACCCGTCGGTGTCAAAGCCCCCCACCCGCACGCAGTTGGTCGGATTGCGAACATCAATTACCTGGAGCCCGGCGGTGTAGTCGGCGACAAAGGCGTAGTTCCCCGACACCGCCACGCCATAGGCAACGCCGCTCGTGTCATATTGGCCGATCCGCACACAGTTGGTCGGTTGACTCACATCGAAGATTTGGAGGCCTCCTTGATAGGCCGCGACATACGCATAACTCCCCGCCACCGCCACCCCATAGGCGAAGCTGGCAGAACCGCCAGTGCGGCAACTGCCCACGCGCCGACAATTCGTTGGGTCGCTCACGTCAATCACTTGCAGACTGCCGAGCCACTCATCCGCCACGTAAGCATAGTTCCCCGCAACCGCCAAGGCGCGGGCGTTCCCACTGAGGACACACCCGCCAACCAACACCGGAGCGGACGGATGCGTGACGTCAAGCACGACCAATCCGCCCTCGCCAATAGCAACATAGGCGTAGTGGCCCACGATTTTGATATCACGCGCGACATCGCGCATTACTCCAGGCCATTTACCCTGGAGCAGAGGCTGGATTTGCATCGGACTTGCTTCGAGCCCCAAAGACGCACACGCCATCGCGCCCGCGACCACACTGCAATACGAAAGCCTCCGGAAGTGAAAGCGCTGGAAGTGACGGGTGAAGCACGTCACCAGGATGTTAGCGGCTGTCTCTGCAACATCGGTGGAAAAGCCTGCTTTAGTGGCTAGCAAATGGAAAGAGGATCGATGCTGCATGAGATGCCTTGGTTTGGGTTGGTAGCCTTGTCCATAAAGTCCCCATCAAATTCCTCACGCAGATTCGCTCAGAAGTATCCCTCTGCCTACAATTTTCTTAAAGAAATTGGCAACGAGCACACGCTTGGAGACGTGACCACTCGGTTCCCTGGTTACAATCTGGTCCCTGTCTCGATGCCGTCATCGGCACGCCCAGGATCCCCCGCGTTCGCCCAAGCCAGCGGAACACTTCAGACTTGAGATCCGCTCAGGCGTACCAGGCGCGCTCGCGGTTCTGCGTGGCCCTGACGACGTCGTTCGTGATCGCAACGTTCTCGGGGATTTGGAAATCGAACAAGCCCACCGCCGCGAAATCCGCGCCATTCTCGAAAGCGTGCTTGAAGCCCGCGCGCGGGTGAATCGCGCCCGCCGCCAGCACTTTGTAGGCAATCCAAGGGCGTTCCAACTCGCTCATGTAGGCGATGGTTTCCTTCGGGTCCATGCACCAGTAGTTATCAATGCCGTAATTATCAATGACCTCCTTCATCTGGTCGGGCCGGCGCGTGGACCAGTAATTCGTGGCGTGGAGCGTCTTCATATAAAAGTCCGGCGCGCCTTTCGCCTTCTCCACCGCCTGCACGGTGCGCAACTCGTGCCCCGCCACGCCGGCGATCAAGCCGTGACTCTTGATATTGGCGATCAACTCGCCAATCCGGCCAACCTCCCCCTCGCGCGTCCAGGCGTCGCTCAGGTTGCCGAGGAGAAACGCGCCCGCCGCTCCCACGTCCCGGGACTGTTTGACACACGTAACGAGGTCCTCCTTCGTGGCGTTAAGCTGGGCGAGATACTGGATGCGTCCGCCTTGGGCCCGGTACTGCTCGTAGAGCGCCACGGCGCGCTTGTCGGCGGGAGAAACGATCATGGTGTTGATCCCGTGCTGCTCGCAAAGCGCCCAGGTCTCCAGGATCTTTTCGTCCGTAAAATAATGTTTGAGCAGCGGCGAGACGTAGATCAGGTCCCGGCTGTGGGCATAGCCGCTGATCAAATTACCGCCGCAGATCAGCCGGCTGATCTTGACCTTGCCGATGGTGCCGATGGGCAGGGTGGCCTTGGCCGCCGGCTTTTGAGGGGCGGCTGATACCCCGTCTGCCTGCGCCGCGGCCAGCGTAAATTCCTCGACACTGGTGATGAGCGGCGCCGCCAGCGCCGCCGCGACGGATTTCTTCAAGAACTTCCTGCGACTTGGATTGTGTATCATGGCTTTCCTGGCTGGTTCGTCCGCCATCAAGTCGGAAACCCCGAGCTGGCTGGCGGAAGGGTTGGTTGCGGACTGGCCGCACGGTACCTGGGCGTGGCACACGGGGTGATCAGAATATGACCCGAAATGAGAGGTCGCCTGAGCACTTGCTCGCAGCGGCGTTGAACGAAGCTTTTCATCAGATCCCCAGTTTCCCACGCGAAGTATGGCGCAAGCCCGGCACGGTTTCACGCGAAATCGCACCTCGTTCTCAAAGTCGTACCGGCGGAGCCCTGCCCCCGGATTTGGGCATAATGCTCTACAGTTCTCGTGACCGGCGGACGGTAAATTATTCGTGCGTGAAAATTACTGGCGCAATCGGTCCTCAGACCGTTGAATGGACGGGAAGTCTTCATTCCGCCGCGAGAGCCGCCCGAAGAAGAAGAGCAAACAACGAATCCAGTCCAGCTCATGCCAACCAAGACACTCGTATCAATCGGTGCATTGCTATTCGCGCTGGGCGCGGCCACTGCCGCCGACCGGCCGAACATTCTTTGGATCACGAGCGAGGACAACAGCCCGTACCTCGGCTGCTACGGCGATGCCTTGGCGCAGACGCCGCACCTTGACCGGCTCGCCGCGCAGGGCGTGCGTTACCGGAACGCGTTCGCCAACGCGCCCGTCTGCTCCAGCGTGCGCACCACGCTCATCACGGGCATGTATGCGTCGTCGCTTGGGGTCCATCATCACCGCAGCAGCGTGGCGATTCCGGAGCAGTTCAAGCTTTACCCCGAGCACCTGCGCGCCGCGGGCTACTATTGTTCGAACAATTCCAAGACCGATTATAATCTGGCTGGTGTGCGCAAAATTTGGGACGAGAGCAGCAACAAGGCGCACTACCAGAATCGCGCGCCCGGCCAGCCGTTTTTCGCCGTGTTCAATTTCACCACCAGCCACGAAAGCCAGGTCGCGCCGAAACCGGGCAAGACCAGTTTTCGCGTGCCGCCGGAAAAGATTCCCCTGCCGCCGTATCATCCGGATACGCCGGACATCCGCCGCGACTGGGCCAACTATTACGACCAGATGACGCTGATGGACGAACAGGTGGGCAAAGTGTTGGCCGAACTGGAGCGGGCAGGTCTCGCCGAGGACACCATCGTCTTCTACTACGGCGACCACGGCGGCGCGCTGCCGCGCGGCAAACGCAACATTCACGACTCCGGCACGCGCGTGCCGCTCATCATCCGCTTTCCGGAGAAGTGGGCGCATCTCGCGCCAGCCAAACCGGGCGAGTGGGTGAACGACCTCGTCAGTTTTGTGGATTTCCCCGCAACAGTCTTCAGCCTGTGCGGCGTGGCGATTCCTGCGCACTACGAGGGCCGGCCGTTCCTCGGCGAAAAGAAATCCGCGCCGCGCGAGCACGTCTTCCTGTTCCGCGGGCGCATGGACGAGCGATATGACACGGTGCGCGCCGTGCGCGGCGGTGAATTCCGTTACGTCCGGAACTACTCGCCGCATCGCCCGTGGGGGCAGCATTACTCGTATCCGTTCCAGGTGCAGCCCAGCATGCGGTCATGGTTCGCCGAATTTGAAGGGGGCCGCTGCAACGAAATCCAGTCCGCCTACTGGAAACCCAAACCGGGCGAGGAGTTTTATCGTCTCGCAGACGACCCGCATGAGATCAACAACCGCATGGCCGAACCGCAGCACGCTGCGCAGGTCGCCAGACTGCGTGCTGCGTTGCGCAATGAAATCCTCGCCACACGCGACACCGGCTTCATCCCCGAAGGCATGTTCCCCAAGCTGGCCGGTGAGAAAACCATTTACGACTACGCGCAGAGCGATGCCTATCCGCTGGCACGCATCCTTGATCTCGCGGACAAAGCCAGTGACCGCAACCCCACGCACCTGCCCGCCTTCGTCGCAGCCTTGGACGATCCGCATCCAGTCATCCGTTATTGGGCCGCCACGGGCTGCCTCATCCTGCAAAGCAAGGCTGAATCGGCAAAAGCGAATTTGCGCGCGTTGCTGAACGACGAGTGGCCCGACATCCGCGTCGTGGCCGCCGAAGCGATCGCGCATCTCGGCGAGCCGGCGGCGGCGGTGGAGACCATCGCCACCGTGCTCCAGACCGGCAACACCCACGAAGCGCTCGCCGCGCAGAACGCGTTGGATTTTATGCGGCAAGCCGGATTCGTTCCGCTGGCGCAAGCCCGGGACCTCGTGCGCAACCTGAAGTTCAGCGAACCCGGCGACCGCATTCCGCGCTATCTGCTCAACCCGCCGTGAAACTTATCTCCATGCGCCTTCTCACTTTCCCTGCCAGTCTCGCGTTGCTTTGCGCGGCCGCCGTGACCGCTGCCGCCGCAGCCGCAAAACCCAACATCGTTTTCTTTCTCGCCGACGACCTTGGCCAGCGCGATCTGGGCGCTTACGGCAGCACGTTTCATGAGACGCCGAATCTTGACCGCCTGGCAAAGGAAGGTGCTCGCTTCACCGATGCGTATGCCGCCTGTCCCGTATGTTCACCCACACGGGCAAGCATCCTGACGGGCCAATGGCCGCAGCGCACAGGCATCACGGATTACATCGGCGCCGCCGCGCCGGAAAAATGGAATCGAAACACGATCCTTCGGCCCGCGCCTTACACCGACCGCCTCGCGCTCGACGCGCCCACGCTCGCGAAGGCGATGAAGTCGGCGGGCTACGCCACGTTCTTCGCCGGCAAATGGCATCTCGGCCCGGAAGGTTTCTGGCCGGAGAACCAGGGCTTCGATGTGAACCTGGGCGGCATTGATCGTGGCGGCCCGTATGGCGGAAACAAATACTTCTCGCCCTACGGCAATCCACGGTTGAGCGATGGGCCGGAGGGTGAACATTTGCCGGACCGGCTTGCGACCGAGACGGCAAAGTTCATTGAAGCCAACAACGACCGGCCGTTCTTCGCCTACTTCTCGTTTTACTCCGTCCACACGCCGCTGATGGCGCGCGAGGATTTGCGGAAGAAGTATGAGGAAAAGCGCACGCGGCTCGGGCTGGTCGAGAAATGGGGACGCGAGGAGCCGCGCGACGTGCGGCTCGTGCAGGAGCACGCGGTCTATGCGGGCATGGTCGAGGCGATGGACCTCGCCGTGGGCAAGGTGCTCGCGAAGCTCGACGAACTCGGCCTGCGCGAGAATACGCTCGTGATCTTCACCAGCGACAACGGCGGACTTTCGACAAGCGAAGGTTGGCCCACGTCAAATCTCCCGCTGCGCGGTGGGAAGGGTTGGCTGTATGAGGGCGGCATCCGCGAGCCGCTGCTCGTGCGCTGGCCGGGCGTGGTGAAAGCGGGCAGCGTCGTGAATACGCCGGTGAGCAGCCCGGACTTTTTTCCCACGTTGCTCGAAGCGACCGGCGCGAAACCGCAGCCCGGCCAGGTTCTCGATGGCGTGAGTCTCGTGTCCTTGCTCAAGGGCGGCACGTTGCCGGAGCGCGCGTTATTCTGGCATTACCCGCACTACGGCAATCAAGGCGGCGCGCCGGGCGCGGCCATTCGGCGCGGTGACTGGAAACTCATCGAGTGGCAGGAGGACAAGCGGGTTGAGTTGTTCAATCTCTCGCAAGACCTCGGTGAAAAGCAGGACCTCGCGGCCAAGGAAATGCAACGTGCGGCGCGACTGCGCGATGAGTTGCACGCGTGGCAGAAGCAAGTCGGCGCAAAATTCCCCACACCGAACGCGAACTACGAACCAACCAAACCAAGCGGTCGCATTGCCAACCGACCGGTCAAGAATCCACGAGCCAAGTGATGAAACTTCTCCGCATCCTCTGCACCGCCGCGATCTTGCTCCATGCATGCACTGCCGGCGCAAAGCAGCCGAACATCCTCTTCCTCTTCACCGACGACCAGTCCTTTGAAACGATCCGCGCTTTCGGCCACACCGACATTGATACGCCAAATCTCGACCGGCTCGTGCAACGCGGCACGACGTTCACGCACGCCTACAACATGGGCTCGTGGAGTGGCGCCGTGTGCGTGGCCAGTCGCACCATGCTCATCACCGGGCGGAGCGTGTGGCGCGCGAACGCCATTTACGACGCGACTGAAAAGGAACGTGAAGCTGGCCGGCTCTGGCCGCAGATGATGTCCCGCGCCGGTTATGCCACATATTTCACCGGCAAGTGGCACATCAAGGCGGATGCCGCAAAAGCCTTTGACGTGGCCAGGCACATTCGTCCGGGAATGCCCAGCGACACGGCCGCCGGTTACAATCGCCCACTCGCCGGCAAGCCCGATCCGTGGAGTCCGAGTGATCCGAAGTTTGGCGGCTTCTGGGCGGGCGGGAAACATTGGAGCGAAGTCACGGCTGACGATGCCGTGGAGTTTCTCGGCGTGGCGAAGCAAGGCGGCAAACCGTTCTTCATGTATGTCGCCTTCAACGCGCCGCACGACCCGCGGCAATCGCCTCAAGAATACGTAGATAAATATCCACTCAGTCGCATTGCGGTGCCGAAGAACTTCCTGCCTGAGTACCCGCACAAGGACGCGATCGGATGCAGCGCCGCGTTGCGCGATGAAAAGCTCGGCCCCTTTCCGCGCAGCGAGCACGCGGTGAAGGTTCACCGGCAGGAATATTACGCGCTCATCACGCACCTGGACGCGCAGGTTGGGCGCATCCTCGACGCGCTGGAAAAATCCGGGCAAAGGGACAACACCTGGATATTCCTTACCTCCGATCACGGCCTTGCGGTCGGACATCACGGACTGTTTGGAAAGCAGAACATGTATGATCACAGCCTGCGCGTACCCTTCGTCGTCGCCGGCCCCGGCGTAAAGGCGGGCGCAAAGATCAGCGCGCCGATTTACCTTCAGGACGTGATGGCTACCGCGCTCGATCTCGCCGGCGTGCCGAAGCCCGAGCAGGTCGAGTTCCACAGCCTGCTGCCGTTGTTGCGCGGTGAGAAATCGCCTGCCGCGCGCGCCGCCATCTACGGTGCCTATCTCCAACTCCAGCGCGCCGTCGTCCACGACGGCTGGAAGCTCATCCTGTATCCAAAAGCGCGTGTCGCCCGCCTTTTTCACGTCGCCGCCGATCCCGACGAACGGCACGACCTAGCCGCTGATCCCGCGCACGCCGGCCGCCGCGCCGCGCTCTTCGAGCGCCTTCGTGCGCTACAACGAGAACTCGACGATCCGCTCGAACTCACCGCAACCTTTTCCAATCTCTAAACCCCAACATGCCGTGAAACTCCGCCTCCTCGCCCTACTTCTGCTCGCCGCCTCACACCTTGCTGCGTTCGCCCGACCCAACGTCGTCATCTTCCTCGCCGACGATGCGGGCTGGGGCGATTACAGCCATTCCGGCAACACGCAGTTGCGCACGCCCAACATTGATTCCATCGCAAAGGGCGGCGTCTCGCTGGAACGTTTTTTCGTGCAGCCGGTGTGCGCTCCCACTCGCGCGGAGTTTCTCACCGGGCGTTATCATCCGCGCGGCGGTGTGCGCGGTGTTTCCACCGGGCAGGAGCGGCTTGATCTCGGGGAGAGGACGGTGGCCGACGCCTTCAAGGCCGCCGGCTACGCCACGGGCGCGTTTGGCAAATGGCATAACGGCAGCCAGTGGCCGTATCATCCCATGGCCCGCGGCTTCGACGAATACTTCGGCCACACGTCCGGGCATTGGGGCGAATACTTCAACGCGCCGCTGGAGGAGAATGGCCGGATGATCCGCACCCAGGGTTACATTGTGGATGTCTGCACGGATCGCGCGCTGCTCTTCATCGAGAGGAACAAGGACAAGCCTTTCCTCTGTTACGTGCCCTTCACCACGCCACATTCGCCGTGGGCCGCGCCGGAGCGGGACTGGGCGCGGTTCAAGAACAAGCCCATCACGCAAACCGCGACCGTGCCGGGCCAGGAAGTCACCGACCAGACCCGTTGCGCGCTCGCCATGATGGAAAACCAGGATTGGAACGTCGGCCGCGTGCTCGCCAAACTTCGCGAGCACAAGCTGGAGGAGAATACAATCATCCTCTACTTCTCCGACAACGGGCCGAACTCGATGCGCTGGACCGGCGGGATGAAGGGCCGAAAGGGCAACACCGACGAGGGCGGCGTCCGCTCGGTGTGTTACGTAAGCTGGCCGGCGAAGCTGCCCGCCGGGCACACCGTCACGCAGATCGCCGGTGCGATTGATTTGCTGCCCACGCTCACCGCGTTGGCCGGCATCCCGCGCGTTGGTGGCAAGCCGCTCGATGGCCGCGATCTCACGCCACTTTTCATGAAGCAGAACGTCAACTGGCCTGAACGCATGATTTTTTCCACCTGGAGCGGCAACGTCAGCGTCCGCTCCCAGACACATCGCTTCGACAACGCGGGCCGGCTTTTCGACATGATCGCCGACCCCGGACAAACCACACCAATCAACGATCAACAACCCGCACTCGCCGCCAAACTGGCCGATGCCGTCAAAGACTGGCGGCAGGAGATGTTCAGCGATGCCGGGCCGGCAAAATCGAGAGGCGTGGGCGGCAACGCTGTGGACCCGCGTCCGATTCCCGTCGGCTACCGCGAGTTTCCCATCACCATGCTACCCGCCCGCGATGGCGAGCCGCGCGGCGGCGTGCGACGCAGCAGTGGTGCGCCCAACTGTTCCTACTTCGTCAACTGGACGAGCCAGGACGACAGCATAGTGTGGCTGCTGGATGTCCACACTGCGGGGCGCTACGAGGTAACCATTGATTACACCTGTCCATTGCCCGATGCCGGCGCGACGATCGAGCTTTCGTTCAAAGACGCCCACCTCACCGGCAAGGTCGCGCCCGGTTGGGATCCGCCGCTTTACACGAACCAGGACACGCTGCCGCGTCCCGCCGGCGAATCGCAGATGAAGGAGTTCCGAACTTTGACGCTCGGTGAAATCGCGCTGGCGAAAAGGCAGGGGTCTCTCACCTTGCGTGCTCTTGAGATTCCCGGCAAGTCCGTGATGGACATGCGTCGCGTGACGTTGACACTACTCCCCGGCCCATAGTTCAAACGATGAAACGCCTGAAAACGCTCTTCGCCATTGGGCTTTGCCTTCTCGTCCATGCCGGTGCGTTCGCCGCCGACGCACCGCGGCCCAACATCGTGTTCATCATTTCGGATGACCACGCGTGGACAGATTACGGTTTCATGGGCCACAAACAGATTGAGACACCGAACCTCGACCGGCTGGCCTTGCGGAGCGCGTTGTTCAGCCGTGCATACGTACCCACCGCGCTTGCCGCCGCTGGCGTAGGGATTCCGAAAAACCTGCCGGGCTACAACCTTCTGCCCATCTTGAAATCCGGCCAGCCCACCCCGCGACAGATCGTCTTCGGCGAAACGTTTGCGCATGACGTGGCAAACATTGACCGGCCCGAGGACAGTTTGCTCTATCGCTGGGCCATCGAGGGAAAATGGAAATTGCTGCTGACCTACGATGGCAAACTCGGTCGTTACGCCAGCAGCCATCCGCGCACGGAAAAACGTCCGCAGCTTTTCGATCTGCTCGCCGACCCGCATGAGGATCACAATCTCGCGGCGGAAAATTCCGAAGTCGTTGCTCGCCTCGCCGCCAAGCTCCAGGAGTGGTGGCCGGTCACCGAACGCCAAGTCATCACGAAATGGACTGACGAACCTGGGCAATGGCGTTGAACCTTCAAATCATCCATCCATGAAATCTCTCCTCAACCTGTTTGCGCTGCTCGCGTTCGCTTGTGGTCAGGCTTTCGCCGCCGAGCGACCCAACATCATCCTCATCATGGCCGATGATTTTGGCTACGAGTGCGTCACGGCCAACGGCGGACAGTCCTATCAGACGCCTAATCTCGACCGGCTCGCCGCCACTGGGATGCGCTTCGAGCAATGCCACGTCCAGCCGCTTTGCACGCCGACGCGCGTCCAATTGATGACCGGCCGCTACAACGTGCGAAATTATCTCAACTTCGGAACGCTGGTTCGCACGGAGACGACCTTCGCGCATCTGCTCAAGAAGGCGGGCTACGCCACGGGCATCTGCGGCAAATGGCAGCTCGGGCGCGAGCAGGATTCGCCACGGCATTTTGGCTTCGATGAATCCTATCTCTGGCAGCACACGCGCCGCCCGCCGCGCTACGCCAACCCCGGCCTCGAACACAACGGCGTGGAGAAAGATTTCTCCAACGGCGAATACGGTCCTAAACTGGTCAACGACTTCGCGCTCGATTTCGTGATGCGGCAGAAAGCCAAACCCTTCTTCCTCTACTACCCGATGATGCTCACGCACGATCCCTTTCAACCCACGCCGGACAGTCCGGACTGGGACGCAAAAGCCATCGGCGAGCAGGTGAACCGCGACGTGAAGCATTTCGCCGACATGACCGCTTACATGGACAAGCTGATCGGCCGGTTGGTGGCGAAGCTTGATGAACTGGGCATCCGCGACAACACGCTCGTCATGTACCTTGGCGACAACGGCTCGCCCCGCCCGGTGACCAGTCGTTTCAATGGCACCGATTTTCCCGGCGGAAAGGGCAGCACCACAAAGCGCGGCACGCACGTCCCGTTCATTGCGAGTTGGCCCGCCGTGATGAAACAGGGGCGCGTGAACCGCGATCTCATCAGCAGCGTGGATTTCCTGCCCACGATCTGCGCGGCGGCGGACGTGAAGGTGCCTACCGACTTGGATGGCGTGAGCTTCCTTCCGCAATTGCGGGGCGAAAGGGGAACGCCGCGCGAATGGCTCTACTGCTGGTATTCGCCGCGCCAACGACTCGATCTCACCGTGCGCGAGTTCGCCTTCAACCACGACTACAAGCTCTGCCGCACCGGCCAGTTCTTCGATCTGGCCGCCGATCCGTTCGAGGAAAAACCTTTGAACTTGGTCACGCTCACCAAGGTCGAGACCGCCGCGAAGGAGAAACTGCAAAAGGTGCTCGACCAGTTCAAGGACGCGCGCCCCGTGGAACTGGATCGGCAGTTTGAGGAGTCCATGAAGGACCAGCCGGCAGCCGCAAAGAAGCGCAAGAAAAACAAGTAGTGCTATGCACCTGATTCCCCTTGGCCCAGCAGACACGCTAAAGCGTGAACTCCAACGCCAAGCGCAGGCCGTTACCGTTGGAGTTCAACCTTCAGGTTGTCCCAGTCTGCCTGAAGGAGAATCAAGTGCATAGCCCGGAACAAGAAACCACGCCACGCTCCATGAAAATCCTTCTCACGCTCTTCGCAGTTCTGACGGGTTGTTGCGGCCAACTTCCCGCCGCACCGCCGCCGCACATCATCTTCGTCATGGCCGACGACATGGGCTGGGGCCAGACCGGCTATCGCAATCATCCCGTGCTCAAAACGCCGAACCTTGACGCGATGGCTGCGAATGGGTTGCGCTTCGATCGCTTTTACGCGGGCGGGCCGGTGTGCTCGCCGACGCGCGCTGCGATGCTCACGGGGCGTTCGCACGATCGCACGGGCGTGTTGAGCCACGGCTACGCGTTGCGGTTGCAGGAGAAAACCATCGCGCAGGCGCTCAAGGGCGCGGGCTACGTGACCGGCCATTTCGGCAAGTGGCACCTCAACGGCCACAAGGGATCGGGCGCACCCATCTTTGCCGACGATCCGCGCAATCCCGGTGCGTTCGGCTTCGACGAGTGGGTGTCGGTTTCGAACTTCTACGATGTGGATCCGTTGATGAGTCGCGCGGGCAAGTTCGAGCAGTTTCACGGCGACTCGTCCGAAATCGCCGTGGCGGAGGCAGTGAAGTTTTTGGAGAAGCACCGCGCGGGTGGCAAACCCATGTTCGCCGTGATCTGGTATGGCACCCCGCACAGTCCGTTCAAAGCGCTGGCGGCTGACAAGGCGGCGTTCAGCCAGCTCAACGAAGCTTCCGCCAACCATTACGGTGAACTCGTGGCGATGGATCGCAGCATCGGCACGCTGCGGCATAAACTCCGTGACCTCGGCCTCGCGCAGAACACGCTGCTGGTCTTTTGCAGCGACAACGGCGGCCTGCCCAACATCACGCCCGAAACCGTCGGCGGCCTGCGCGGCTTCAAAAGCTCCGTCTTCGAGGGCGGTATCCGGGTGCCGGGCATCATCGAGTGGCCGGCGGTCATCCAGCCGCGCGTCACGAGCTATCCGGCTTGCGTGATGGATTTGTTTCCCACCGTCGCGGACATTGTCGGCCTGCCGGAGAACGTGATGGTGAAACCCGTGGATGGCATCAGCCTCAAACCGCTGTTTACCCGCGACCTCGGCGAGCGCGGGCGTGCCATCGGCTTCCGCTACCTGACCAAGCGCGCGCTGGTGGACGATCGTTACAAGCTGCTCACCGAGAATCTCGCGGGCGGAAAATTCCAACTCTACGACCTCATTGCCGATCCGAAAGAGACGCGCGACCTCAGCGCCGAGCAACCGGAAGTCGCGGCGCGGATGCAGAAGCAACTGCTGGACTGGAACGCGACCATGGAGGCGAGTTTCGCCGGGAAAGATTATCCCGAAGGCAAAGTCACACCCGCTGATCCGGTTTCACAATTCTGGTTCGAGACGCCCGCCTACCAGCCTTATCTCGCGCAGTGGAAGGAGCGCTGGGAATTCAAGAGTTACCTCGAGCGGGCGCAGACTCAGCCGAAGCCGGGCGGCAAAAAGAAGAAGAACTTGCCTTGAGCCGGGCGCAGATGCGGGCTTCCACTTCCTCCCACGAACTGCCGGCGTCAGGGTCCTTTTCATACGCGGCCAGCCGCGTGTCGAGCAACGCCTTTTCCGTGTCGGTCAAACACGGCAATTGAATCTCACGACGGCTGTTTGTAAGCCGCCATCGGGAATTTGATTTTCACCGGCTCGCGAAAGACCGCATGGCTTAAAATCAATTGGCCTTTATCCAACCGTGTGGCAGCGGCTTTGATATCGGGGTTGAGGAAGCGGTAACTGCGCTCGGCCATTTCTGCGGCGTTGGTTCGGCCAAGAAGTGTCGTTGAGCAATTTCCGGTTACGCGGTCATGAACGGCGCTCAAAAATTGCTGCGCGCCGAAAAGCACGATGCCCAGCGAGCGCCCGCGCTCGGAAACCTCCAGGACTTGTTCGACAATCGGCGAGCCTTTCGCTCCTTCTGGCGCGTATTTGTTCAACTCGTCCACGAAGATGATAACCTTCTTTGGCAAATCTTCTTCGGCCACGTCGCTCTCGGCGTAGAGCGTGTAGATCGTTCGTAGAATGTCGCCGAACACGAGCGTCTTCTCCTCATCCTTGAGATTGTATATGTCCACGACGTAGGTGTGTCCGCCTTTAATCGCGCGAATCTTTTCCGCAAGGTCGCAATGATTGCGGCTGAGTTGGTCAACGAAGATGCCGGATTGCCGCGTCTGCGTGATGCGCCGCAAGATTCGGCGAAAGCGGTTCACCGTAATGGGCGCAACTTCCCCGACGTAACGCGCCTTGCCCTCCTTCGGGTCAACAAGGCCCGGCCCGTCGAGCAAGCCCTGCCACGTCTTTACAGATGACCAGTTCGGGTCTTTGCCGGGGTTTTCCAGCTTCTGCTGAATCTCGCCAACAAGGGCGCGCATCGTGTCCCACGCATCCGAGACGTGGCCCATGAGCAAGTCGAGTTTGTCCTTCGAGTTGCCGAGAGCATAGGCGTAAGTGTTGAACGGAATATTGGGCGTGGAATGGCTGTTGGGTTTGCCAGTGTTGGCGCTGTGTTTGCCGTTCGGCAACAAATAGTGGACGCGGTCGGATGGAAATGGTTTTGCTTCCAGGCCAAGCGCTTTCCACATCTCGTGGTCGCGCGGAGTGAGTTTCTCGTTCGGTTCGTGGATGTGGAGCAAGTCATCGTGTTTGACGTTCAAGAGAATGACTGCCGTCTTGTCCGCCTCGGAGTAACGCTGCATTGTGGCCGTAAGCAGGAACATGAGGTAGCTGGTCTTCGTTGCCAGACCAGAAATGCCAGAGATGTTCATATGCGCCCCCTCTGGGCCGAGCACATAACGTGCGTCGAGAAAGCATGGCGCTCTCGTGCCGTTGCTCATTTCAATCAACCCGGCGGGGATTTTGTTTTCCTCTTTGATTTGATCCGCGCCGAGCGCTTTCAGGATACCAGCGGCGTCAGCAAAACGAATCCGCGCCTCACTCGGCACGGGCATATAAATCTCCTCGGTGTTCGACATCACGTTGCACTGTGCCACGGTTGTGCCTTGACGCGGTGTCTGCGGGTCTTCCGTCGCCTCGCCGAAGTTATTGGAGATGTAATTCGACAAATGTGTGTTGGCGTCGGTGGCATGTTCGAGATTCATCACCAACCCATAACTCTTGCTGCCCTTGTATGATTCGGCCTCGACGATGTCGAACGGGTTCACCAACACCTCGGGCGCGAGCCAGAAGGAGAATCCGTTGGATTCATTCGGCGCTTTTTCCGTGGCCGATGCGCGGCCAATGATTTTGTTTTCTTCACTCATAGTTACCTCGTAATTGGTTTGGCTGGCGGCCAGCGTAATCCGACCCGCAGAATTGCGCTGCTGACGAAACTGTTTTTCACGCAGCGCTCGGCTTGAAAGATGGGGTAAAGGTGCGAATGCCAGCGCCGGTCAAGACCATGCGGCGTGACTGTCCGCTCTGCCAGCAAAGCATTGCTCAATTTGGTAACGAGCGTGCTTGACGGCGGCTCTGTGCCAACCAGCGGCAACTCCACTTTGATGACGCCCATCAGCGGGTATTCCATGAACCGTTGCAAACGCAGTCGGACATACCAGACCACCACTGACCGCTTTTGTGATGGTGCTTTGAAAGCGATGGTCCGATTGCCTTCCGGCAAATCGGCAAGGAGTTGCCACATATTCAACTCCTTTGACTTGCCGCCTCGCCCAACTTTGAAACGTGGATTCTTGCTGAAGCTCTTTGCAACGCTGACTACGCGGGGTTGCTCTGCGCCAAAGCGCGTTTCCATTTCATTCTCGAAATTGTGAAAACGAATCGAGCCGTCAGCGATGACCCAGCCGTCACCGGCTTTGTCCAAAGTTTTGAGCAAGCTTTCGGTTTCAACCTCGTGCATCGCCGCGCGCATGGAATCCTCGGCGCGGCGGCGCAAGTCCTGTGCTTCGCGGCCATGCTGCTCGATGTCCCGAAGTTGAAAATCAAAGCCAAGCGGCGTGATGACTTCCTGCAACTTGTTCCGAACCGGCTCGCTGACTTGGCTGAACGCAAAGAGCAATAAATTCCGCTGGATAAGAACGGCCTGTTTCAGACGCCCGCCCGCTTCTCTCTCCAAAGCTGCCGACGCAACTTGCCCAAGGATAACGGGCGTCTGCCGCTCGTGTTCCAGGCAACTGCCGATAAAAAAAGACCGCATCGAGCCGTCTTGAAAATAGCGGAAGACGTGTTCCTCCGGGCGCTTCAACGGCTGGAGCGGGACGTAGGTGTTGCTCTGGCCGAACTCGAAAGGTTCGTCGAGCAGCTTGTCCTCCTTGGTCGCCTCCTGATCCTGAATCTCGTCCGCATCCGGGCGCAACTCGTCTTCCGTTGCGCCGCCGACGGCGGGTAACACGTCCGTCTGCTGCGATAGAACTTCCAGTGCGGCTTGCAATTTGAAGAGTTGAGGGAGGCGGTTCATTCTTCTGTCGCGGGTTGTTCTTCGCCTTCGAAGTCAACGCCTGAAAGCTCTTCGCAGACCTGCCGGGCGGCAGCAAGTTCGTCTTTGTCGAGTCCCCATACTGCACGAATTGCGTCGTCGAGTGATTCTTCATCAGCGCGGAGCGTGACTTCATCATCAAGGTGTTTGTGCAACTCGCGAACAACCTCGACGACTTTCTTGTGGGCGGAGTTGCTATCGTCGAACTTCGGCACGCGTATAGATTTCAGAATTGAGCCTTGAGCAAAGCTCTTTCCGCCTATCTGTGTGTGCATCACGACAGCAGCGTTGAACGGAGAGCTGTTAACGCAACCAGCGAGGTAATAAGCTTCCACAAGCGAATCACATGGCACAGCCATGTGCATGGCTTGGTTGCCACACACGGGTTTGCCATCAACGTATTCAGAGACAGCGGCATTGACCCTTCTTGCCCCGAACGCCAACCAAATCACTTTGAATCGAGCGAGGGTGTAGTCGCCAATGGCGAAAATCGAGTAAAACGCTCCCGTGTCCATCAAGTGCTTGATGCTCTGTGACGACCTCTTAAGAAGAACCTCTTTATTTTGGAGCAGCCACTTGTATGCAAGCGGATATTTCGCCTTCATTACTCCTTCATCAATGCCGCTACGCTTACGAACATCCTGCACGAACAAGATGTGAGCCGTTGGAACTGCCTTCCACCTTCGGACGTCACGTCCCCGGAGTTGCAGATAAAGCAACTCTTTCTCCAGTCGAACTTGAACGCTCTCAATTTTGCGCTTCGCCCCCTCTGTAATATTGCGTGCCGTTACTGTGCCGTCGTCATGGGCTTTTAGAATCTCGAACCAGTAAACAGCATTTGCGCCTCCCGTGTATGCCCCTGCGTGGGCGGCGTATTCCGACACACCCAGCAGCTTCCGGACAGCAGCAATCGCCTTCCTTCGGCCGGTCAACCACGCACTTGTCGCATCACTTGCGCTGACCGGTTCTGCCACGAACTGCAGCCGCTCGGTTTTCTCCGTGACTTCCGCCAAGGTTGAATCGTAGTCGAATGAACCTTTGCGTCCGCTTTCCTTTTTTCGCCAATACGCATACTGGACTGGATATTTTGTGGGCTGTCCTTTGCGCATAATAAAAACTACCGTCCGGTTGCTCGCGCCTTCAAACAACTGTAGCTCGGAGAAATCATCCACCCAAATTACTGCGAGAGGTTCTTTCTTTCGGGTAATGAAACGCCGGAATCCCTGTCCCGCGCCGCTGGTTTTGAAGACAGCTTGCGTGATGACGAAGCCGAGCTTGCCGCCGTCCTTCAAGTAGCTGTCCGCCGCTACGTAGGTGATGAGCGTGGAGATGTCTTTCTTCCCTTTCCCGAGAATGGTGTCCATCCCTTTGTGGACGAACAAGCCGTGCTGCACCCAGAGGCTTTTGCTCTCGTTGCGGTAGCCTTCGGGCAGGTTTTGCCAGTTAATCCACGGTGGATTGCCCGCGACATAGTCGAAAGGCGCGAGGAAGACCGGAGCGAAGGCATTCTTTATGATGCGCGCCCAAAGCCCGTTGCGCCCTGCGGCATGCAACTCATGCAGCCGGGTGTAGAGCGCGGCAATGGTCGCCTCGTCCTTTTTCCACGCCCCGTCGGACGTCAGCCCTTGCTCCGTTAACTTGGAAGTCGAGTAAGATTCTTTGAGACGTTTCTCCGCCAGTCCCGTGAATTTCCCCGGCGGTGTTGAAGGCGTCTTTTCCAAATGTTCGTCCAGCAAGTGTGTCAGCGCCGCCACGCCGCCCTGCCACGCTAACCGCAGGGGCAACTCCACTTTGCCGATGCTCAACCAAACACGAACTTTGTCAGTTTCAAAGAGGTCGTGTGTGTCACCACGCGAAGGCGTCATTACCGAGTCGGCCAGATAGACGGGGACTTCAAGCGGCTCTGTGCCACGAGATTTCAGCAGTGGGCCAAGCGCGAGCAGGTAGTTTGTGCGAGCGGCGATGACGGCGAGCGGGTTAAGGTCAATGCCCACGACGTTCTGGCAAATGGTGCGCAACAGTTCCCCCTGATCCATGGATTGAGCAATGGAGTTGGTGCGGATGGCATTGATGGTCTGGACCAAAATCGTGCCCGACCCGCACGTCGGATCTAGCAGACGCTTTTGCGGGTCGCCTTGGAAGCGTCCCCCATCAAGCATGTTGAGCAGCCGTTGGGCAAGCCAGTCGGGCGTGTAGAACTCGCCCAGAGCTTTGCGGATGTGCGCGGAGACGAGGCGATGGTAGAGCTTCTTGAGCATGTCCTGAGTCGGCCCGGGCGCAAGGTCAAGGGTGGCAGGGTCGTAATCGGCAAGCCGTTCAACGACCGCCTTGAGACAGGCGGCGAGTTCTGGCGTGAAGTATTTCACATACCAGGCGAAGAAATCACCTTCGAGAAAGTTTCGGATGCCGGCAGCGTGGAACGGACCGCCTTTTTCGAGAGCGGCGAAGTGCGCGGCGAGCTGGTCGTTCGTAAGATTCTTCCACTCTTCCAACGGGGGCGTCGGCAAATCGGTGTAGCGACCGACAATGACGTAAGCGAGCAGTTTCGTAAGGATGGCAAAGAAAGTGTGCGTGGCAAAAAAGAAGCGATTGAGGTCGAGTTTGTCCTGCGGGATGCCGAAAGCCTTGACCGTTTTTCGTAGCTCGGCCTCGTTGGCGAGTTTGACGCTCCATTGTTCGTATTCGGTGACCGCGCCAAAAAACTGAGCCCACTGGTCAAAGATGGCTTCGAGCGAGGGCGAATGAGCGTGCTTTTCCAGTGATTCGTAAAGCGCCTTGACCGTGCGCTGAGTGCGGACGTTTTCTGCGGAGAAATCCTCGGCAAGATATTCTGGCAGCAAGGCGATACCGGAATGAAGCGAGAAAAAGTAATCGAGAAACTTCCGGCAGGTCTGTTCGTCAACAGGGACAGGGTCGCTGACGTGCCATTCATGGCCGGGCTTGGTCGCGAAGATAAAATAGCGGCCATCGGTGCAACAACCGACAACGCGACCGGGCTTCTGGCGGTTACTGAACCAAAACGTTTCGACGTAGCCTTTGAGTTGAGCGATTGCCTTGCTATTCGCAGTGGCGTTGTTGGACGCGCTGAATAAACCGGGTTGTTTCCATTCGACGATGAACCGGTTGTAGATTGTGTCGGCACGCCCGGAAGTGCCCATCGTGACTTCGGTATGCGGCACGAGTTCGATTCCCGCGCTCCGCGCGACTAGAAACAAGTGCGCTTCGACCGGATCGCGGAATGGTTTTTCCAGCACACCATCCTTCGCGGCGTTTTTGAAGACCGCAGCAAGTTGGCGAGCCTCCTGTGTGGAGTTCGACATGGCTGTTCGCTCGCGCGCGAATCAGCCTGCTGTGGTGGTGACTGTCCTCTGTGAGAACTCCGGTGCCTGAAATAAAAGTGGGACGCACCTACTTGCGTCCCACATCAGGCACCTCGGAGGGCCCACAGGAGAACGCTTTCAGCGCGCCCCGGTTGGGGCGCGCTTCAAACGCTGTCTCCTGCACGAAATTTCCGAGGTTTCGATGTGGACAGCAGCCGAAGCTGCGCGAAATTATTTGGTTAAATTATTTTCTGGTCGTTTTTTGTTTTTCCGAACGGGGCGAGACTAAGCCGAACGCCGCCGCGCGACAAGCACAGGAAATCCTCAACCTCTCACCCAGGTTCTTGATCGTTATCGTAATCGTAATCCTTTTCTTAATCTGCCGCAGTTGGGGGAGGATTAAGATTAAGAACAAGATCAAGAGTAAGAAGCCAGGTTGTCCGCCACTTCCGATTGCACCCCCAACCGCAATGCAGACTGGCGCACGCCAGCGAGCAGGGGCATAATCGGACCATGCAACAGGTTCTGGCAGTGGCAGCGGCTTTTACGAGCAGTTCATTCGCGGCGAGAGGGCCAAGGCCGGCTGGGTGAACGAAACCGATTTTGAACCGCAACCCATCACACCACCATGAAACTTCCCGTCTTTTTCCGCCCGCTGATTTTGGCACCAACGACCCAAGCTGCGTCGGGATTGATGGCTCGCCTCCGAACGCGCTCTGCGCTGCGATCCCTCATAATTCTCGCGACCCGCGAGGATTTGCCGGAGCGCGGCTGTGTGCGAAGCGCCAGCCGCAGCATGTCCGAAATATCGAGGCCCATTGCTGTATTCGCACCTGCTGCGGCTGGTCTTTCAGACACAGCCGCGCTTCTTTGGTTGCGGCTTCGCCGCGCTGCGTTTCCATGTCTGGCTGCCGGCCTGCTCCAACTCGGCCTACACCAGCAGGCTCGTTCCGCCACCATTGAAAACGCCGACCGCCTGCCGGCAGTCGCCTTTGCCGCTGATGAATTGCGGGAGGCCCTGGCCAAGGCCGCGCCCGAGGCAACCGGTGCATTGCGGCGGGTCGCGTTTGAACTGGACCCGACGCTGGCGCCGCAGAATTATCGCATCCGCCGCGCCGGGCCGGGGGAAGTGCGGGTGAGCGGTGGCGATGCGGCGGGCGCGATGTACGGCGGCTTGGATGTCGCGGAGGCCATCCGCCTGGGCACGCTGGCCACGTTGCCGGACGGCGAGCGCAAGCCGTTCATCGCGCAGCGTGGCCTCAAGTTCAACATCCCGCTCGACCTGCGCACGCCGAGTTATTCGGACAACAGCGACGCCTTCCAGGCCAACATTCCCGAGATGTGGAGCGTCGGGTTCTGGCGGGAGTTCCTCGACGAAATGGCGCGGCATCGTTTCAACGTCCTTTCGCTTTGGAATCTTCACCCGTTTCCCAGCATTGTGCGCGTGCCCGAGTATCCCGACGTGGCGCTGGACGATGTGCTGCGCGGCCGGCGCGAGTGGTTTGATGAGCATTTTCCGCACGATGGCCGGGACATGTTCAAGCCCGGGTTCTTGAAGGACGCCGAGGTGGTCAAGCGCCTGACCATGGACGAGAAAATTGAGTTCTGGCGGCGCGTGATGCAGATGGCGAAGGACCGGGGCATCGAGGTGTATTGGTTCACCTGGAACGCCTTCCTTTACGGGGCCGAAGGGAAACACGAGCTGACGCGGGCGAAACCGGATGCGAATCTGATCCGTTACTTTCGAGCCAGCGTGCGCGAGACGGTGAAGACCTATCCTTTGCTCGCGGGCATGGGGATCACCGCAGGCGAGCACATGGGGGCGAAGATGGGGGACCTGTCCAAGGAGCAGTGGCTTTGGCAGACTTATGGCGAGGGCATCCGTGACGCGTTGAAGGAGCAGCCGGGCCGGTCGTTCCGCCTGATTCATCGCTTTCACATGAGCGGCGCGGGGGAAATTCTGCGCGAGTGGAAGGATTATCCGGGGCCGTTTGACTTCAGTTACAAATACGCGGTGGCGCACATGTATGCCTCGACGGCGCCGCAGTTCATCCAACCGCTGTTGAAGGAATTCCCCAAAGACCGTCGCACCTGGCTCACGGTGCGCAACGACGACATTTATAGTTTCCGCTGGGGCGATCCGGCGTTTGCTCGCGAGTTCGTCAAGTCCATGCCCGGCCCCGAGTTGGTCGCCGGATTCTACATGGGACCGGACGGCTACTGCTGGGGCCGCGAAGCGATGGACCTCGAGCCGGAATCGCCGCGCCAGCTCGTGATGCAGAAACAGTGGTTCAGCTTCATGCTGTGGGGCCGGCTCAGTTTCGAT
The DNA here is from genome assembly GCA_014860005.1 of Verrucomicrobiota bacterium. The sequence continues at coordinate 6,419 of JACZKP010000214.1, read as the reverse complement.
CCCGCGCTGCCGGACGCGCTCTTCGAGCGGACGCTGGCGGTGCGGTTTCCGGGGGTGCCGGCGCAATCATTATTGGCCGCCTGGTCCGCCGCCTCGCGAGTCGTGCCCGAGATCACGCGCTTTCACTGGGGCAACATTGATTTGAAATGGCTGCCCGAGGCCTGCCTGAGCCATCCCCGACACAAGGGCTTCTACACCGTCCGGCACTTCGTCGAGGGTGAGTGCATGCCGGGCGAGAAAAACCTGAACATCCGCGCCTGGCGCGAAGGCGTGCTCCGGCAGACTGCGTTGGAGGGAATCACGCCCCCGCAAGTTGCCGGCAACCTCCGCCGGCACGCCCGCGAGGCCTGGCAGGGCGCGGCCGCCATCCGCGCGCACGCCTCCGCCATCCGGGATTCCAAAGAGCTTCGGCTTACCGTCGGCGATCTCGAATCGTTCGCTCACCTGGGAAACTATTACGCCGCCAAGATTGACGGCGCTTGCGCGCTCGCACTCTACGACGGCAACTCCAAGCCCGAACACCAACAGGAGGCGGTGCGCCATCTGGAAACGGCCTTGGACCATTGGAAGCGTTACGCCGCCAGCTACACGCGCCAATACCGGCAGCCGTTGCTTTACAACCGCGTCGGCTGGGTGGACCTGCCCAAGCTCACGGAAAAGGTGGCGGCTGACCTGGACATTGCCAGGAACTGGAGTCCGGGTACGGTCGCACCACCGGCGCCGCGTCGGTCAAGCAGGAGTCTCTACGGCGAATAACCTTACCGCTTATGAAAATGATGCTCCTTCTGGCAGTCGTTGCTGCCTGCGGTGGAGCGGGACATTGAGCTTGCGCGCACACCGCTTCCGGCGCGACCCTGAAATTCCACACGCCAGCCACCAAGAAACCAATCACCAGAACATGAAGCTCCTCACGCTCGTCTTCACTCTCACGCTGGTCTGCGCGTCGGGCCTCGCCGCCGCGAAGCCGAACCTCGTCATCATCTTTGCCGACGACCTCGGCTACGGTGATCTCGGCTGCTATGGCTCGCCGGTCATTCGCACCCCAAACTTGGATCGCATGGCGGCAAAAGGTTGCATCCTGTTCTGCCTCCGGCAGGTACGTTCAACTCGGTCCATCGAAATCCGCGGTCCTCATGCCATCGCGGAGCAGCGACGCCAGCGATGTCCCCAAAACCTTCCATCAGGATGAGAAGGAACATTCCCAGTGCTCGATTCATGCGCTTATGCAGTCTGCAACTCGCTGTGAGTCCGTGTCGTGATCCGCAACAAGAAACTCCACGCAGTGTCCCTGTAATGACGGATTCTTGCGGTCAAGGCAATGAGCCACGCAACCGACTGCAAACATTTTAAGCTACCGGGAAATCGGCTTCAGTTTTGCCGGGGCCTTACACCATTGTGAGTCGCCTTTTGAGGATCGCTGAAGTGAATTGCCCAGGCATGCACCTGCTTGACGAAATGAATTCCATGAGGGCAACCTCCCGTTGGCGCGACAGTTTGAGTTGCGGACGACTACAGAAATGACGATGCCGATCAGCATCCATGAAAACGAAACTTCTTCTGACCCTTCTGGCGGCGATTCTGGTGAACGCGGCTGGGGCGCCAGGTGATGGAAAAAGCTGGCCGACGTTGCATGGCGATCTTCAGCGTTCCGGCTTCTATCCGAGTTTCCCCAACGGGCCGCTGAAACTTGTATGGCGAAAGGAGCTGTGGCAGGAATTGAGCGGCCCGCGCGTGGAGGTGATCGGCGACACGAGGCTCGTCTTCATGGGCACATACGCCGGCAACATGTACGCGTGGGCCGCTCACAGCGGTGCGGAGAAATGGGTGTTCAGGACGCGTGGAGCCATTGGCCACTCACCAGTATTATCCGACGACAAACTTTTTTTCGGCTCCATGGACCGCCGGCTCTACGCGGTGGAGGCGGCAACGGGGAAAGAGATTTGGAATTACGAATGCGCTGAGGGAAGCTGGACGTCGCCGATTGCTTTTCATGGTTTGGTGATGTTCGGAGCGCGGGATGGAGTTTTTTACGCGCTTCACGAGAGCGATGGCCGCCTGGCGTGGAAGTATCAAACAGACGATCGCATTCTGACTTCCGCTTCCATCACGGGGGACGGCGAGCGGGTGATTTTCGCTTCGGAAGACATGCACGTGTATTGCCTGAACGTGCGCGACGGCGCGCGAATCTGGAAATCGCGGAAGCTCCAGGGCTTGAGCCTGCGGGATTATTTCCCGGTCATTGCGCGCGGGGTGGTTCTCATCACGACGAACCCCGTCAAGGATTTTCACACCGTTCTCACGCAGCACGAACAAATGCTCGTGAACCGCACGGGCTTCATTGGAAAGGACAACCGTTACATTCCGGCGACGACCGATGAAGTTGAGCGAGAGCAGGCAATGATTGTCGAGTTCCTGCGAAGGAATCCTGCGGAACAAACCTTCTATGCATTCAATGTCACGGATGGCAGCGAGCCGTGGATCGCGCCAATTTTGTACGCCGGCGGCTTGCACAATCCGCCTGCGCCGCCGTGTGTGAATCCGCTGACGGGTGAAGTGTTCACCCAAATCCGCTCGGCTTACGGCGCGTGGGACGGCGGTGGAGAGGTGCGGTCGTTCACGGGTTTTGGAAAGCTCGATTTGAAAACGGGCCGGATCGAACTCGTTGACCACGGTTACAAATCCAAAGACCCGCGCCGGCCACCGGGCGCGGTGGACATGCCTTGGATGACGTTTAATTACATCGGCGATGAAACTCAGGCGCTCGCCTGTTCGCCGGAATCACTCTTTTGCACTCACCAGGGATTCGTCGGGGCGCTGGATCTCCAGACGCGTCTGACTCAAAGGCTGTATGGAAAGCGCGACACGTACGGCGGATTCTACGGACCCGGAAATTTCGGTTGGGAAAACCAAGGGGGTTCCCAGAAGGCAAAAGCCGCCAAACAACCTTTCGGACTGGTGAACGAGTGGCATGGTCCGGCAAGGGCCATTGTTTCGGTCATCGGCAACAAGGTTTATTTTCCGGTGGGCTCACAGGTGCTTTGTCTGGAAGGAGGCGAATGATGGCGGGCGCACAAAATTATTTCTGCGTCGCGCTCCTGATCAGCTTCGCAACTTCGCTCCCCGCTCAGAACGTGATCGTGGATGGACAGGACGCAGTCACGGCGCCACTTGTGAAACTATCTCAGGCGCAAGTTGAAGAGATTATTGATTACGTGCCGATTTATTCGCCAGGCAGCGGCACGGAAGCCGACCGCATTGTTTCCAAACTCGACCAACACGTGACCGAATTCCTTGAGGGTGCGCCCTGGATGCCGTTCCACCACACGCTGGGCATCAGCGGCCACGAGGTCTATTTCAACCATCCTGCGGAAATGTTTTCCGCGCTGGCCATCGCAAAGAAGTTCCTTCCCTCGGCCACGGGCGAGCGGGTGAAAGAGTTTCTCGCCGCACAACTTCGCGACTGGCCGCCTTACGCCGCGGACGGTTTCGACAACAAAACTGGACGCGCCCGCGAATCCTACGATGTGCCGGCGGAACTGCGGATTGCCGGGCGTGGCAAAGCGGCCAGTGCCTTCGGCGTGTATGCGTTCTGGGCCTATTGCCATTACGTGGAGAGCGATGCCTTGAGTGTCGCGCACTGGCCGGCCATTAAATCGCGGATGCAGCCGTTGCTCACGGGCAATTATGTTTTTGCCGTCGCACGCAAGGACCCTCGGAAAGACGAAGCCGAGAAGTTGAATGGCGACATCGCCGGGCTGATCGGCATGGTACGACTCGCTCGATTGATCGGTGATGGTGCGGCGGAACCGCAAGCCATCGAGCGATTGAGGAGCCTGTTGGAAATGCGCGTCAACCTGGAACGCGTAAACCCCAACATTCTGGAAGCTACGGAATCCTCCACCAAGCATCTTCACATCAGCAAGCTCGCCCGCTTCTGTCAATTGACACCGGAGGTGGGCGAGGCGGTGCGCCGATTCACGGATGGATGCGGGGCGGCGCGCCTGAAAAACTTCCGCGAAGTGCGGAACGGCTGGCATCTGGCCTTCGGGGATCGCCTGATTGGCGGCGAGAATTATACGAATCCCCTGCATTTCTCGAAGGCGTTGTTCGATGGCGCCGTAATGGTCGAGTCGTTGCCGGCGGAGCAGATTTTTTCATTCGTGGACGTGCCGTGGTGCAAGGGCGATTTTTATTTCATTGAGAAATGCGCTTACGCGCTTTGGGCTGCAGCCGGGCGACACTTTTCATCCGGAACAAAAGGCGCGCCTGCCACCGGGACCCCCGCGACGGAGGCGGAAGTCATTTCTTTGTTCAACGGACGCGACTTGACCGGTCTCTACCCCTTCCTGGTGGACACGAAATACGACGATCCGCGGCGCGTGTTCACCGTCACCAATGGCGCACTTCGCATCTCCGGCGAGGGACTTGGATATGTCGCCACCCAGGCCAGCTACTCGAATTACCTCTTGCGCGTTGAGTTCAAGTGGGGCAACCGCAACTGGGCATGGGGTGATCGGATCGGAAAAGCCCGGGACTCAGGCATCTTCCTGCACAGTGTCGGGCCCGACGGCAGTTCCCATGACGGCAATGGCGCGTTCAAGGCCGCCATCGAATGCAATCTCTTCGAGGGAGCAACCGGCGACTTTCTCCTCATCCGCGGCAACGCTGCGGACGGTTCACTGCTCTCCCCACGCGTTACCGTCGAAAGTGCGGCCGAACGCGATGCGGACCATTGGCCGTTCTGGCAGCAAGGCGGAAAGCGGGTCACGTTGGAACGCTGGGGGCGGGTAAACTGGTTCGGCAAGGACCGGCAATGGCAGGACCGAATTGGTTTTCGTGGACCGCGTGACGTTGAGAAACCCGTGGGAGAGTGGAACGTGGTCGAATGTCGCTGCGAAACCAATCGCATCCAGATCCGGCTCAATGGCGTGCTGGTAAATGAAGCCTTCGACGTGTGGCCGACCAACGGCCCGATACTCCTCCAGTGCGAAGGCTCTGAGGTTTTCTTCCGCAAATTCGAACTGCAACGCCTCAAGTGAATCGGCCTACCGTTTCACCAGTGTCGCGACCACCGTCGCCACACAGGACGTCACGTCCACTTGATCGGTGCGAAGTTCGACCTCGGGCTGGAGCGGCGGTTCGTAGGGCGCAGAAATTCCAGTAAAATCCTTGATGATCCCCGCACGCGCCCTGGCATAAAGCCCCTTGCGGTCGCGATGCTCGCAGACTTCCAGAGACGCATTCACAAAGACTTCGATAAACGCGCCGGGTGGCAACATCGCTCGTACCATGTCTCGATCCGACCGATAGGGCGAAATAAACGCCGTGATGCAAATCAGGCCAGCGTCGGCAAACAATCTCGCCACTTCGCCGACGAGGCGGATGTTCTCCCGCCGGCTCTCAGGCGAGAAGTCGAGGTCAGAGCAAGCCCACGGCGCATCCTGTCGCCATCGAGCAGCCTATATGTCTTTCGCGATGCTGGCCATCCTGTTTAATCGCGCCTGTTTAATCGCGGCCCTGAATCAACGGCATCTCACAAATCCCGAAAGGTTTGATCCAAGCCCAGCACGCGGAGGATGGGTTCGGGGCCGAACCCCAGATACAGGTAAAGAAGCTGGACGTTCGCGGCTTCGAGTTCGGCCAGCGTGGCGGGCGGAAGTCCGGGCTCAGGTCGCGGCTCGAAGATGAATTCCTCGGTGAAGTTGTGGTGTCCCGGACGATGGGTCTGGGAAAAATAATCCGTCAGAACGATGGGCTGCGTGGTCAGGCCGGTGATTTGCGTTTCGACGAAACGAATCAACGGCGCAGTGTAGCCGGCGGCAAAGTCGTCGCCATCGTCCGGCCAGTAAAATAAAGTCTGAACGGTGACGTTGCCCGTGGTCGCCGTGCGCTGCTGAAGCAGGCTGCCGGGCAGCAGTTCACCGCCCGGGCAGGGGCGATTCTCGTGTGGCCTCGCGGTAAGCGCGGGGCGTAACTCCCATGGCCGAACGAAAGGCCCGGCTGAAGGCGCTGTGGTCGTAGAAGCCACAGGCTTGGGCAATTCCGGAGATGTTCTGGTCGGTCTCGCGAAGGAGCCGCGCGGCAGCGGCCAGGCGGGTCTGGGTGATGAACTGGCTGGGGGTGAGATCGAAGAAACGGTGGATGAGCCGGGCAAACTTGGCGGGCGTGAGTCTGGCCCGCCGTGCCAGAATTGCGAGCGTGACGGACTGCGCCAGGTTGTTCTCAAAACTCTCCAGCGCCGTCGCCAATTCCACCGGAATGCTCCGCAGATCCACCGGCGCCCGCACGTCGCGCGAGATGCCGATCAGCCCGATGACCTTGCCCGCGGCGTCACGAAGCGGCAGCTTGGTGGTCAGGCACCACACGGGCTTCCGCGGCAGATACCATTGCTGTTCGAGGTGATCGAGGAGCGGTTCTCC
>JACZKP010000213.1 GCA_014860005.1 Verrucomicrobiota bacterium | reverse complement strand
TGCCGGAGTGGCAGCAGGGAGTGCAGTATGCGCGGTTTGCGAACGTGGCGGTGACGGAAGCGGGGCAGGCGGTGACGATCACGGTGCGGCCCGGCGTGTATGGCTATGCCATCATTTCAGGATTGCAGATTGCGCAAAGCGGGGGCACTGGCGCAGAAATGCCAACTGTATCAAATAGGAAAACGATTTCCATGTTTCGTGAGCCTGGGCTGACAACCCGCTTGCGTTTTGCAGGCATTGCGGGACGCTCGTACGTTGTTCAAGCCTCCACTAACTTAAAGAATTGGGAGGCTGTGGCCACAGTCGTTGCTGATACATCTGGCGTCTGCGCATTTGAAGACCAAGATGCCATCCGCTTCTCTTCCCGTTATTACCGTATCGTTGTGCCGTAGCCAAAAGCTTAAACCCAACGCTATGCGAGACACCGTTGCACGAGGACCTACTAATGGGAGTTGAGCTGTATGCATTCAGATAGGCAGAAAACTTGGTGGGAGGGTTGGGGCACTCGTTCCTATCGTAAGCTACGATTTTTTTGTCTTCCCTACGACATTCAGGATGAGTGCCGGGCGCGTCGTCGGGAAGCGCGCAACCGTCGGAAGTCGTCTTGCAATGATGATCGCGCTGGCAGGAATTTGCCGACTGATCCGGTATTTCCGGTCAACGCTTTGCGATCTTTCCGAGTAACGGGGATTTGGGACCGGTTGGCGTGGGCGTTTCGGTTGGCACTAATGGCGTCAGCGTCTTTGAGCACGGAAACAGTCTTCGCTCTTGGTTTACGATACGCCGATTAACGACTGGACGTATATCGCCGTAGTCTATGAGAACCCGCAGCCAAAACTTTACCTCAACGGAAACCTGGCGCGAACCGGCCTGACCAGCACGCGCATTCAGTATCCTGTCGGCGGCAAGGGCAGCCGTCGAGCGAGGCAATCTAACGGCGGCGGTCAATCAATTGGCCGCCTTCCAGCATCAAGCGCGGGCGCAAGTCGGTGCGTCCAATCCGGCTTTGGCCGGCCAGTTCATCCAAGCCGCCCAAGCGACCATTGAGGCATTGATCTGTGACTGCGCCGGAGGCAAATCGCGCGGACAGGTGAGGAAGATTGAACGTCGTGAAGACGGCCGGGTGCGGATGGAATTCTCGGCGCCCGTCGGACTGATCTATCTCATCGAAACCTCCACCAATTTTGTGGACTGCGAGAAGATCGGCTTGGCCAAGGTGTGCGGGCCGGGCGAGTTCGAGTTCGTGGAGGAGTCAGCAGCCCGACCGCCGGTGCGCTTTTACCGCATTGTTATCCCATAGTCACGCCCGGTTGGCCACGAAGCCGCGAATTACAGCCGCGCGATCTTTTGCAGGAGTGCCGTGGTGGATTTGCCGGGCACCACCGGGAGCACGACCACCTTGCCGCCTCCCTGTTCGACCAACTGGCGCTCTTCCTGGTTCATCGTATCCACAGTGTAATCGCCGCCCTTGACGTAAATGTCAGGTTGCGCGACCGCAAGAAATCGCGCGGCGGTTTTTTCGCGAAAGACGCACACTCCGTCCACGGAGGCGAGCGCTGCCAGGACGACGGCGCGGTCGTCTTCGGCGTTCACCGGCCGGTCGTTGCCCTTCAACTGCCGCACGCTTTCGTCGCTGTTTAAACCCACCAGTAGTGCCGCACCGAGGTTGCGCGCGGCTTCGAGATACGTGACATGCCCTGGGTGCAGCAGATCAAAGCAGCCGTTGGTCACGACCAGGGTCAGACCATGGCTTCGCAAATCCGCGCGCCATTCGGGCAATTGCTCCCAGGGAACGATTTTCTCACGGAAATTCACGGCGCGATTGTGGCGAAAGCCGCGCTGCGTTGGCAACGAGGAATGCAGGGCTGTCGGAAAATGCGCGTCATGGCTGCGGTAGCCGCGGCCTCATCCCGCCCGTTCTCCATAATTGATGCTCATGGCCCCGCCAATCAGGTTTACGACTCGCACGTTGACCAGGCCAAGGGTGTGCATCTTGGCGGCGACGCCGCGTTGCGCGGGGTAATGCTTCAACGACTCCAGAATGTAGCTGTAGGCGCCGGCGTTGCGGCAAAAGATCAGGCCGAAGATCGGCACAACCAACTTGAGGTAGCCGAAGTAAACGGAGCGCCACAGGGCGTTGTCAGGCTTTCCGAAATCCAATACCAGCAAACGGGCGCCCGGTCTGGTCACGCGCACCATTTCGCTCAAACCGGTTTCCCAGTCCGCCAGATTGCGCAATCCGTAGCCCACCGTGACGCTGTCGAAGGTGGCATCAGAAAACGGAAGCTGCATCGCGTCGCCGTGAAGAAATTGCGGGTTTTGGAGGTCGGTGTTCAGAATTGCACCGACCGGCGGCCCGCTTCGCTTGCGGGCGACTGCCAGCATCGGTTCATTGAAATCCAGCCCGATCACCTGCGCCCCCCGGCGCGCGAGCGCCACCGCCAGATCCCCGGTGCCGCAACACACGTCCAGCGCGCGATCTCCCGGACCCACGCGCGCCAACTCAACGACGCGTCGCTTCCAGTGGCGATGCCAGCCGAAGCTTTGCACGTCGTTGATCAAGTCGTAGCGCGGCGCAATGGCGGCAAAGAGTTCATGGACTTTGGCCGCGCGCTGGGCGCCCGGGCGGTAGAATTCATTTTGCATTTACCCCGACAATGTCAGTTAACCAGACACCAATGCTCTCCCATTGGACATCCGAACGCGATTCGAAACTCGCGTTGGAAATCCGGGGTTGAAACCACCCATTGGCCGTGCTATCAGATGCCTTGTGGCAAGGCGTGAACTCGTCCCAAAGTTGCTGATTTGTTTTTTGGCAGCCGCCATTTCAAGCTCATGAATCGCAAGAAGATTTTGGTCGTGGATGACGATCCGGTGGTGTTGAAGGCGCTTTCCATCAAGCTCAACGCCCGAGGTTATGATGCGTTGACCGCAACGGACGGCGCGCTGGCTGTCAGTTGCGTGCGCAAGGAGAAGCCGGATCTGATTCTGTTGGATTTATCCTTCCCCCCCGAGGTCGCAGGTGTGCCGTGGGATGGATTCAGCATCATGGAGTGGCTCAAACGCGTGGACGCGGTCACCCGGATTCCGGTCATTGTCATCACCGGCGGCGAGCCCGCCAAGTATGAGGCCCGCGCCAAAGCCAGCGGGGCCACCGCCTTTTTCAACAAGCCGATTGATCACGATGGTTTGTTCGCCGTGATCGAGAGCACGCTGGCGAATACTCCCGCTGCTTCGTAAGCAGCACCGTCCCGCAGCGGTCGCGACCCTGGTGATTCCCTCGCGCCGTCTGATCTCCCTCCCGCTTCCGCGGGACAACCCGCACTCGCCTTCACGGGCGCAATCAGACACTTTGGTGGCGCGGTTATGGAACTTCGTGAATTTGCCGGGCGCGTCCTGTTCGCCACGACGCTGGAGGAAAAACTCCAGTGCCCGGCGCTCATCACCGACGAACAGCCCGGCGCACCGCTCCCCACGCCGACGGTTCCGGGACGGCCGGCGTCGTTGCGCTTCAAACCGCACGGCTCGGCCAGGGCGGAATTTCCCGGTCTGCATCGCGTCGAACAGGAACGCGAACGCGGCAAGCTGCTTCACTTCTTCGCCAATCACGAACTGCTGGCCACCGAGTTGATGGCGCTGGTGCTGTTGAAGTTTCCCGACGCGCCGGCCGCGTTTCGCAAAGGCGTGCTCCAAACGCTCAAGGATGAACAGGAACACACGCGGCTCTATCTGCAGCGAATGAAAGCGTGCGGTATCGAGTTCGGGGAACTGCCGGTGAGCGGCTATTTCTGGCGCTGTGTCGCGCCAATGGAGAATCCCATTGATTACGTGGCCGGCCTGTGTCTTACGTTCGAGCAGGCAAACCTCGATTTCGCCCGCCACTTCGCGCAGGGCTTCGGCAAGGTCGGCGATGCGGATACGGCCAGACTGCTTGAAAGAATCTACCGCGACGAAATCGGCCACGTCGCTTACGGCCTCAAATGGTTTCGCCGCTGGAAGCAGCCGACCGAAAGCGACTGGGAAGCGTTTTGCCGCACGCTGAAATTTCCGCTCTCGCCGCAGCGGGCGAAAGGTTTCTCCCTGAACGTCGAGGGTCGGCGTGCCGCCGGATTTGACCCGCAGTTCATTGCCGAACTGAACGTCTATTCGCAATCCAAGGGCCGCACGCCGGGCGTTTACGTGTTCAACCCTTTTGCCGAGGGACGCATTGCGGAGGGCAAAGCCTTCAACCCGACGAAACCTCAGGCCCAACTGGCGCGTGATCTGGAGAACCTGCCGCAGTTTCTCTGTCGCCAGGACGACATCGTCCTCGTGTCACGCCGGCCTTCGGTGGAGTTCCTGAGTGGCATCAAGCAGGCGGGCTTTCCATTGCCGGAGTTTGTGGAGTTGTCGGAGCGTGGCTCTGTGAGCCGCAGCACTCAGAATGTTTCAAGCCCAGTTGCATCAACTGAAGCCTTTCAGGATGACGAATCCGCTGCGGGTCGCAGACCCGCGCTCCGCGAGTTGACGTCGCGCAAGCTTGGCCGCCTGCGCCCCTGGGCCTGGTCGCCAGACAGCGTGGAGTTGTTCGCGCCGCTCTTCGCCAATCTCACCGCGGAGAACCGAACAGCCGCACAACGCTTCAACCCAGGCATCGCGCAGCTTTACTCCAAGGCTTGGAGCGCGGAGTTGCTTCGCAAATTCCTCACTTGTAGGCGACGAGGTGACGCGTCTCACTCTTCGGAATCGGCAATCGGTGACCGGCAATCGGCAGTCCAAAACTGGCTTTGCACGAAACACGAAATTGGCGTCCCGGTGGATTCACTCGACGCCGCGCTCGCCGCCATCGCCGCCATTCGTCGGCGGGGCCACCACCGGATTGTCATCAAACAAGCCGTTGGCCTCGCCGGCAGCAACGCAGTGCGGCTCTTCGAGCCGGAACTGCTCGACCCGCATCGCCGCTGGATCACGCACGCCCTTGCGAACGGACGCCCGCTCGTCGTCGAGCCGTGGCTGGAGCGCGAACTCGATTTCTCCGTGCAATTGGAAATGACCTCCAGCGGCTTGAAGTTGTGCGGTTACACGGGGCTGCTCAACGACGCCAAAGGCCAGTTTCAGGGCAACTGGGCGGAGTCGCATCATCACACGCGCGTCCCCGCCAAAATCGTCGCGCGGTTCCGCGAGCCGCCGGACATTTCGCGCCGCATCCTGCAGCTCTACTCGGACATCTTTACGCTGCTCGAAGCCGAACTTCGGCGGGCCGATTACCTTGGTCCCCTCGGCATTGATGCATTGGTCTATCGCGATGCTGCGGGTGCTCCCCGCCTCAAGCCCATTGTCGAAATCAATCCCCGTTACACGATGGGCCGCGTGACCGTGGAATTGATGCGGCAAACCTGTCAGGGAAGTGCGGGTTGGTTTCGGCTCATCAACCGGGCTGCGTTGCGCGCGGAAGGCTGCGATGACTTCGTGAGTTATGCCAAAAAACTGACGGAGCAATTCCCCTTGCGCCTCGCAGGCGAACCCACCCCACGCATCCGTGAAGGCGTCTTGTGCCTGAACGATCCGGCCGAGGCGCAGGTCTGCCTGGCGGTGTTTCAGGTGCGGAAATCGTGATCGGCAGCAATGGCTCCAAAGCGCCAGAGCGTGCTTACGGCATCGTGCCGGAAGATCACTTTGAACTTCGTGCGAAAGTCAGTTCTGCCGGCACGATGCACGGCAGCATGTTGACGCCCGGCTGCACCGGCACGCTGATCTGGAAATATCACGCGTCATCCCCCGCGATTCTGAAAGGCTGAATGAAGAATGTAGAATGAAGAAAGTCCGGTCGGCGAGAAACCGCGTGGCAAAGTTTCTTCATTCTTCATTCTCCCTTCTTCATTTGAAATGCCCCTCCGCCTGCAACGTCAGATCATTGGCCGCATCTGTCATTAGCATCTTGGCGGAATTCAAACCAAGATTTTCACTTTGCGTTCTATTTTGAGTGATTCAGTAACTTTTGCTTTTCGATTTCAAATTCGGCATCCGTGACCAGACCGCGCTTGCGAAGGTCATCAAGCTTGGTCAATTCCGTGTAAAGGTCGGGTTTCTTCTCCGTTTCGTCCTTGGTTCGAATATTTCCTGAAAGGTTCTCATTCTTTTCGATTACCAAGTCCGGACGTGGTGCAAGTGAGGTTCTGCGAGCTTCAGGGTCATTTTTGTCGACAACTCGAAATTGATATTCCCAAGCGGCCCAATCTCCCATGACGCCTATGGGGTGAGGTATCATGGATATTGGTATTGCGATCTTGCCCATGCTCTCCGCGAACGCATTCGCTTCGCGTATCGTTTCCGTCTTTAGCTTGGGGCTGGCACCCGGGCCAAATATTCCTCGATGATCTTCTTTAGTCAGCATGTAGGTATCCGGAGACAACTGGACGACACCAGGTTGTTTGAAGTTCCTACAACCAGCAAGGAGGGTAACGATCAGAATGAAAAGCGTTGCGCCAATGATGGCTTTCATGATGTGAGTTTGGGTGCTTTAACGTGATTTTGATTGGCTGCTTATTGGATTCAGTTCATTGCTTCGACAAGGCCTTGTGGCAGTTCCGCTAATCCAGTGTAGAATCGCATATCCAACTCATGCTGAGGTTGGGAGTCCCCATTTTTCGCCTTGGCGCGAATCTCACCCAACAACTCAGGCTTGATCTGATCTCGTTCAGCAATCACTTGAAAAGCCGTTGCGGTGAGCACCAGCAACAAGAGACGATTGGACAAAGGTGCAAAAAGGCAGTCCGTCCTGTTGGGGCTCTTTTCATCTTTGCATTTGTGTCAATGAAATGGACAGAAGCGGCATCAATTGCGAGGCGTTTCGTTCCTTTGAAACCGGTAACCCAGTGTTTTGCTCTGATTGCGCAAACGCTCATAGAGTTCTGGTTGTCTTATTCATTACGAAAGCGCCCGGTAATTTCTTGTGTTCCACCCGAAGCACCCGTGGTTTGCAAAGCAGAGATAATGCCCAATTTTCGAGAATCAAGAGAATGGGCTGGGAGTTTTTGAACCGCTCGCAGCCAATTCATGGTTGGCTGCCCCTCCGCCCGTCCCATCGCCCGGCCCGGAATCAGCGGTAATCCTCCAGAAAAGCCGGGGGAACGATTCACCCTCTCCCCGGGGAGAGGGCCGGGGTGAGGGCGAGCGCTTCAAAAGACTATAGTAGGGCGCGTGACTCCGGGCGTGCCGTCTTAGGTCCGCGCAACCCGGCGCGCAGCGGACTGACGCGCCCTGCCTTTTCCCAGCGCCAGCGGCGCGACATATTTTAGAACGTCCGCCCGCAAAAAATCCCAAGCTCCGTAGGGGCGACATCGGGAATCTGCCGTTCCTGACGGAGCTTTAAAACACATGGGCCGCGTGAGCTACAAAGATGCCGCGCCTACGGCGCTGAGACGTTCATCGATTTTCCTGCGCCTTGGCGGCTTGGCGGCTTTGTGTTGAATTCCTCGCCCCGACCGAAAGCGGTGCTAAAGTTTGATTCCAGCGCGACGCGTCGGATTTCGGCGAAACCGGTGTCGTTAAGAAATTCATCCGTAGCGGCGACTCGGCAGAGCGCCGCCGTTTGGGCTTTAGTCAGCGGCGGTCTGCCGACGCGCCGCTACGCCATTTCGCAGCGCCGGCGGCGCGACATATTTGTAGAACTTCCGCCCACAAAAAATCCCAAGCTCCGGAGGAGCGACATCGGGAATGTGCCACTCCTGACGGAGCTTTGAATCATATTGGCTGCGTGAGCTACAAAGATTCCGCGCCTACGGCGCTCAGACACCCTCCGGTTTTCCCCGCGCGCTGGCGTTCCCTTTGAGATCAAAGTTGCAGCCAGTTCCGCAATCGTTCGTTGAGGGTCTGGCGGTCAGCGGCGGTGAGCGTACCAACGGTCTTGACGACCAAGCGTTCTTCCACCGTGGAGACTTGCGCTTTGACGCCAGAGGGCACATTCAATCCCGCGCCGTGCCATTCTTTGATGGGAAAGTCGGTGTTGGGAAGCACCGAGGAAATCGGAACGACAAACAGGTCCGGCCCGTTACGACCGATGACAATGGCGGGGCGAACCTTGCGGCTCGTCAGATTCGTGAACGGAATCGGCAGGAGAACGACATCATTTCTTGAGCAGTTCATTGAAGACGTCGTCCGCGTCGTTATCCCAAACCTTGGTCAAAGAATCCTCGGAAAGTTTGAGCCACGCCTCGCGTTCCGGATCGGATTCGATGGTCACGCGCACGTGGGATTTTTCCGGGAGCGACAACGGGCGCGGCAACAGGAGTTTGCCGTTCTCGTAAATGGCGTCAACGGTCGTTGTCATGGTCGGAAAATATCGCGCGCCAGACAGGTTTGCAAGCCGTGATCCGCGATGAAGCACTCCAGTATTCTCTGCGCCTGCCGCCTGCATCTGATTTTGGCGGGACAAGTCTGATTCCAGCGCGGTGAGTCGGATTTCGGCGAGCCCGGTGGCGTTAAAAAATTCATCCGTAGCGGCGACTCGGCAGAGCGCCGCCGTTTGGGCTTTAGTCAGCGGCGGTCTGCCGACGCGCCCTACCATTTCGCAGCGCCAGCGGCGCGACATCTTTGTGGAGCGTCCGCCCACAAAAATCCCAAGCTCCGTCGGAGCGACATCGCGAATATGCCGCTCCTGACGGAGCTTTGAATCATATTGGCTGCGTGATCTACAAAGATACCGCGCCTACGGCGCTGAGACGTTCATCGGTTTTCCTGCGCCTTGGCGGCTTGGCGCCTTTGCGTTGGAATCCTCGCCCCGTCCGAAAGCGGTGCTAAAGACACGCTGTGGTTGCGGCAACCGCCGCGCTGGGAACGCGCTGTGGCTTGGGGGATGCCTGGCGACTCCAGCGCTTTCCATCGTTCCACACGCCTCAAGATTTGTCTCTCGTTCCGGCTGGGGTTCGGCTAGGCTTGGTTTGTCGTATCAACAAACCGCATGACACCAAAGCTCTTTACGGAACTCGGCCTCTCGGAAGATTTGCTCAAGGCCATTGATAAACTCGGCTTCGAGCAGGCCGCGCCCATTCAAGCCGCCGCCATCCCCCTGCTGATGGCGGGCAAGGACATTGTGGGCCAATCCCAAACCGGTTCGGGCAAGACCGCGGCGTTCGGCATTCCCGCCGTGGAGAAGGTGGATACCACGCAACGGGTCGTGCAGGTGCTGATTCTTTGTCCGACGCGGGAACTGGCGATTCAAGTCTCGGAGGAAATCCACAAGCTGGCGTTCTTCAAGCGCGGCATTCACGCGCTGCCCATTTACGGCGGGCAATCCTATGAACGCCAGTTCTACGGCCTCAAACAGGGTGCGCAAATCGTCATCGGCACGCCGGGGCGCATCATGGACCACATGCGCCGGGGCACGCTTCGGCTTGAAACGGTTAAACTGGCGATCCTCGACGAAGTGGACGTGATGTTGAACATGGGATTCCGCGACGACATCGAATTGATTCTCCAAGCTGTGCCCAAGGAACGGCAGACGGCCTTTTTCTCCGCCACGATTCCGCGCCCGATCCAACAGTTGATCGAGAAATACGCACACGATCCGCAGAATGTGCGCATCGAACAGAAGGCCATGACCGTGCCGACCGTCGAGCAGGTTTATTACGAGGTGGATCGGCGCTTCAAAATCGAACTGCTCACGCGGCTCATTGACATTCACGATCTCAAGCTTGGCATCATTTTCTGCAACACCAAACGGATGGTGGACGATCTGGTGGACCACCTCGAAGCCGCCGGTTACATGGCCGACCGGTTGCACGGCGACATGACGCAGAACATGCGCGATCGCGTGATGAACAAGTTCCGCAAATCCGGCCTGGAGTTTCTGGTCGCCACGGACATTGCCGCGCGGGGGATAGATGTGGACGACGTGCAGGTCGTGTTCAATTACGACCTGCCCTACGACGGCGAGGATTACGTCCATCGCATTGGCCGCACCGGACGCGTGGGCCGCAGCGGGCGGGCGATCACGTTTGTCTCGGGCCGGGAATTGTTTCAAATCCGCAACATCGAGCGGTACACAAACACGCGCATCCATCGGGCAAGAATTCCCACCGAGGCCGAGGTTGACGAGGCGCGCGAGCATGTGTTTCTGGGCAAACTCCGCGCCACGCTCCAGAGCGGTGAATTCAAAAAACAGGATCATTTGATCGAACGCCTGCTCGAGGAAGGATTCACCTCCACGGACATCGCGTCGGCGTGCCTCGCGCACTTGCAGAGCGGCGAGGCCGCAGCCGCCAAGCCGCGCACTGAGGAATACGAACGCCCGGAGCGCGAGGAGCGTCCGCAACGCGGCGGTTTTCGCGATGACCGGCGCGAACGTTACGATGATCGTGGTCCGCGCTTTGAACGACGCGAGCGCGTCGGCGTGCCGGCATCCCGACAGGCGCGGCCCGAGCGGCCAGTCGTCCAGCGAGCAAGACCAGTGGCTGTTGCGCCCATCGCAAAGCCGCCGGCTGTGAAAGTGGCGGTTGCCGCCCCGACGCAGCCAAAGCCGGCGGCTCCGCTGGGAGCTGATTTGGAGGTGAGCGCTCCGGCCAGTCGCGCACCCGAAACGACTTTCTCGGATCAGGAAATTCTGGCTTCAGTCAAACAACCTGAATCGGCCCCAAAGAAGAATCTGCCGCCTTGGGCGGACAAAAAGCGCGAGGCGCAAAAGCCGTTCGCCAAAGGCAAACCCAGCCGCGCCACGCCGCCGACTCAAACGCGGCTCTGGATGAACCTCGGCGAGGCAATGGACATCAAGCCAATTGACATCGTCAACGCCGTGGCGGGGGAGACGGGTCTGCCGGGCAAAGTTGTCGGCACGGTGGACGTACGCGAGCGGCATCTGTTTGTGGACGTTGCTGCCGAGCACGCCAAGAGCATCATCGCCAAGCTGAATCGCGCGCAGATCAAGGGTCACAAGGTGAAGGTCAAAGTGGCATGAACCCAACGTTCTTGCAGTGCGATTGATTCCATCGCTGCGCCCGACGGAGTAGCGACTCGCTGCCGCGGACTTCAAACAAGCGGGGAAAGCCCATCGGAAAAGCTGAGGCAAACATCGTGTCAGAACTCTTTGGCCGTGTCCCCAAGTTCACTTGGCTATTGGCTATCGCCCCCCGGCTATTTACCTTGCCCCCGTGAACATTGTGGAAGAAATGGACTGGCACGGCTTGTTGGCCGATTGCACGGATCGGGTGGAACTGACCAGACGCACCGCCAGCCCGATCACTCTTTACTGCGGCTTCGATCCCACCGCCGAGAGCCTGCACGTTGGCAATCTTGTGCCGCTGCTGGGACTGCGGCGGTTTCAATTATTGGGTCATCATCCCATCGCCCTTGCCGGCGGGGCGACCGGTTCCATCGGCGATCCGAGCGGCAAAACCGCCGAACGCCAGTTGCTCACCATGGAGGTGCTGGACCACAACATCGCCAGCGTGAAAGTGCAGTTGGCAAAGCTGCTCGACTTCGACACGAAACAAAATCCCGCCCGCCTGCTCGACAACATGTCCTGGACCGCGGGCGTTTCGTTTCTCGATTTTCTGCGCGACATCGGCAAGCATTTTTCCGTCAATCAGATGGTCGCCAAGGAAAGCGTCCGCGCGCGCATGGAGGATCGCGAGGTCGGCATCAGCTACACCGAATTCAGTTACATGCTCCTTCAGGCGTTTGATTATTACGTGCTGTGCCGCGACCACGATTGCGAACTCCAGATCGGCGGCAGCGATCAATGGGGCAACATCACGGCCGGCATTGAACTCACGCGCAAGAAACTGAGCCGGACGGTTTATGGGCTTACGCTCCCGCTCATCACGAACACGGATGGCTCGAAGTTTGGCAAGACGGCGGCGGGCGCCATCTGGCTCGATCCCAAGCGCACGAGCGTCTATCGCTTTTACCAGTTCTGGATCAACACCGACGACCGCGATGTCGTTCGCTACCTCAAGTTCTTCACCTTCTTTTCCCGCGAAGAAATCATGGAGCTTGAAGCAAAACACACCGCGAATCCCGGGGCGCGTGAAGCGCACAAAGCCCTGGCGAAATCAGTTACGGACTTGATTCACGGCGAAAACGCCACGCAGGAAGCCATGCGTGCCAGCGAAATACTTTTCGGCGGCAAGCTTGATGGCATCTCCGAGAGCACCTTCAATGAAATTGTTGGGGAAGTGCCCACGAAGGAAATCGAGAAATCCAGATTGGATGGCATCGGCACGCCGTTGGTGGAATTGCTCGTTCACGCGGGGCTGTGCCCGTCCAAAGGCCAGGCGCGAAAAGACATCGAAGGCGGCGGCATCAACGTGAACAACGTCCGCGAAGCCAGCGCAACGCGCGCGGTGACGGCCACTGACCTGCTTTTTGGCAAACACGTACTGCTGCGGAAGGGGAAGAAGAATTACGTGGTGGTGACGGCGCACTGATCTGGTCGCTGGCTATTACGATTCTTTGGGAGCAGTCTTGGGTTACAGCTTCACTCCTTCGTAAACCAGGTTCAGCGGCAGGGTAAAAGTCAGTGAATTCACCCGCAGAAGGTCTTCCGGTCGCTGCATGATCTGCGGCTGCCATTTGTTGGCGCGACGAAATACGGTCACTTCCGTCCGATCTTGCGCCACCAAAACGTATTCCTCCAGCGTCGGAATTTGGATGTAGCTCAGGAATTTCTCCCGCCGATCCGTCTGCTCCGTTTGCGGCGAGAGGACTTCGATCAGCACTTTGGGAAATCGTTTGAAATAAGGATCGGTGTCGCGGGAATCACACGCGAACATCACGTCGGGGTAATAAAAAACGTCCTCCTCGGAAATCGCCAGCCGCAGCTTCACATCGGCCATATTTACCTTGCAGGGCTGGCCGCGCAGTTGAGTCCGGAGTGCAAACGCCAGATTCAGGCAGATGCTGTTGTGGTCCTCGCTTGCGCCTGCCATGGCATACACCACGCCGCCGAGGTACTCGTGGCGATCCCGGCTGTCGAGTTCGCCCGCCAGATATTCCTCCACGCTGAGTGATGCCAATGTACGGGGCGCTTGCATGGTCAAAGGTTTCTCCAAAGCAACAGAGTTGGCAAGCCGCATAAACAGCATGAGCAGCGTGGCCCACCTCCGGGAACGCCGTCGAGCAGGCACATTTTCGGAGTGCGGGGATTGCGGGCGTCGCCAAAGAACTGGATTGTCGTTGCCCCAACGTCGCGTAGGATTCCCGCGCATGGAAGTCTTTATCATCGTCACGGCGCTGTGGGTGTTCTCCGTATGCCTGCATGAGTTCGGCCATGCGTGGGTGGCGTATCGAGGCGGCGATTACACCGTGCGTGACAAGGGGTATCTCACACTCAATCCGCTGCGCTACACGCATCCGGTTTACAGTCTGGTGATGCCCGTGGTGTTCGTGATGCTCGGCGGCATCGGCCTGCCGGGCGGCGCGGTTTACATCGAACGCCATTTGTTGCGCTCGCGGGCCTGGGATACGTGGGTTTCACTGGCCGGCCCCGCGATGAATCTGGGATTCGTGATTCTGATCAGTCTCGGCTTCAAGCTTGGCTGGCTGCGGAACGATCCCGAGAGTCTGTCGGCTGTTTCACTTGGCTTCCTGCTGCAACTTCAAGTCAGCGCGCTCATCCTGAATCTGCTGCCCGTGCCACCGCTGGATGGATTTCAAGCCCTGGCGCCGTGGCTGCCCGCTGACTTGCGGGAACGACTCTACGGGATGTCGAACTACGGCCTGCTCATCGTGGTGGCGGCCTTGTGGTTGATCGAGCCGGTTAACCGGGCGTTCTGGAGCACCATTTTTCAGATCAGCAGTTGGCTGGGCGTGCATCCGCACCTCGGAATCGTCGGCTGGCGAAATTTCCGTTTCTGGGAACAAGGCGGATTCTGAGTCCTGGAAAGCGCAGCAGGATTTCGGACGACAAAGACGCGCCGCTTGGAATTCCCCGTTGTGCTTTTCTCCGCGGTGCGGGAATAATTCGCGCAGATGATGAAGCAAGAAACTCCGCCGCCCGCCGCGCGTTACCGTTGGCCGTGGTTGCTGCTCGCGGCCGTGGTGCTGGGGGTCCTGTTGGCCGTGCTCTGGCTCACTGCGGAAACGCGCCGGATCCGGGAGCAACGCCAATATGACTTTGTTCCCCCGGGGTCATCTGTCGCGCCCACGCCCACGCCCTCCAGCGCAGCTTCATTGGGGGCGTGGACCACTGACATGGTGTGGATTCCCGGTGGCACGTTCTGGATGGGCGCGGAAGATGGACAGGTGGACGAGAAGCCCGTGCATCAGGTGACCGTGACCGGTTTCTGGATGGACAAAACCGAACTGACGAACGAGCAGTTCGAGAGATTCGTCCGCGCCACACGTTATGTCACCGTGGCGGAACGCAAACCGGACCCCAGGGATTTTCCCGGCGTGCCGGAAGAGAATCTTGTGCCGGGCTCAATTGTCTTTTCGCCGCCAACGCTCGAGGACATCAATCGCGAGCTGGCAGAGGCCGGCATGGCGCCGCTCAAGGCGTTTCCGTTGGAGAATCATTTTATCTGGTGGCGCTATGTGCCGGGCGCAAACTGGCGTCAGCCCGAGGGGCCGGGTTCGGACATTCGCGGACGCGAGAAACATCCCGTGATCCACATCGCGTGGGAGGATGCGGTGGCCTACTGCCAATGGGCGGGCAAGCGGCTGCCCACCGAGGCGGAGTGGGAATTTGCCGCGCGCGGCGGCTTGGATCGCAAACGCTACGCATGGGGCGACGAGTTGACGCCCGGCGGCAAGTGGCTGGCGAACTTATGGCAGGGCGATTTCCCGCTCAAGAACACACTGGACGACGGCTATCGCGGCACTGCGCCCGTGGCATCGTATCCGCCGAACGCCTACGGAGTTCATGATCTGGCGGGGAATGTCTGGGAATGGTGCGCAGACTGGTATTTGCCGGATTACTACGCGCACAGTCCGGCGAAGCATCCGCCGGGTCCGGACACGAGCTTTGATCCCAATGAACCTGGCGTGATGAAGCGCGTGCAACGCGGCGGATCTTTTCTGTGCAACGAAGTGTGGTCCACCGGTTACCGTCCGGCTTATCGCATGAAGAATTCACCAGACACGGGTATGCAACATACGGGATTCCGGTGTGTGAAAGACGGTCCCGCGCCGGTCGCGCCCTGATGGCTCGACGCTTGATGTCCCCGTTTGATGGGCCGGCGCATCCGGCAGCAGCCGGTTGCCCTGCAATGGTGCCTGGGAATCAGAGCTTCTGTTTGTTGTAGAGGAGAAACACGGCAACCAAGTCCTGGGACTCCAGCGGGAACGTCCGGATGCAAAGATGATACGCACCCGCCTGCGCCTGTTGAACAACCTCGGGCTTGATGGCCGACAGCGCTCGCCAGACCGAATCCGGCATGGTGCCGCTGCGAATGGACTCGATCGCCGCAGCGTTTGCGCGGCCAATTACATCCACGGGCACCTTCGCACGAATCTCCGCCAGGGACTCGCCGGCGGCTTCCTGCAACATCCCATTGGTGACCTCGGACTTGAAGGCGGCCGGTCCCTCGCCGGTCGTAAGCACAAAAATCTGTTCCAGCGCCGAAAAGGGTCTGCCCGAAAACATGGAGGGAGGCTCGTGGATTGCCAGCGGCGCGGCTTCGGGTTTGGTTGCCGCCGCATCCGGGGACTCTTTCGCCAAAGACTCAGGTTCAGCCGCCTCAGTCGGTTGCGCCAGTGGTGCTGACTCGGCAATAACCGTCTCTGCATGGATTAGGTTCGGGTTTGCCGCCGCTGCGGTTGCGGCTTCCGTTGACACTCCCGGCAGGGAATAGAGCGGGGTCCATTCCGCAAGGCCTTCGTGCCAAGCCCAGAAGTCAGTGTCGTGGAATTTCCCGGCCGCGAGATCGCGGTTGATTTGTTCCAGGGTGTACGGGCCTTCTTTCTGGCCACCGGGTTTGGTGAGGTAGATTTGCATGGGCATCGCGGGCGATTCGGTTTAACGGGCCATCGCGTCGGAGCAAGAATGGAAACGCTGCATGTTGATTTAAGATTTCACCCTCGGACGGAATTGGCGAGTTCAATTTGTTCGTGGCGAGCACCAGTCGCACAAGTGGCCCATTCAACCGGATAATGGAGGGACTCCAAACGAACTGTGGCGCTCGATGCTCATAATTCCCGCCAACTGGTCACGATGAATCCCCGCAGCGGTCCTCTCACCGGCGCGCGTTGCAGGTTCTCGTCGTAGTGCAGCCGGAAATGCTTGAACAGATCCGCGGATTTGACGACGAGCGCACCCTGAAAATCCAGGGCACTCGTGCCGCCGACCGCGGTCAGGCGCGCGTTGGGGGCGTAGATCGTGCCGATGAAGTTGGTAGTTCCTGCCAGCGCGATGTTCGTGTTGCCCGGCAGGCCGTAATACTGAAAAGCCGAAGCTGACGCGGCCACGAACATAGGCCCGAGGCTGGTGCTGCCACCGCTCACATAGAGTTTCAGGCTCGCATTGTCGCCAATCCGCAGGTTGGTGATGTTCACGTCGCCCGTGACATAAAGCACGGTATTGACGTTGTCTTTAACCCTGACAGAACCGTTGAGGCTGGTGGCCCGATGCTGCGACCTGTCCAGATAGTAATCGTATCCGTACCTGGAATCCGGCGGATTGACATTCCCTGGCAAAGCCGGCGTTGTCACCTCGGGGAAGTCTGCATTGAAGTCGCTCAGTACGTCGAATTCTGGCGCAGGGTTGTTGGTGGCAGTCGCGCCCAGGAACAGCCGGCCCAAGATGTCCACGCTGGCGGCATTGAGAATTCCCAAAGTGCTGGCGACATCCCCGTTTTGCTTTCGATTGTTCGGGTCGTATTTGTAAGGCCAGCTATCCGAGTCGTAACTGTCCGCCATGAAGTTGTACCCGTTCAAGTTGAGGCCGTCCCGGACGACCGCGCCCACGGTGAACAACGGTGCATTCGTGGTGACGACTTCCAGGGTGCGGGTGAGCGTGGCGGAGATCGCCGGCACGTTGGCATAACCTGTGGCGTAGATGATCGCTGAAGCCGTGGGGGGCACGGCGGAGGCGAGGCGCACTGCGTAGGAGTTCCCGGCCAGGTTTGGGCCGACGTTCAGGTTGCGCGGCTGGTCGAGGACATAGCCACCACTTTCAGAGCGCCAGGCGAGGTCAAAGCTGAGATTGGTGGTCAGAGGCGCGACATTAAGTTGAGCCAGGGCTTCTTCCACGCCGGCTTCGGCGGCCGTCAGGGCGGTGTGCCAGGCTTGTGACCGTGCGACCGAAACGTTTTGCGCCCGGATGAGCAGCAGATAACTCGTGAGCACCATGCCCAGCAGGAGGGCGATGAACAGCGTGATCACCAGCACGCTGCCGCCAATCTGGCGTAGAGGCGATCGCGGTATCTGTCCAGAAGGATTCATTGTTTGTTCCGCAGGACCATGCGGGCTGATTGCACGCTCTCGGTTTGATACTTCTTGCCCAGGAGAGTGCGCGAGCACGTCCAGTTCATCTCCACCATTTTGCAGAGGCGCTTCTCCGTGGTGGCGAAGAACAAGTTGGTGGCGTTCGGCTGCGGATTGCGCCGGTACATGGCAATGCTCCAATCGTCACACTCCGTCAGATAAACGGCGGGCTGCCCATCCGTGTCGCAGTACAGCATGCGATCCTCCGCGTACCAGGTGTACTCCAAAGTGCCGCCCGTTAAGGCGTTCGTCAGCTTGAGTCGCCGGACCGGGCCGTCGGGCTCGAAAATTGTCACCTCCGTCGCCTGCCGAATGTCCCGGGACATTTTGTCGAGCGCGAGGCGGTTGCGGGCATCCAGGCTGGCGTAATTGCCCATCGCCACGAAGCTGCGCAAGGCATGAACACTCAACACGCCGAGGATCATCAGCACCACCATGCCCATGCCGGTCGCCACGATCAATTCCGTGAGCGACAATCCGCGGACGCCGCGCCGGTCGCGAACGGCGCACGGGTTGGCGTTTGGAAAGTCAGGGCGCAGCTTCATTTTCCCAGGAGGTAATTCTGCATGCCGTACCGCGCCACGTGGGTCTGCACCTGGCGGCTGCGCAGAATTTCCGTGCTGCCGCTTTGATTGGTCCAGTACACCTTCACCGTCACTTCCCGCAGATGGTTGCGATAAGCCGCCGGCAAATCCGGCGGCGGGCGGAGCGTGATGCTCCCGTAATAAACGACCCCGTTCGCCGGGTTCGTCTGCCCGGCTGGTGTGAGATACTCAACAAATGTCGGCGCCAGGTAATTGTTCGTGTCCAGCAACTGGCTCCATTGGTAGAGCCGGATGGTTTCCAGGCGTTGCTGAAGGATCTGCGTGGCGCGAAGTTCTTCGCGCGACGATTGCACGATCGAGAATCCCGAGGAGAAACCCGCGTAGAGCGAAATCAACATGACGCCGATCACCAGCACCGCGATGATGGCTTCCGGCAGGCTGTGGGCGGCTTCAGCGCGGCGGCTGGCCTTGGGCGTGTTCACGTTCATTCGTCTCCAGAAAAGTTCGAAATGGGTGTCCGGGACGGTTTTAATCAAAGACGTTTTTATCACACGAGGGCGAAAAGTCAAAAGCCATTCCTGACGGCATGTAAAGCCTCACTCAACCCCGGCGGAGCGCCGACTTGCAGTCGGCTTTTTCGCGTCCGCTTGCCCGAAGCCGACTACAAGTCGGCGCTCCGCCCGATTCCACTAAGGCATTACGACAGCATTCGCGATGGCGGAAGCACTGCGTCGCTGGAGAAAGGGGAGGCGCGTTTGCTGCCCCGGCTTGCTCGCTGCAATTCCGGCCAGCACGCATCTGCTTGAACTTCCCTCCGCTTTCCCTGAAGCTTGGCCACCATGCGCAACGCAACGGATTTCAATGTGCCCAAGTGGCCGTTCTTTCTCGGAGACGGCTTTATGCTGGTACTCGCCTATTTTGTTTATGCCCAGGGCCAGGGACCGTTGCCGCAGTGGGAAATCACGGCCATTGTGATCTGTGTCAGCCTGGGTGCGCTCCTCGGCGTGGTGCCGTTTTACCTCGAATACCGCGCCGCGCTCAAACTCCTTGAACTCAGCGCGGTGGGCACGTCGCTGGAGAAGATTCAACAACTCGAAACCGTTGCCGCGCAGATCAGCGGCGCCACCAATCACTGGCAGTACGCACAGGAGCAGGCGGACAAAACCGCGGCGCTGGCGCGCGAAATGTCCGAACGCATGGCCGGCGAGGTCCGCGACTTCACCGAATTCATGCAAAAGATGAATGACGGCGAAAAAGCCAACTTGCGGCTGGAGGTCGAGAAAATGCGCCGCGCCGAGAACGACTGGCTCAACGTGGCGGTTCATACCCTCGATCACGTTTACGCCCTGTATCATGCGGCTGAACGTGCTGGTCAGATGAACTTGATCGCGCAGCTCAATCAATTCCAGAACGCCTGCCGCGATGCCGCGCGCCGGGTCGGCCTGGTGCCTTATGTGCCGGAACCGGCGGAGCTGTTCAATCCGGAGCGCCATCAATGGGCAGACGGCAAAACCCCGCCCGAGGGCTCCCGCGTGAGTGAAGCTCTGGCGGCTGGCTTTACCTTCCAAGGGCGGCTGTTGCGCCAGGCTTTGGTGCGGGTGCAAACGGAAACCGCATCGCCAGCCGAAACAACTGAACCGGAGTTCGCCGGGCTGCCCGCCGAAACCTCAGCCGACCAGGACCAGTTGCCACTCGAACCGGAAAGCGCGAATCCCGCCTGAATCCAACCTGGCTGAAGCCAGGTGCCAATGGGTGATCGCCTTTGGGGCAAGCCTACGGTCGGCGCAAGTGATAGAACACCGCCGGCATTGCCGGACTGACGGGTAGGTTCAGATTGGTCACCGATTCTGACCCGGGAATATCAAACCACGAGTTCGGATTGGCCACGTTCACCGAGTTGGACTGGGCGCGCCAGCCGAGGTGTGAACCCGGCCAGGTAAGGCCCAGTGAAAGTCCATTCACACTAAACGACAGGTTCGTAGGTGTGTCGGCCACGAAGGGAGCGAACATCACGTTGTCGAGCACGAGCGTGCTCTGGCCTGTGGTGACGGGACGAAAGGCGATCACCACCTGGGTTGTGGCTGGGTTCGCCACGACATAGGTCATCGTGTAACGATGGAAGGTCTGATCCGCAGTCAATGCCGGAGCAAAGCCGCCTTGGGTGCCGGTGAATGTGCCGGCCGCATTGAACTCGGCGACCGAAGCGTTCAGCGTCAGCGAACCGCTGACTTGAACCAAAGCCACATCAAACGAGAGCGTGTATTTCTTTCCCGTCATCACCGGACTCCGGGCGTTGCTGTTATCCAAGCCGTAATCGTGAGCGGTGGGCGAGCCAATGTTCGTCACCGCCAGACGCAGGGCACGGCTGCCCGGTTGTCCGCCCGTGTAGTCACCCGCGTCCACGATCGTACCGGTCAGGTTGGTGATTGGCGGCGACCCCACGCTGAAAAGCCGCCACCCGAGAAACGTTGTCGTATTCACGAATACTCCGGGGACCCCGGCGCTGGTGGTTAGCGGGCTGAACTCGAAGTCCCCGTTCACCAGCAGTGGAGCGACCACCATCCGGGCGTTATCCAGGCTGATCGTCGTTGCGCCCACGACACCTCGCAATGGACCGAAGAATAAACCGATGCCGGCCGTCGCCGGGTTCACCGGTTGATAAACGAAGGTGTGCTTTTGATAGCCGGTGGTCGAAACCGATCGGAGGGTCGAGAGGCCGTTACCCAGGAAGCCGCCCGCGCTGTCGAATTCCTGCACCTGGAACAGCAGGTTGCTGGCGCTGAGGCCGGCGATCCTGGCGGCATCAAAGGAGACGATATACCGTTGGCCCAATTGCACCGGGGTGTGCATCGCGGGCGACCATTGGTCCAGGGCATGACTCGCGGTGCCACCCGTGTTGGTCACCGCGAGACGCATGGCGCGAGTGCCGGCGGAGGCGTTGGCGATGATGGCCGCGCTGAAAGCGACGCTGTTCGTGGCTACATTGAACACACGCCAACCCGTAAAGGTCGCAACATCCGCCACCACCGGCGGCAAGGTCACGCTGGTGCCCACCGGCTGGCTTTCAAACCCACTGTTCTGCGCGAGCAGATTGGGATTCGCGGTGATGGCCAGGGTATTGATTGCGCTGCCGTGGTAGTTCGGGTCATTGATGGTCCCGACCACCGTGTAGCTGCCCACGCTGGTTGGCGGGTAGGGCGAGCCGTCGTAAGTCAGAGCCACCGTCAGCCCCGGCGGCGTGGTCGTGGCCGAAACCGTCCTCGGCGTGCCGTCATGGACTTGTGACAGGTTGCTCAACGTGACCGTGCCTGCGGTCTTGGTTTTGACTTCAATGGGAACAATCAACTCCTCGCCAAACCATCCCCCGCCTTCCTGCACCATGCGCCATTGAGTGGAGTAATTCCCCAGCGCGGCGGGGGCCGTCAAAGTCAACTGGAAGACTTTGGGGCGACCGCGGAAGATACCGCCATAGATCGGGATTTCATCCTTCGCATCATCCAGCAACACGCGTTTGCCAGCCACGAAAGTCGTATCCGCGTCTGCCTGACCGAGCTTGAAATTCCCCGCGGCGGTCCAGCTTTCATCGCCCGTGTTGCGGACAATGACCGTCGCCGTGCGCACCTCGCCGGGAGTCAGAGTGGCGGGGAGGTTGTGCCAGAGAATGCTCGCACCTAATTGCGGCGTGTCGTTGAAGTTGGCGGCACCCTGCGCGGTGGTCTTGATGTACTCGAACGGATTGCTCGTGGCGGACCATGTGTCGGTATTACCGCTAGTGTTGGCCGGGGCAATGTACGGCGGGAGGCTGGTGCTCGCGGCGTAGATGCCGGTGCCTTCGTCGTATTCGTTCCAGCTTTCGATATACACCCGGCGGGTGGTGGCGCGATTCACCTGGCTCCAAGCATTGCTGTAAGTCACCCCGCCCGCGCGAGCCAGGAAATCACCGGGAGTGCGCACATTCTGGTCCCAATAGCCACCCTTGAGTTGCACGGACTGGATCGCATTGTAGGTAACGGCGCGGTAATACTGATTGACCTCAAACTGCGGCACCTGCTCATCCGCGAAGCTCAACGTGGGCGGGTTCAGCGCCGTGGTCACCATGACAAAGCCGTTGGTGAAGGTCGGGTGGGCCGCACCAAACGCAGCGCTCAACCGGTTGGAAACATCGGCGCGAGTGAGGGAGGCGAGGTTGGAGACATTGAACTTCACATGCCAGGTATCGAGGATGGGCTTGCCGTTCTGACGGGCGAGGTAATCAGCGGCGTGCGCACCAGTGCTCGCGTTGAAATACTGATCGTAGAATCGGATGTAGTGTCTGACGAATTCGTCCTTGCCGGCCTGTGTCGCGAGATCCACCGGCGGCTGCAGATTCCAGATGATCATCGGATCAAGAAACGGCGCGATTTTTGGCGTGTCATAGCCCTCGGCCCGAAGCTGGTCGAGCGCGCTAAACAGATTGATCCGTTGCACCTCCAAACTATGAATCAGGTGGACGTAGAGCACATCAATGTTCGCGCTCATCATCTGTTTGATCTGGCCCTTCCACCAGTCCGGTTCGCCGGTCCAGTTGGGTCGGCCCTCGAGCGGTCGCCACGGCCCGGAGAGCTGGCCACTATTGGATGTGTACCAGTGAAACACGCTCGCCGCGACATAGCGGTTTGTGGCCTGGAAGGTGGACGCGGGCGTGAACAGTGGCGGCGGAGTCTGCGCACCAGCCATGCTTCCGCAGACCAGCAGCACGGCCAGCAGCGCTGGTAATAAACAACGCGCGCCCAAAGCAAACGGGGGCGGAAAAGGAGGCGGTGCTTGCTGCTGGCACATGCGCCCCCACGAAAACCACTTTGCGGCAATTGCTTGATGGTGGCCGTTCGGATTTCCAGTCCCGCATAATCGCGCCATTTGCGGAACGGAAGTGAACGGTGTGGCTGGCTTCATGGTGGCGCTTCCCTTTGTCTTTCCAAGCGTTAGATCCCTCGTGCTAGATTGATTTCCGGCCATCAGGCGCGAAGGATTGCCTTTGCGTGGGTTTCATCGGCAGCGACATTACGCTGGCAATTCAGTCGCAGCAATCGAAAGAATTTGGATTTCTGAACCGCTTCCATCCGCGCTTGTCTATCCGGGCCCTTCGTTCAATACCGCGGCACCTTGGAATCAATCTCCTCGCTCCCGGCGGTGATGTCGCAGGAAGTTCAGCGCCTTCAAAGAGCGCACGCCTGATTTCACGGGATCAACTCGCTGAAAGCGTCAAAAGCAGCACCACCGCCTGGAGCGAAGGGAGTGATGCCTGTGCCGTGACGAAACCGGTCAATGCTCCGAGCGGGAGTATTGAAACATTACGGCGAGAATGGCGATTCATGGGAGCTCCGGGTTGTCAATACGCTCCCGGCCGGGAAGAGCGGGCCGGGCTTAAACTGGAGTTGGTCACGCCGATTTGGTTGTTCAACATGGCGGGCCAAACCAGGACGTTGCTCACCGCCGAAATCTGGTTTGTGGTGAAGATCGGTGCCTCATAGTTTCAAAAGACGGCACGAATCTTGGGCAAGGTGGCGGAAGTGAAAAGCAGAATCTTGGTGGCCCGCACCTCGACACCTCGAACCGCGCGCAGCACGGGATGCGGGCTGCTGAATTTCTCACGGGAACTCGGCGACGAGGCGATAGAACGCATTCCCTGATGGAGGAGGATTGGGATCGGCGAGGGTTACCTGGCCGTCGGCTTCCGGCATCCCGGTGGCGACGCGCACCCATACTCCAGCGCCGAGAGGGGATTGACGGTCCAAGCCGTATTGGCGTCCGGCAATGCCGGTGAAGGTGACCGTGGCGCCGTTGCCATTGACAGTGATGTCCGCCAGGCGCAAGGCGGAGTTCGCCTGGGTCGGGTCCGTGCCGGCGATATATTCCTGCAAGTTGGTAAAGCCGTCGCCATCGCAATCTTCCGTCGGGGGATCGGCGATGGCGGGATTCAAGCACGAAGGATAAAGTGCTTCCCAGAAATCCGGCAAACCGTCGCCGTCCGTGTCCGTTGAAGGCTGAACGGTCTGGCTGTTGGAGAATTCAGATGTGCCGAGAATCGGGTCCGCCGCCGTCGCTGCCACCAGCCAGCCGTTCGGCGTGGTTCGGGGAAGGCGTGAGCTGTACGAACCAACGCCAGTGTTATCAAGCGGCACGTTGATGCTGCCCACCCAAAGTTCACCCTCACCCTGCGCCCCCGCTTTGGGACGATGCCCATAAAAGTGGAGGCGAAGGGTTTGATTCGGCGGTCCGCTGACATTGCCTTGCACGTGAGTGCTGCCTCTCATCGCGTTGACGATTTGTAGCACGACTTGGTGTTTCGTTTCGATGGCTTTGGATAGGTTGGCGTAAATGGCGTTGAGCTCCACAAAATTCCGGTCGCCAGAGTCCGTCATACTCACGCCACTGCCGCCATTGCGGATGATTTCATTGGCCCCGGATAGATTGGTGCCACCGATGGTTACTGAAGAGACATTTGTGCCGAGTTGGATCCCGTGATTTTTATTCTGCTGAATTAGATTTGCTTCGATGCGATGCGCGGCAGCGATCAATGTCACAAACGGGTCCTGGGTGAATTCAATTCCCGAATTTCCGCTGAAGGCGATCAGGTTGCTTTTGATGATCGTGGTTCCCGCGACAGCGTTGGCGGCAAATCCCGCAGTGCAGTTCACCTTGATGCCCGACAGGAGGTTGGAAATCGCTTTTACGCCCAGGGTATCGGTGCCGAATGACGTGAAGGCAATGTTCAGGTTGGGCGAATCGGTGGCTTCGATGGCATGCCGGTTCGCGCCGCTGAGTAGAACGGACGCGGCGCCGCCGAGGTTGCGGCCCACGGAAAAGCCGGGGCTCGAAACCACGGTAATGTTGTTCCCGGGATTGACGACGCGATTCGACCCATTCGCATCCGTTCCAAAATATCCGCTGAGAACCCGGATGTTGGTCGAGTTGAGCACCGTCATGGCGGAGGTGGAAATGCCGGACAAGATATTGCGGGCCACGCCGCCAAAATCGAATTCCGCGCAGTTCTCCATCTGGATGCCCCCGGTGGTGACCGCGCCCAGAGACGCAATTCCATTGGCGTTCAAGCCAACGTAACAATTGTCCATGCCATTGGCGCCGCCACTGGCGAGGACGTTGCGCAAGATGGCCGCCGTCCGGGCGTTGAGGATGGAAAGGTTCGCCGAGGAACCAATCGTCAGATTGCGCGCGCGTTCGGCGAGAATGCCGATTCCTCCGGGGAGACTGGTGTTTCCCGAGGCCGAAGTTCCGATGTAGTTTGCCGCGATCTGAATATTGGTTGAATCCAAAATGGTAATCGCGTTGGAACGGATTCCGCCGAGAACGTTGCGGGCAATATCTCCGAAGCTGAATCCGGTGGAGTTTTCAACCTGCACCCCATTGGTTGTGGTCAAGGCCGTCGTGCCGGAGGCGCTTAGTCCTACGAAACAATTATTCATTTTGCTTC
Organism: Verrucomicrobiota bacterium; assembly: GCA_014860005.1. The sequence goes on along the minus strand of JACZKP010000213.1, from coordinate 20,647 downwards.
CCGCTCCGCCGAGGCCACTGCCGGTGACGCCCTTGAGAATTGCGCCGACGCGCGCGTTGATGACGCTCAACTGATTGGTGCTGCCGATGACGAGGTCGCGCGCGTTCTCGACGATGATGCCCGCCCCGACCGGCAGGTTGACGTTGCCGGAACTGCTCGTGCCGATGTAATTGGCGAGCAGCCCGATGTTCGTGGAATTCAGAACCGTGACGGCGTTTGAAGTGATGCCGCCAAACACATTTCGGACGATTCCGCCCAGAATGAATCCCGTGGAATTTTCGATCCGCACGCCGTTCGTCATGGCCGCCAATGCGCTGTTTCCCATGGCGTTCAGGCCAACGAAACAGTTATTCATGATGCTGCCGACACCACCAGCACCACTGCCAGTGACGCCATCCAGGAGAACGGCAGTTTGACCGTTGATGACCGTCAACTGATTGCTCATTCCGATGACGAGGTCGCACGCGTTCCGGGCGGCAATGCCGATGCCAACGGGAATACTGGTATTGCCGTTGGGGGTGGTGCCGAAGTGGTTCGCGAGGATGTTGATATTCGTCGCGTTCAAAACCGCGATCGCATTGGAACTGATTCCCGCAAAAACATTCCGGGCGGCGCCGCCGATGGCCACGCCACTGACTCCTTCCAGGCGCAGTCCGGTTTCGGTCCCACCCAGGGCGGCGCTGCCACTGGCGTTCAACCCAATGTAGCAGTTGACCATACTTGCGTTCGTCCCCGTCGCGGAACCGATCCCGTCATCACGGAGAATCACAGCATTTTGGCCATTGATAACGGACAGCACGTTGGTCAGGCCGATGGCCAGTTTCTTGAATCCTTGCGCGAAAATTCCCGTGCCGACCGGCAGGTTGACGTTGCCGGAACCGCTCGTGCCGATGAAATTGGCGCTCACGTTCACGTTGCTGGAATTGAGAACCGCAATGGCATTGGAAGTGATTGTGGCAAAAACGTTCCTCTGGTCGCCGCCGATCTCAAAGTCCGAGGAGTCCTCGATAATCAGCCCGTTCACCGTGGCGGCAAGTCCAACCGTTCCGCCCAGATTCAACCCGACATAACTGTTGACCAATTTGCCCCCGCCGCTTCCTTCCCCGCTGACCTCGTGTAATTTCATCGCGGTGGGAGAATTAAAAACCGAAACGGCGCTGGCCACCCCGATACTCAGGTTTTTGATCTTGTCGGCGATTAAACCGAACTGGCCGTTCGGCAGACTCGCGGCCCCGGTCGGATCCGTGCCGACGAGATTGGCCCGAATTTCAATGGCGGTGCAATTGCTGAGCGCGATCCCGGCGGCGGTATTTCCCGAAAGGATGTTCCGCAAATTGACCGAGATTCCGCCGATCATGTTGCTGGCAGAATTCTCCATGCGCAGACCGGTGCCGTTGCCAAAGCCCGTGCCGCCCGCGACGTCCGTGCCGAAAATGTTTCCTACGATCTTGTGACCAAAGCCACCCGCAATCGCGACGCCCGCCTTCTGAAATTCCCGGATGACCATTCCCCGGATCACGCAATTGGTGGTCACCAGCCGCAAACCGTCGGTCAGGCCCGCCTGCGCGCCGCGCAGAGTGACTCGTCCACTCGGTTGCGAACTGCCGTCAATGGTCAATGCTTCCGTAATGTCAGGGAGGGCATTCGTGGGCAGGATCGTCGGTTCACCCTCGGCGATGTTGAATTCAATCGTATCCGGTCCGGGCCGGGAGGCGGAGTTCGCGAAATTGATTGCCGCGCGCAAACTGATCTGTGCGTCTGGCGTGTTGAGGTCCACGTCCAACACGCCGTCGTTCGGGTCGGCGTCGTCAGCATCGCTGGTGACATTGACGGTGAGAGGATCATTCGTGGTGAGTGACAGGATGAACAGCTTGTTGGGCTGCCCATTCAGGGTGCCGGTCGCAAGAATGGCTCCATGGTTGTTGATGTCGAAAATGCGTGTGACCGTGGCCGTATTCGTCCCGACGATGTGCTCCCCAGGCTTGATGATCTCGCCCCGGTACCAGATGGACTTGGTATTTTGCGAACTGGCGATGTAGATTTCGCCGCGATCGGTTAGCCGGGCGTCATAGGAGGTATCGTCGTTCCAAGAGCCAAACTCTGTTGCATTATTTCGGATTTCGGGCAGATCCGTGAATCCGGCGGGCAGACCATGGTCCGGCGTGGGCAGGTAGATGTATTCTTGCCGGTCTCTGCTCAAATAAATCACATTCGTTGTTCCGGGTATAATTATTATGTCCCCGGAATCCCGGTGCCCGAAAATCTGGTTCTTGTTATTTACCAGCTTGGCGCTGTTGTAGAAGCCGGTGGAGGGAAGGAACTGCGGAGCGCCGCCGCTCTTGGTATCCCAGATCACCGAACCCCCATGGCCTCCGGCAATGCCGGCTTGGCCTACGGCAATGCCGGCGTCATTGATATCGTTGAAGTACGCCTGACCCAGTCCGGGGACAGTCCTTACACTTCCATCCACCTCACGAATGGAGCCGTAACTAAAAAGGACGCGACCAAGTTGATCCAAGCCGAGCACCCGCCCGGTCGGAAAAGTGAACACTGCCCCATCCTTATAGAGCGATCCCTCGGCCGTCGCGGGCGTGCGGGTTACGAAATGTCCGTTCGTGTTGAAATCCATCACGACCCCTCCCGCAGCGATAGTACCCTTGGGATGCACGCCCGCTTCGAGACCGTAGTCCGCCGTCGGCAGATACATGTAAATGGTGCTGGTTACCACGGTCAGCACCTGCCCCTTGTCGTTGATGAGGGGTTTCGACACGGGTGGAAGTGGCACCTCGACCGGCGTGTAGGCGAGATCTGCGGCGACTACCTGCAGGAACGGAGCGTGGGCGATCAGCAATGCGAGCGCGAGCCATGCGACGCCGAGACCAGTCGTCGCACCACGCCAGCCGGGTTGGGGGAGAAACCCGTTAGAGGCTGTGAACCGAGACAAGGAGGAGAGGTGGCGCATAAAGAAAGTCATCCGGAGGGAAAGTGGGTTGCGGGGCAAAAAGGGGGATTTGGTAAATCTGAACTGATCCCGAACTCCGAAATAGGATTCGGAAACCCACTCGGTAGCGGCGGGCATCCGTGCCTGCCGTAGAGCCGGGGCTTCCAGCCCGGCGGAAAAAACCTCACGCATTGCCACGCCGCTTGAACATTCCGTGCGTCGCAGACAATCCGGGCGTATTGTCCGGGCGGCAGGGATGCCCGCCCTCTACGTCCGGCACGGATGCCGGACGCTACTTCGGAGTTCGGGTTGATAGAAAATTGCTTTTTTGACGCTGCGCAATTCAGCGAGAATTGCTCTTGCGCCGGGTTCATTGCCGCCGATTCTCTGCTGATGCGAGCGGGTGTCAATCAAGTTATGCGACTTTTTTTGCCGCCTTGACGAAGAGCGCGAACGTGGCAAATAAGCCGCAGAGACGCGATACGCGAAGAGCTTTGTCTAAGCGGTTTGTTTTCTGCACTGCACTCTGTCCGGATCGCTCAGAAAGAAGTCCCGGCCATTGTAGAATATCGGCTTGGCCTTCGTCCCTTCCGCTCTGAGGATCGGTCGCATGGCGCAAACTTCGAGTGCAAAAAGGTAGGGACTGCGCGCGGCGGCATCAAACTGAAACGCGGATGGATTCCCGTGCGTCCAGAAAGCAAAGCCAGCCCTCGGTCACGGGCCGGCGATAAATCCTCGACAAAGCCAGCGCGTACGATTTCAACTGCGGCTCGTAATGTTGGACCTTCGCGGGCAAGTCGGCGGCTTTGGCTCGGTCCGTCTTGAAATCCAGCAGCCAGATTTCCCCGGGCGGCAATACCACCAGATCCGCGAAGCCCTGCACGACCACGAATTCGGCGTCCGGCAATTCCGAACCCGCGGCAACCAGGTTCAGTGCCCGCAACTCCCTCGCATGGAATCGCGCCGTGAAGGGCAACTCACGCTGCACCTGCCCGCGCCGTTCGCGCACCCGGCGTCCCAGATCGGACTGCCAGAACTCCGCCAGCGCACCGAAATCCAGCGCCGCGATGTCCTCCGCGGTGAAGGCGCCGGCTTCGTGCAGGCGCTGCGCTTCGTTCCGCAAATCCAGTTCGCTCTCCGCGCGGTCCAGTGACATCAACTCCATGAACGTGTGATGCGCCGTGCCGCTTTCCGCCGCGCTGAGTGTGGCGGACGACGCGACACGGTTTGGGCTTCGCGCTGCGAAATGTTGATACGAGAACGCAGTTGCCGCCTCCTCATCCACCGCCATCGCCCGGCGGCGCAGCGCGCTCACCGACGTTTTGGCCCGCTCGCGGGTGGCGGACTCGTGCGGGTAACGCGCCGCGAGGATTTGATTCAGCACGGTAAGTTCGTTGGTGGTTGGCGGTTTGATCCGGGAATCCTTGGCGACGGTTGCCGGGTCAGGCAGCGCAAAGCTGGCGTCGTTGGCGTCGTGAAATTTCCACCGCAACAAATCGTTCGCGCCCTCGCGCTCGCCCGACCATTCCTCCGGTTTCGCCCATTGCGCAAACCACAACCGCAGCCAGTCCAGATAGCCGGTGGTTTTCACCAGCGAATGATCAGTGATGGGCGCGGGTTCCTGCCAGCGCGTGAGCTCGTCCCGGCGCGTCGCCGAGCCGGTGAGGATGAGGGTGTCGCGGGCGCGGGTGGAGGCCACATACAGCAGCCGCATCTCTTCCCCGAGCAGCTCGCGCCGCTCGCGCTGCGCCGCCAGCCAGTGCGCGATGCTGGGATAACGCCGCCGTGATTCCGGCGGCAGAACTTTCGGGCACAAGCCCAGGTCGCCGTTCAACAAAATGTCGCCGCTCAGGTCGCGCGTGTTGAACCGGCTGCCCAGCCCCGCCAGCACCACGACGGGAAACTCCAGACCCTTGCTCGCGTGAATGGTCATCAGCCGCACGGCGTTTTCATGGTTCAACGCCGCAGGCTCATGCCGCACCTCGGCCGCCTCCTGTTCCGCGATGAATTGCAGGAAGCGGAACAAGCCCTCGCGCTGATACGGATCGAAGCGGCGCGCGAGGTCCACGAGCCGGCGCACGTTTGCCCGCCGCGCCGCGCCGCGTTCGCCCGCCAGCAACAGCGCTTCGTAGTGCGTGTCTGCCAGCGCGCTTTCGAGACAATGGGACAAGGAAGAATGACGAACGCGTTCGCGCCACTGGCTGAATTGTTCGACAAACGTGCGGAGCTTGCGGGCCAGTTTCTGATCGCCTGGTCCGTGATGCGTGATGCGTGATGCGTGATCTTTGGGGCGATCCGCGGCCGATTCTTCCCGGCAGCCATCCAGCCAGCGTTTGAGCGCCGTCCACAAAAGACCTTTGCGATACGCGAGCCGTATCTGCACCAGTTCATCCGGCGTCAACCCGACCAACGGTGAACGCAACACGGCCAGCAACGGCACGTCCTGCAACGGGTTGTCCAGCAACCGCAGCAGATTGAGCAGATCGGTTACCTCCAACGCGTCGAGAAAGCCCGCGCGCGCCGCGTGCAGCGGCACACCGGCGTGGTGAAACTCCTTGGCGAAAACCTCCGCGCGACCCGCGACACCGCGCAGCAACACCACCATGTCGCGATACTCCACCGGCTCGAAGCGCCCGGTCTCGCGCCGCCACACGCGATGCCCCGATTCTTTGAGCGTCTTGAGCCGCAACGCCACCAATCGTGCCTCGCGCTCGGTGGTTTGCAGTTCGGGCAACTCGCCGCCGGTCGCTTCACTTTCCGGCGTGTCGCTATTTGCTTCGGAATCTTCCGCCTTCGTGATCACGTGCAACTCCACGCGCGGCGAAACCTCATGCGGCGGTGGCCACGCCGTTGGTTCATCGTCCGCAGTTGGAGTCCTTGCGGACAGTGAAAGTGCAGCACGGCCCATCGGGTACCCAAACCGCAATTCCGCGTCGGCATCGTAATGCAGCCCGCCGATGACGGGCCGCATCAGTGCGCGAAACAAAGGATTGATGAATTGCAGCAACGCCTCGCGGCTGCGGAAATTCTCCGAGAGCGGCAGGCACGCGCCGTCGCTTCCGGCATTCTTCCAACGCGCCTCGTAAGCCTGAAAAATTCGCGGGTCGGCCAACCGGAAACGGTAGATGCTCTGCTTGACATCCCCGACAAGGAAACGGTTTGCCGCCACTCCCTCGCGGCTCGCGGCGTGCAGAATCGCATCCTGCGCCGCGTTGATGTCCTGACATTCGTCCACGAACACGAAGCGGAAACGCTCGCGGCAGGCCAGCGCGATGGGGGTGGGCCGGCCCGCGTCGTCCAGCAGAAGCCGCAACGCGAACTGTTCCTGGTCGGCAAAATCAATTCCGCCAAGTTCGCGCTTGGCCTTCGCGAAGTCCTCGCTGAATTCCAGCGCCAGCGTCAACAGCGTGAGCATCGGCCCGCGCACCCACGACCAGTCCTGCGTCAGCGGCGCGCCATCGTCGTCGGTCAACTCGCGCAGAAACGCGGCTTCGGTGAAGAACGATTTAATGGGATCGCGAAAATCTTTCTTGAGCCGGTCCCATTTCATCTCGTGGGCGGCGACGATGGCGGACACCGTCTTCGCCGCGGCGGCAAAATCCGGATTGGCCAGCAGTTCGTCGAGCGCCGTTGCACACAGCTTCACGTTCACGCTGCCTTGGGCAAACGGCTCGATGGTTTCCCGCCACAGCCGCGCCCATTCCGTAGTGCCGGTGACAAAGCTTTCGCGCCACGCGGTTGGTTCGGCCTGATTGAACGCGGCCACTTGCTGATCAAACCATTTCTGCGGAGAAGCCAGCGCCTGGGTATGCCGGTGAATCTCGACCACAAGGCTGCGAATGGCATCGTCGCGGCCGTTGCCGTAATGCCGGATCAACTCGCGCACACTGGCTGAATGATTCGTCGTACCGGCGTAATGCCGCTCAAACAATTCGTCGAGCACCGCGTGAATGAGCGGCTTCGTTTGAGTCTCGTCGAGCACTGTGAATTGCGGGTCCAGTTCGAGCGCATGGAAATTACGCCGCACCAGTTCGAGGCAGAAGCCATGCAACGTCGAGATGGGCGCGGTGTCCAGCAGGGCCAGTTCCTCGGCCAGTCGCGCGGTGGTGTCTGGGTCCGGCGCGTTGTCGGCTTGCTCGCGCAACGCCCGGCGCAGGCGATCGCGCATCTCCGCCGCCGCCGCCTCGGTGAACGTGACCATCAGGATTTCGTGCAGCGAACACTGCTCGTTGACGATCAGGTCGAGACAGCGCGCGGTGATGGTGCTCGTCTTGCCCGTGCCGGCGCCGGCGGCGACGAGCACATTGCCCCGTGCCTCAATGGCGTCACGTTGTTGCGATGTCGGAGCGCTCATGACTTGGGTGAGGATTTCCGGCCGCGCTTCGGTTTCGGTTCCTTGATTTCGCTGGCGGTATCGGGCGGTTTGGGCGGTGCCGGCAGCGCCCGGAAGGGTTGCGTCCACGGATCAAACCGGCAGATCGCGGCGTACTCGCACCAGGCGCACGCCATCTCCGTGCCTTTGCGAAATGGTTCGGGCGACAATTTGCCGGAAAATATCTCCTGGCCGAAGCGTCGCAGGTTTTCCACCGTGCGATTCAACAACTCGCGAAATGCCGGCTGGTTCATGCGGTCGTGGCTGCGTGAACTGATTTTGAATTGTTCCCCAATGCTCTGCGGATCGAGTTTGTCCAGGAAGGTTTCGTCGTAACGGCCCGCATGTTGAAAACCCAACCGCACAGCCCGCGCCGGATCGGCGAACGCCTCGGCGCGCGAGCGGGCGGAGGAAAAATCGCCGCGCAGGTTGACGTAAAACACCCCGGCGGGCGCCAGCGAACCCGCGCCCAGCGTTTCGCGGACTTCCGGGAGGCTTTCGATGACGGCGAGATAGGCGGGCAGTTGAAGTTGCAGGCCGTGATGCAGCTTCACACGATCCGGCGTGCGGCTGCTGGATTTGTAGTCCATCACCACGGCGAGCGCCGCGCCGGTGCTGGGATCGCGCCAGAGGTCCACGCGATCAATCCGCCCGCGCAACAGCAGCGACCGCTGTTCATCCACCGCAATTCGCCACGCCGGCCACGGCCCGCCGTGTAGGCCGAAGCCCGTTTCCACCAGTTCAGGATCCAATTGATAATCCCGCGCCCAACCGACCAAAACTGCGATGAGCGTTTCCAGCGACGCGAGCAAAACTTCGCCCTCAAAGCGCCGGCCTGCGTCCGCGCCAAATAGTCCATGGCGGTAATCCGTCAGGAGCGCCCGGCCAATCCGGCGGACTCGTTCGCGCGCTTCATCGGGTGACACCTCGCGCCACTTGCGCTTTTCCGCCGTCAGCTCGTTGTGAAACACCGTGAGCACTTCATGCTGGAACGAGCCGCGCTCGCGGGCGTCGAGTTCAAAGCGTTTGCGTTCTTCCGCGCGCAATCCGTGGCTGACGAAAAACTTGAACGGGCACGCGGCGAAATTCTCCAGTCCACTGATCGAGCAGGCGAGTTCGCGACCATACAGCGCGGCGGCGGCTTCGGGCGAAAGCTGTTGGTTTGCGTTGACGCCGGCCAGGTCGCGCGCCCGGCCCAGCACGTCCGCAAGTCCGGGCAGGGCGAGTAATGTGGAGGCCGGCTCACTGGGTTCGCGCGGACATGGCTGTACTTGCTCTGCTTGATTCTGGAGTTGAATCGCGGGGGTGAAGATTTCGCTGGTGTGTTCGATGTCAGCAAAGCCTGCGGGCGGTTGCCAAGGCGTCAGTGTGAGCCCGGGAAAGATGCGTTCGAGACGATCAAAAAACGGCGAGCGATTGAGCGGATTGCCGCGTGCGTCAAATTGTGCGCACGTCAGCACGAGCCGCTGGCTGGAGCGCGTGCAAGCGATGTAACCGTAAAACCATTCATGGCCGATGCGATGCTTTGTCCCCGGTCCCAGCGGCACGCCTTCCGAGGCCAGCGCGATACGTTCCATTTCGTTGAGCAGCGGGTCCTCGGCGGGCGGTGAAGGGAAGACGCCTTCGTTGAGTCCGAGCACAAGCACGAGTTTCAAATCGGGATTGCGCGAGCGATCAATCGCACCGACCAGCACCTGGTCCAGCGCCGGCGGGAGCACGCCGACCGTGAGGCTGGCGAGGCCCGCCTCCAGGATGGGCAGCCATTCGCGCACGGACAACGCCTCGACCGGAAACGCGCGTTCAAGGTTTTCCCGCCAGACCTGCATTTGATCCCAGACAGTGGCATGAATCGCCGAAGGTTGATGGCCGCCAGTCGCGTGACCTGGCTGGGCAGCGCTCCAGGATTCCAACGTGGGCTCCACTCCGAGCGCAGCCCACAATTCTTGCAGCGCGGCGGAAAGTTGTTGGCCGTTGAGGGGCGCGGCGGTGTGTTGCGCAAGGGCGGCGAACGGTGGAATAAGTTTTTGCCGCAGATACTCGGCGTGCCCGGTGTCTGAGGTTCGATCCGGAACCGCGAGCGGTTGATGCCACGTCTGGCCTTCCCAGCCGAATTCCAGCGCGAGGTTTTCCAGCCAGTCAATTTCGTCGTCGCGCGCGGGCACCAGGCCGGTCTTGAGTGCGCCAAACCAGTCAGGCTGCCGCCAGTTGAACGCCACCGTGCGCAAGGCGTAACGCGTCAGTTCGGCCAGCGGATGATGGGCGACCGGCTCGCGACGGTCGAGAAAGCAGGGGATTTCGTAACGTGCAAAAACGCGGCGCACCGTGTCGGCGTAGCCATCCAGCGAACGGACCAGCACCGCCGCCTCACGAAAGCGTCCGCCTTCGCGCACGAACCGTCGAATCTCGCGCGCGGCGAGCGTGGCTTCGGCTTCCGGGTCGGCGCAGGCGGCGCAGAAGATGGAGGGGGAAGAAGCCGTGATGCGTGATGCGTGATGCGTGATTTCTTGCTCCGAAGCCCCAGTGAACGTCGGAGGACTGGCCCAAGATTTTTCAAGGTGCGCCAGTTCTGGACTGTGGGCGAAACGGCTTTTGCCTGAATCGCGAGCGAGCGTTTCGATCTCAACCTGAATGCCCGGCAAACCTGCAATTCGTTGGCGGCAGCGCAGGAACGTCTGCCCGATCACCGACCAGCAGGAAAGCCACGACGGCTCGTTCTGCAATTCGGTTTCGAGGCAGAATGCCAGCGTGGAGCGATCGCAGAGCGGCACAAGCGCGGCCAGCAAATCCAGTTCCTGCGCGGTCATCTCTGCGAAACCGTCCAGCCATAGTCCGCGGAGCTTGAGTCGCGGGGAGGGCAGGGTTGACTGCGGCTGCGAGCGCAGCAGCGCTGTGGCGGCGTCCAGTACGCAGTTGGTGTCCTGCAATCCGTGGGTTTGCAGCCAGTCAAGGTAGCCGCGCAGGAGATGCGCGAAATCGTGGAGCTTGTCGCGCAGTTGCACCTGACCGGTGATCCTGCTAGCCAGTGCCATCAGACGGCCGGGAGAAATCTGATGCCGCTGCAGTTCGCGCAACAACAGGCTGAGGCGCGTGGCAAAGCCTGGCAGGCGCGCGGTGGCGTGGAACACCCGCAGCGCGCCGCGTTCCTGCGCCAGCAACGCGCGCAGCACCATCACGCGGCCTTCGTCGTCCAGCCAGTCGAACGTGACGGGACTTAGTTCCGCGAGCAGGAAGCCCGCGAGCCGTTCGAAGCTGAGAATCTGCAGGCGCGTGTAGCCGGTGAGTGTGCCGTCGGCCAGCAACTGCCGCTCAAGCTGGAACGTGGCCTGTTTGGGGGCGAGCAGCAGCAACGACGGACCTTCGGGCGAACGGGCGAGTTCAGCACGAATCTCGCCCAGGCAGCGGAAGGTTTTTCCGCTACCCGCCGGGCCGAGAAGAAAGCGCGCTTGCACGCGGAAAGCTTTCATGGAGAAATGGGCTGACGGAAAGAACTTTGTTTTCCCGGCGGAGCTTCGCCCGTTCACACCAGAATGTAGCGGCCGGATTTGGCCTGGCTGGTTTCGATGATGATTCCGGGTTTCTCGATCCGGCTGAACGCGTGCGTTGTCGCGGCCGTACGCCGACTACGGAACACTAAACTAATTCGCAATGGCACCGACGGCGTGAAGGCGTATTGCAGCGGCGAACTTCCCGCAATCAGGCTTCAACGCATCGGCTTGGAGCGCGGGCAGTCGTGGCCGAGAGCTTGTGTGCCCACAGCACATCACTCAACGCGCCGCGCGTTTGAATAGAGAGGCGGCGTCCACAAGCCGGCTCGCCGGTTCGCCGGTGTTCACCGCGAATCTCGCGCCGCTCCAGATCGAAGCGCCGCCGAATTCACCGCGTTTGTTGATGGCGTAAAATTTCACGTCAAAATTCGGCCGGCCATCGTCATCGAGGAGGCGTTTCATTTTGGTCTGACGCGCGATGCGTTCGCAGGCGAGCAGGCAGGCCGCCTCGGGAGATTTTCCCTGGCGCATGAATTCCACGATATTGACACTGCTGCACGCGAGCAGGTTCGCTTCCCCGCGCCCTGTCGAACCGGCGGCGCCCACGTCGTTGTCCACATAAAGGCCCGCGCCGAGAATTGGCGAATCGCCCACCCGTCCCGGAATCTTGAAAGCCAGGCCGCTCGTGGTGGTGCAACCGGAAACGTTGCCCTGAAGGTCCACGGCACTGCAATTGATGGTGCCGTAGTGCCGCCGCGAGGCTTCCAGTAATTTGCCAATGCCCTTGGTGTTGATGTCGTGGGGCGGCAGCCAGTCGTCGTTGGGACTGAGGTTTTCCTTCCATTTCAACCACGCCAGACGCGCTTCCTCAGTCAACAGGTTTTCCTCTTTGAACCCATGCGCCCGAGCGAACCGCAACGCCCCTTCGCCCACGAGCAAAACGTGATCGGTCCGCTCCATGACCACCCGGGCGACTTGCGAGGGATGCATGATGTTGCGCAACGCCGCCACCGAACCGCCGCGGCCCGTCGGACCGTGCATGACGGAAGCATCAAGTTCCACCACGCCTTCCTCATTGGGCAATCCACCGTAACCCACGCTGTTGTCCTCCGGATCCGCCTCCACCAGACTGACCCCGGCAATGACGGCATCGAGCGCATCCTTGCCCTGCTTGATCAGTGCCATCGCCGTGGCCGCAGCCTCCAAGCCATTGGCGCTGGCGATGACGACCGGGCGGCTGTCGCCAGAAGCTGCGCTGAGTTGGAGCTCGGCAAATCTGCCGGCGAACATGGCGCCGACACTGGCCGTTGCGGCGGTTTGCAGAAACGTTCGCCGTTTGAAGGTGTTTTTCATAGGGATTGTCAGCAATTGCTACCGGAAAATTGGAGGCGGGGAAAGCGGCAATTTCAGGGAAATACTGGAGCGCGGGGTCCTGCAAAATTATCTCGCCGGCACAAGGATGAGAGCGAAGAACTCAATAAATCACCGAAGCGGGCGTGGCCCGCTCATCTCGCCGCCTGCCTCGATTGGATGGCGCCGGTTATCTCGCCTGTGCGAAGAGCATGAACACCCGTGGCCCGCGATCAGTCGTGAGTTGATACTGCTCCTCTACGTGGCCATGCGGCACTGCCAGTCCGTCACACCTCTTGTCGTACACCGGTTTGCCATCCACCAGCAGCATGTAATGATGCGTCCGGTTGCCTACGATGTGATGCACCGCTGCGTGCCATGCGTCCAGGGTGCCGTCACGCATCATCGGCACCCGCTGCCAATGGGTAAAAGATCCCACCACTTCCACGGTCGCGGGTTCCTGCGTTTGACCATCCGGCAGGCGCCAGCGAAAAATCTTGGAGTAAGTCTGCCTGCGCTCCGGCGTGCTGCGCGCCGCTGCGGCGATGCCGGTGGGCGCTTCAGGATACAAGGGCGGCCCCTTTTGCGGGGCGCGCCGGCCCAAAAGATTGTTCAAACTGTTAAACATGGTTGTGAATGAACGCGAAAAATAAAATCAGTCGCCGGCCAATGCAATTTTTTTAACCGCGCACCACGGAATTATTTCAGAGAGTTACCGGAATCAAAACCGCAAAACCGCATGCCCTTCGCCTCTTTAGCGCGGAAATTTCATAGCCCTCTTATTAACACCGGGCTTCAGCCCGGTGAACCAGGGCCATGAGTCACGTCAGCCGCTTCAGCGGCTTTAACAGCCCGATGAAAGTCGTTGAAACGGCTGGTGTCATCGTCGCTCGTTTCCACCGGGCTGAAGCCCGGTGTTCCTAAAAGCACTTTGTCGTAGCCGAAATGAGTTAAGGAGTCGAGCCACGGCAAGGGATTTTCTTCTCTGGCCCTCTCCTTGGAAAATAAATGAGGAAAATCCCGCGGGCTTTTCAGCCCGGTGGGTCACTTCTCATGAGCACAAGCGGGTCAATTTTCGCGAGCGCTAACGGCGACAGAGGGCCACTCCCTTTTGGAGCCCCATTTCTTCCTTTGCTCCTCCATCTTCTCAGGCGGCATCGACAAGAGGGGCGTGAGGGAATACAGTTCCGCCTTGATGACGACCACTTCCGCTTCGCAAGCCGCGTCGGCGTACCGTCCCTATTTCGTGACTACGCATTGGTCGGTGGTGCTCGGTGCGAGGAACGAGGATTCGCCCGATGCCGCGGTCGCTCTGGAGAGGCTCTGCGGCACGTATTGGTATCCTCTCTATGCCTATGTGCGCCGATGCGGGCGTTCGCCGGAAGACGCGCGAGATCTGACCCAGGAGTTCTTCGCGCAATTGTTGGCGCACAACTGGATCGCCCGCGCCGATCGGCACAAAGGCCGTTTTCGCTCCTTCCTGCTGATGGTCATGAAACGGTTTCTGGCCAAAGAGTGGGACCGGGCCAAGACGCTCAAGCGAGGAGGCAAGGTCCAGTTCGTCGCGCTGCAGTTGGACACGGCCGAAAGCCGGTACTCCTGGGAACCGGCTGACACTTGCACACCCGATCAAATCTTTGAGAAACAGTGGGCGTTGACCTTACTGTGCGCCGTCCTCCAGCGCCTGCGCCAGGAGTACGCGCAGAGCGGCAAGAGTGGTGTCTTCGAGAAGCTTGAATCCAGCCTGATCGGCAGCCGCGAAGTGCAGCCCTACGCCGCGCTGGCAACCGACTTGGGGATGACCGAGAACGCCGTAAAAATGGCCGTATGCCGCCTGCGTGAACGGTATCGGGAGTGCCTGAAGGAGGAGATCGCTCATACCGTGGCGGCACCAGCGGAGGTGGAAGAGGAACTGCGCCATCTATTCCGCGTGCTGGCGCGGCGTTGAACATTTCTTCGTTGCGCCCGTTACCTTTTCCGTCCAATCCGTAGTGTAGTGGTGGAAGAAGTCAATATGGGCACAACGAAACTATGTCCCGGCTGCCACAGACCGCTCGTGCCCAACGCGCCGGATGGTCTGTGCCCGCAATGCCTGGTGAAAGCCGGCTTGCCTACGGGCGCCGACGCCGGGCCGGACAGCCGGGCCGGTAGCCCGTTCCAACCTTTCGCCGCTCCGCCGGTGGAGGACGTGGGCCGTTTGTTTCCGCAATTGGAAATCCTGGGCTTCATTGGCCAGGGCGGCATGGGCGCGGTCTATCGGGCGCGGCAGAAAGAACTCGACCGGGTCGTGGCGCTCAAAATCCTGCCGCCGGACATCGGACGGGACGCGAGCTTTGCGGAGCGGTTCACGCGCGAAGCCCGGGCGCTCGCGAGGTTGAATCACCCTGGGATCGTGACGCTCTACGAATTCGGGCGGGCCGACGGGCTGTTTTTCTTCCTGATGGAATTTGTGGACGGAGTGAACCTGCACCAGTTGCTCGACCGGGGCCGGTTGGCGTCGCGCGAAGCGTTGGCCATCGTGCCTCAGATTTGCGACGCACTCCAATATGCGCACGATCAGGGCATCGTCCACCGCGACATCAAACCGGAGAACATTCTGCTGGACCGGCAGGGCCGGGTGAAGGTGGCGGACTTCGGTCTGGCCAAATTAGCCGGACCCACCAGACCAAATCCACCGGGAGCGTTTGCGGCGGCGGTCGCCCTCTCGATGATCACCGAAGCGGGCAAAGTGATGGGCACTCCGCACTACATGGCGCCCGAGCAGCGAGAGCATCCCACGGAGGTGGACCATCGGGCCGACATCTACTCCCTTGGCGTGGTTTTCTACCGGATGCTCACCGGTGAATTGCCTGGCCAACCGATTGCACCACCTTCGTCCCGCACCCGCGGGATGCGGTTGGACGTGCGATTGGACGAGGTGGTTTTGAAGGCGCTGGAGAGCGAGCCGGAGCGCCGGTATCAGCAGGCCAGCCAGTTGAAAACTGTAATCGAGACGATCACTGGAAACCCTCCGCCCGAACATGACCCGGGGCGACGTCCCGAGACTGCGTCGCGACCGCCGCGAATAGTGGTGGCTGGGCTCCGGAAGGCGGTGGGCATCAGCTTCATCCTTTTAGCGATGGTCTGGTCCATCCTTTTTCCGAAGACGCGGGAGATATTCCGCCCCGATTTCGTGGCGTCGGTGGCCATTGGGCTTGGGCTTCTTTGTTGGGGGATTGGAATACTAATTCTGCGGCGAGCGAATGCGTGGCGAGTTGCCTTTTCTCTGGCTCTGGTGGTCGTCATTCTTCTGAGTGCCTTCCTGATATCTCAGGCAGCCGAAGGGCGGAAGGCAGTCAGTCGTCTAGCGGCAGACGCAGCCCGGTTGGCCCAGGTGAGGAACACTTCCCGCTTGTCAGTATCCAACATTCCGGTGTCGGCTCTTGAGAGATTGCGCACGCCGCCGGGGCTCACCAACAGTCGCGTACCGGCCGCAGTGAACTGGCGCGAGCTCGAATCAGCCGATTACCAGCAATACATCGCCAACCTCCGGGCGATAGGTTGCCCCGAGAAGACCATCTGCGACATCATCACCGCAGACGTGGATGGCTTGTTCCGCGAGCGAGATCGTGCCCAACGCAGCAGCACCAATCAGTTCAAGTATTGGGAGGCCGGTTATTGGTTGCACCGGGGCTTAAGCGAAGCAGAGGTGGCTCGGCGCCAGGAATTGAACCAGGAGAAGGCTGAACTACTGCGAAGCTTGTTGGGAACAGAGGCTCCGGAGACAACAACGCCAGTCTGGGACGAAATGGTTACGGAGGCCATGGAACAGGCTTTAGACTTCCTGCCCGCGGAGAAGCTGGCGGACCTGCGCGGATTACGCGACCGGTTCTCCGCCCATGTAGTTCAAAACGCCCGCAAGCAGCACCCCACCCAGCTTGCGGCGGACTATGAAACGGCCCTGCGCGAATTGATGAGCCCCGAAGAGAAAATGGAATTCGATCTGCGCCTGTCGGAAACGTCCAACCGCCTGCGACTGGCTTTAGGTACGTTTCAGCCCACCGAACAGGAATTTCGCGCCCTCTTCACATTGTGGCAGACCCTTGAAGCGGAAGGCGGTCCCAGGCCGCGGGTCCAGTCGGCCACCGACACGGGAGCACCTGCAAATGAAACCGTCACCCCCACGCGCGAAGAGCGTATCCGCGCGGTGCTCGGTGAAACCCGTTATCGCGAGTATCAACAAACGGTGGGCCGCCGATGAATAGTAAAGTAACCCGGTTGAAAACCCTCTTCGCCCGTAGCAGCCGATGCCTCATCACGCTGTAATCATGAAAACAATGCACCACTCTGGAATGACAAAGACACCCGGGCTCCGGTCTCGTGACTTCGCGCGTTCAGGTGTGGTTGCTTTGACCGTTGCGGTGGCTGGAATGGCTACGGCAGGCGCCGCGCAACCGCTGGTGTGGTCGCCCCTGCACGAACCGTCCACCGGCGGGTGGATCACCTCCGTTGCTGTATCGCCACATGACCGCTCCCGCGTCCTGATTGGCGGTGACATACTGGGCATTGCGCTCAGTTTGAACCGAGGCGATTCCTGGCTTGGAACCTATGGCTTGCGATGCTGGGAGATCGCCGATTTCACCTGGCACCCCACAGATTCCAATACTGTTTGGGTCGGAACACTCGGAGGCCCGTACCAGAGCACCGATGCGGGCCGCAACTGGACCTCGCGCCGCGCGGGCATGCCGGTCGTGAGTCAATGGGTTTGGTCTGTTCCCATCCAAAGAATCCTCTTCGATCCCAACAACTCTGTGCGCTTGCTGGCCTTTGGCGGCAACCACCACGGCTATAGCGCCCCCGCCAGCGAATACGGCGGCGTCTATGAAAGCACCAATTCCGGCAGCACTTGGCGGCGCTTAGGCACCGTGCAGGCCGGGAGCAACATCGTGGAAGCCGCTTTTGCTGCCGGGAGTTCTACCCGGCTCTATGCCGCCGTGAAGTACTACGGTGTTTGTGTGAGCGAGAATGGCGGGGCGAACTGGCAACTGCGCACGAATGGACTCCCCAGCGCGAAGGTCAAAGATCTCGCCGCTCACCCCACCGATCCACTCACCGCCTATGTCGTCATGTCCAACAACCGCTTGTCCACAGGCCAGTATGAGGCTGGCGGCGTTTGGATGACGACCAACGGCGGCACGAATTGGGTGGAACGTAACAACGGCCTTCGCCGCAACACCGGAACCGACGGCAACTACGTCGCCAAGTACGAGTCCATTGCCATTCATCCTCATGATCCCAACCGCCTCCTGACTTCGGACACGGCCTATGACAATCCTGGGGCCTATGTCAGTGTTGATGGCGGACAAGCGTGGACTAAATACAGCACTCGGGCCGTCGCCATGCCCTCGGGCGCAAACTTGACGGGTCTCGCGTTCGATTCTGCCGAGGCCGACACGATGTTTGGTTTTGGCGCCGAATACGTGCTGCGTTCGACCAACGGCGGCCACACCTGGCAGGACATCTCCTCAATGGTGGTGGAAGGCCAACCCGGGTATCGAGGCCGCGGCTATGCGGGCTGGGTGACGACGCAGTTCCGCTGGCATCCAACGGACCCGCAGCGGTCCATCTTCACGGGTCTCGATCATGGCTTCGGTTGGCAGTCCCGCAACGGTTTGCTTACTTGGACGCGAGGAAGCGGCCTGCCCACTTGGGGCGGGGCTACCGATGCTGCATGGGCGCCGAACGACGTCCTTTACCTGACGTGCGGACAGGAAGGCGTTAACGGAGCGATCGCCCGCAGTCTCAACGGAGGCACCAACTTCACGCAGCTCAAAGGCTCCGCGCTGGGGCTTCCCGACAGCGGCTTTCCCCGAAGCGTTTACCCCCGGCCTGATGTTCCGGGCGAGGTGTGGGTTTGCTGGAACGGGTTGCGGCGATCCACAGACCACGGGGCGAGTTGGAGCAGTGTGCCGGTGAGCGGAAATCCCCGCTGGATAGCCGGCGATCCTAACGATCCTCAACGCATCTATGCCTGCAGCAGTGAAGGTGTCTCGCAGTGCATCAACGGTGCAACCTTCCAACTCATGGCGGGGTCGCCCCTGCAAGGGACACGGCTCACGGTGGACACCGCCGGCCGGGTGCTGGTCGTGAATTGGCGCCAGAGCGGCGGCGGCCTTTATCGGTTTGCCACCAATCGCTGGACCAAGATTCGCGCTGACCCATACGTTCGTGCCGTTGCGGTAGATCCCGGAAATCCTCAGCGTCTGATGGTGGCCACCAGCGATGACCCGTATCACGACGAGACCTTTGCCACGGGCGTCTGGACCAGCGAGGACGACGGCCGGACCTGGCAACAGCAGAACCTGGGCTTGCCGCATCCGAAGGGAATGTGCGTCTCGGTTTCCCCTCATGATCCGGACCTGTGGGTCGTGGGGACCGGTGGACGCGGATTCTTCATCACCCGTTGGGCGGACCTCTCGATTCGTCGCGAAGGCGTGTCCGTTCCTCCGCAATGGCGGATCTTGGGAACACCCAACCTGAAGGCGGTTCTGGAGCACTCGGCCGACCTCCTGGAGTGGCATCCTGTAGCAACCAACGCCTTGCCAATGGATGGCTGGATATTTGGCCCCGGCGCTGAATCGCTTGATTTCTTCCGCGCCAAAGTCACATGGTGAGAGAGGGGCCACTATGAGCAGACATTTGACCTTCGGTATGGGTGTGACGCTGAAACAGATCTTCCTGTCCATGCTGGCCGGGACGCTAGTCGGCCTGCAACCGGAAGCGCACGCCGGTCCGACCAATCTTGTATTGCGCGGCTCTTGGCCGGAACCGAGCAGCGCCTCGGCTGTGGCGGTGGCCGTCGCCGGCCACTACGCGTATGTGGCCAACGGCATTGGCGGACTGGCGATTCTCGACGTGGGTGATCCGGCGCATCCGGTCCGGGTGGGCGGTTATCCGACACCGACGTATGCGCACGGGGTTTACGCCCTGAGCCACTACGTTTACCTCGCCGATGAAAGCGGCATGTTCATCCTGGACGTGACGGATCCCACCCAGCCCGCGCCGGTGGGAAGCCTGGACCCTCGAATCAGCTTCCGTACCGCGCAGGCGCTGGGCGATCTGCTCTACCTGGCCGCGGCCAACCTGAAGATTCTGAATGTGAGCAACCCGGCCTCCCCAGTTCTGGTCGTTGACCTCGACATCATGGGGAATGCGCTGGACCTGCAAATCGTGGGCGACTCCATTTACTTCGCCGGCGATCTATGGTGGTCCGTTTACAACATCACTGATCCCATCCGTCCGGCCTGGGTCTCCATTCGTCAGATGGCCCCATTTGTAAACGGCATTGCCGTGAACAACCACCACGCGTATGTGGCCGAGCAAACGACGTTGCACGTGTTTGATGTCCAGGATCAGGCGCATCCCGTGGCCGTGGATAACCAGACGTTGAACGGGCGCATTGCCGATCTCGAGGTGGTCGAGAACACCCTGTTCGTTGCTCATGCTGAAGGCGGTGTGAGCGTCTTCGATCTCAGCGACCCGGCGCGTCCGGTAAGAACGACCGGCTACGACACCGGCTTTCCCGAGGACTTGCTGGTGGTGGGCAATTACGTGTTGGTTGCCAATGGTTACGGCGGCTTGGTCATCTTGGAGAGTCAGCCGCTGCGTTTGCCCGCGCTCACCATTATGGGCAACGACACCAATGCGGTTCTTCGTTGGCCGGCCAGCGCTCTGGGTTTTTTGCTTGAATCGTGCTCCGACCTGAATACGTCGAATTGGTTCCCGATCCCAACCCCACCGGAAGTCGAGGGTGAGGTGTTCAGCCTTTCTCGAGCGGCGCGGGGAAACGAGTACTTCCGATTGCACCGCCGAAACTGAAATGGACCCGGGCACAGCGCCAGCGCCACAATCACCCGTATCCGCGGACGAATCTGGCGTGTTGCTGTCGTAAGAAAGTGAACGAATATGCGAATGCTCTTGCTTGTTCTGACTTGTTCCTCATCGCGGGCGACGCCGGGGCAGTTCTGTCCTCGGACGCGGATTTTGCTGCTGCCGGACATTTCGTCGTGAAGTATGCATACGCAGCCACACCGCTATGGTTCGGGTTTGAGGTCGTGCGAAACGCCGTTGTTTGCACGGCCCGCGAGCCAGGCGGTTTGAAGTTCGCAGCCTTTGTAGCTTCCAGACGACAGCATTCCCTGAAACATCGCACGGCGCTGGTGTGTAGCTAAAGGAACGAATGAAGGAAGGTCTCATATGGAGATTGTGAAGTCATGGGCCAAAGCTCTCCGGTTGTCCTTGTGGATTGCATCCGTCTGCTGTGCCGCAGTCGTTTCGTGTTAATGAAACCAGTCGAAGCGAGTGTGAAATGTTCAGGTAGGTTAGCCCGACTTCCGCTATTCAGGGTGGAATGATGACGCAAGTGGTTGGCATCCAATCCAGCGATCAAAAAGGTCTGCACTACAGAGGCTCATTCGACCAGTTTGCCTGATGTGGTAATCCTCGGCGGTGGCTGTTCCG
>JACZKP010000025.1 GCA_014860005.1 Verrucomicrobiota bacterium | reverse complement strand
CTCGGAGGCTTCCTCGGGCGCAAAGGCGACGGCCTACCTGGCTGGCAAACCATCTGGCGCGGCTGGCAGCGCCTGATGTGGATGGCCGAAGGAGTAGAAACCTTTAACCAACGCTAAAAAGATGTGGGTAATGACAAGGGTTGAAACCGTGGGCTATTTTCATCCGCCCCTGCCGGGTCTGGAATCGGTTGACCGCATCCCTGCCACCCAGCAGAAGCATCCCGCCGCCGACGCGAGCGCGCTGGAGCGGGAGATTTCTTGCCAGCCCAACAAAATGTTTCCCAAATCATTGACAGTCGCTTTTGCGCACAGGCAGTGAGTAGCGTGGGTTCGCAACCGAAACTGCTCGAAAATAATGTTGCATTTGCCCAACAGCAGGAGAAGGATGCCAGTGGCTGACGGTGGGCGATCAAACAGCCGCCTTCAGATGACTTCCGGGTTTTATGGGCAAACCGAAACGACCATGAACACTTCATCCATCCCCCATCGTTGCACGTGCAGTTGTTGCGCCGGCCATGCCGCCGCACCCGTGCAATTCCAAAACCTCAACCGCCGGGATTTTCTCCTGCGCGTCGGCGCTCTGACCGTTGGCGGTCTGGCGCTGCCGGCCTTCCCGCTGGGCGCGGCGGAGGCGACGTCCGCCATCACCCGGCCCGGACGAATCGTCAAGCCATTGCGGGTTCAACCGGTGTTCACTTACGACACACCGACACGCCGCGAGGCGACCAGTTGGCGCAATTGGGGCGGGATTCAAACCGATGAGGACGCCGCCAAGGAGATGGTGCGTATCACCGACGAACTCGCCAAGATGTCGAGCAAAGCCAACTTCCTGCTGGAGGTGCGGCCGCTGGTCGCGGTGCGCAATCGGGAGCAGGCGGCCAACATTGCAAAGGAGAACCACGACGCGCTGCTGATTTATGCCGCCGGCGGCGGAGGCGACGTGCTCGAAGCGATGACACTGAAGGACAAGTTCAATCTGATGTTTCTGCGGCACGATCCCGGCCCGGTATATCTCTGGTATGAAATTGTTCACCCACGATTTCTACGCAAGACGGTGGATGACTACGGCCAGCCGGGCATGGACGTGAACGACGTGGTGGTGGACAGCTACGATGAACTGGCCATGCGCTTGCGGGCGTTGCACGGACTGAACAATACACTCGGTAAAAAGATCATTGCCATCGGCGGCGCCGGCGGCTGGGGCGCGGGCATGATGCAGAAAGCGCCGGAGATCTCGCGCACGCTCTGGAAACTCGACATCGTGGATTATCGCTACAAAGACCTCGCGCCGCGTCTCAAGGCAGCCAGGGCCGATGGCGCACTCGCCGCGCGTGCGCAGGCTGACGCCAAACGGTTGCTCCGCGAATCACGGGTGTCACTGCACACCGACCGCAAGTTTCTGGTCAACGCCTTCGTCCTGACCGAAGTATTCAAAGACATCATGGACGAGGCGCAAACGGATGCGATCACGGTGCATCATTGCATGGGCACGATCATGCCGATCTCCGAGACGACCGCCTGCATGCCGTTGAGTTTCCTCAATGACGACGGCTACCTGGCGTTCTGCGAATCGGACTTCGTGGTCATTCCCTCGGGCATTTTGCTGCATTACATTTCCGGCCTGCCGGTGTTCCTGAACGATCCCACCTTCCCGCATGACAACATGGTGACGCTGGCGCATTGCACCGCGCCGCGCAAGATGGACGGCAAACGCGCCGAGCGGACCAAGATTCTGACGCATTTCGAGTCGGATTACGGTGCCGCGCCGAAAGTGGAAATGAAGCTGGGCCAGATTTGCACGAATCTCGTGCCCGACTTCAACTGCAAGAAATGGGTCGGGTTCGAGGGCAAGATTGTGGGCAACCCGTTCCTCGACATCTGCCGTTCGCAAGTGGACGTGCGCGTCCACGGTGATTGCGCCGCGCTGCTCCAGGAGATGAAAGGCTTCCACTGGATGATGTCCTACGGGAATTATCTGAAGGAAACCGGCTACGCGCTGAAAAAGCTGGGCGTGGAGTTGAACAATGTGAGTGAGGCGAAGACGGTTTAACGACAATGGAGCAGGACGGGCATCGCGCCTGTCTCTGCCTTGCGTAGCGTCAAACCACCTAACCGGATCCGTTGAATGGAGACAGGCGCGACGCTTGTCCTACGAAACAGGAATGTGGCTCATCGGGAATCCCGCCACGCCTCCAGGTAGGCCTGGCGGAACCTCGCTCCCTCTGTTGCGCTGGTGATGCACAGGTCCCAATCCATCTCCGGTCGCGGGCCGAGTTTTGGGGAAGGTAATTTTCTCTTTCCATAACGTTCGGCCAGTTGCTGGAATTCGCGGCCCCACGCCTTTGTCGTGCCATCGGCTTTGACCAAGCCGATGAGCTGGCTGACGTCGCCGGCTTCAGGTTGGTCGTAGAAGCCCCAGTTGAGCCAGCCGCACGCAAGACCCGCCGTGGACTCGACCAGTTTGCGGCACCATTGCGCCTGTTGCTCCTCCGTGGCGGGCGCGTGATTGCCGTAGTTCAATTTGCCGCCGCCATACCAGCCGAACTCCGCGATGATGACAGGCTTGTTGAAGCGCGCCACCTCGCGCACCACACCTTCGAGGTAGGCAAGGTTCTTGGCTTCCTCGTCCGTGTTCTTGTATTCGTAATGACCGTTGGCGAGCGGATAGAAATGGATTTCCATGAAGTCCAGGAAACGCGCCTGCCGTTCGGGGCGAAACGCCGAGTAATGCCAGCAAGCCGCAATCACGGAAGGCACTGACCACTGGATCAATCCGACTGTCACCAGCGCCTGCGAATCGGCGGCTTTGATGGCTGTGACCTGGCGGCGCGTCCAGTCGTCGGCGATGTCTTCGCGAAAATGTTGGAAGTCCAGCAGCCGCGCACAGCCGGCGCAATCTTCCTTCGGTGGAATTGGAATTGAGCCGAGCTTCAGGTTCTGATTCGTCGCGCCCCACGATTGGGCGAGTTGGTCGGCGCCAGTGTATTTCTTCTCCAGCCAGCGATTCCATTTCTCGCGCATGGGCGGCGTGTCCCACTTCACTTCCGGTTCATTCAACAAGTCGTAGGCGAAGATCACCGAACGATTGCGGTAACGGGCCGCGAATTGTTTCCAGAACTCCGCCAGCGCATTCAACACAACTTCATCGGCGATCCGATCTCCCTTCGCCCACTCGGGCAAGCCTTCCCAGTGATCCGGCCCGGTCGGATGCACGTAAATGCCGGCTTCCTCCGCGAGCGCAAGAAACCCATCGAACTTTGCCAGCGCCTCCGGCGAAACGCGGTTGGTTTCCATGAGGAACGAGCCATAGGTCAGGAAAACGCGCACACAATTCACACCGAACTCCTTCATCAGGGCGAAATCCTTCCGCGTCGCCTCGGCGTCGAACTTCTTCCAAAGTTGCGGCGCCCAGCCCTGGCCAGGGCGAAAATAGTTCACGCCAAACGGGACGAAGGGTTTCCCCTGCTCCGTCTCGAAGCCACGGCCATCGGCGGTGATCCGAATTCGCGGCAGGCCGGCCTTGGTGGGTGGTTCGATGGAAGCTGCGAGCGACGCAAAGGAGGACCAAAAAGCCAGGACAAGGGCAATCACGGCCGTGTGTGTCCCTGCCCTCATTTCGCACATGATTTGGTTGGATGAGAACCGCATATTCAGCGACGCACCGCAGGACAGGCGGGGCGACTGTCTCTGACTTACATAAGCATCAAACCGTCCAGGCGGGAAAAAATGGGGACAGGCGCGACGCCTGTCCTACCCGATTCCCGCTCACGCCACCGGCAGCTTCCACGGCTCGCGATATGGCTTGTCAGCCATCTTTGCGGCATCGGCATCACCGATGATTTTTTCCTGGACGGGATCCCACTTCAGTTTCCTGCCCGTGCGGATGGAGATGTTGCCGAGGTGACACACCGTGGCCGAGCGATGACCAATGGCCACGTCACAAATTGGCAGCTTGCGGCTCTTGATACATTCCAGCCAGTTCTGGTGATGCTGCCGGCTTTCGTAAAGCCGGATGTCGCTTTCCTTAAGCGGCGACTCCAGAATGGAATCGGGCCAGGCCCGAATGACGCCACGGTTCGCATAAAGCAGGCCCTTCTCGCCTTCAAAGATGCAGCCGTTGAAATCGCCTTTGCCGTTCAGGATTTCCACGGCTTGTTCCTGCCTCTGCGGCAGCAAGTCGGCCACTTTAATCTGCGGGCTGCGACATTCCACCACCGCGCCGTTGGCGTACTGATAGGTGATGTCAAACTTCGAAGGCGTCTCGAAACGTTTCGCGGAATCAAATTCGCCGCGACCGTCAATCTGCACCGGCCCGCTCTCATCCATGCCCAGCGCCCATTGCGTGATGTCCAGATGATGCGCGCCCCAGTTGGTCATCTGGCCGCCGGAGTAGTCCCAGAAAAAGCGGAAGTAGTAATGCACGCGTTGTTTGTTGTAAGGACGATACGGTGCCGGCCCCAGCCACAAATCGTAATTCAACTCCGGAGGCGGCGCGGAATCCGGCACGAGCGGATCCTTGGTCCAGTTGACCCCCACCAAACCGACCAGCACGCGCTTGATCTTGCCGAGCCGGCCGTTGCGCACGTATTCGGCAGCCTGACGGAATTTACTGTCCGACCGCTGCTGGCTGCCGCACTGGACAATCCGGTTGGTGCGGCGCGCCGTTTTCAGCAGCGCCTGACCTTCGGCGATGGTCAGCGTCAACGGCTTCTCGCAGTACACATCTTTGCCCGCTTCGCACGCGTGAATCGAAGGCAGCGTGTGCCAGTGATCCGGCGTGCTCACCACCACGGCGTCAATCTCCTTGCTCTCGATCATCTGGCGGTAATCCTGGTAAGCCGCACAGGAACGTTTGGTGGCATCCTCGACCCGCTTCTTTGCTCGGGCCAAATGATTGCTGTCCACATCGCACACCGCCACCGCGTTTTTCATCAGCGCGTTGAGGTTGCTTCCGCCTTGGCCGCCTACGGCAATGAAACCCACCCGGATGAACTCGGACGGGTTTTGTCCGCTCTGCGCAAGCGTGCGGTTCAGAAAGATGTTGGGCAAAGCGAGCCCAGCGCCCACACCAAGGGAAACGGTGCGGGCGGTGCGGAGGAATTCGCGACGGGAGATCGTTCGTTTACTAATCATGCCAGCTTTATGCGAATTCCCGGCAACGATGTCAACGCCGCAGCCGGCTGGCTGCCTGAATGGAGAGCAATATCCGTCAACAAAGGCGCAAGAAGTGGGTTGCCGGAATTCAACGAGTGTGAGACAAGTGCATTGTCGGGTCAGTCTCGCGATTGCCACGATCGCCATCCATCTCATGAATGCCGAGAAACTTGAGAATACAGTGCTGGCCGCCGTGCTAACCGCTGTGCTGTCCTCTAACCGGAGACGATTTCTATGAACACACGATTCTTACGTTTGCTTTCAGCGGCTTGCCTCGTGGTCGGCTTCACGACAACCGCCAGGCCTCAAAGCACCCTTTATTTTGACCGGGGCGCTTTCATTGATGCGGCTCAAGCAATTCCAGGCATCCAACAGAGTATAGTCCCTTTATGAGAAAATGTCGTGCAAAGTGCGCAACATTTTCAGGCGGCAGCCAACGCCGGCAGCAGCAAATGTTCTTTGAGTTTCAAGCCCGCCAACAGTAGGCGTTGACCGAAACTCGTGGCGTAATATTTGTAGGTCTTGCCCACTTTCTTGATCAGCCCATGCAAACGCAATCTCCGCAATAGTCGCCCGATCTGGCTGCGCGTCCAGCGTGGCAACAGCCGTTGCAGCCGTCGGCTGGTCAGGCCGCTGATGTGATGCTCGCCCGCCAGCACCGCCAGCAGGCCTTGCAGGTCCGCGCTCAGAAACAGATTGAACCCGCGCCAACTCCGCGCCGCCGCGTCCTTGGCCGGGCGGCTCAATTTGTCCAGGTCCACCTGGCCCGAGGAGCGCTCCTCCAGCCGGCTCAACCACGCCAGATACCGCGCGCAGGCCGCGTGCATCAGCCCGCGCAGGTCACGCAGGCTGAAGATGCTTTTCTTGAGCGGCGCCACCTCATAGGTGGCTAGTCCGTCCCGATGTTCCACCTTGCGGTGGTGCGAAAAAAAGGTCACGTCGTTGACCGTGCATTCCAGGCGCAGCACCCGCCCGCGTTTGTCGTAGAGCTTGAGCGAGGCCGGTCCCAGAAAGTGTTTGAGGCGCGTGCCTTCCACGCGCGTGTGAAAGTCGCTGCCCAGCGCGGTGTCGGTGTTTGCCGGAAAACGTTTACCCAGGAACTTGGCGACTTCCGGCGCTTTGACCGTGAAGATGGCTTGCCGACTCAATTCTTCATACACCGGCGTGAGTTTCTCCGCCGAGCGCCACACCAAGTCCAACGAATACTCCACCTGCATCAGGCTCCAGTGGTAGCCGCCGCGGAAACGTTCCAGCAACGCCGGCACGCACTGGCGGGCCAGCCCGTCCAGGTCGCGCTTGAGTTGATCGAGGGAAAAATCATCCGCCAGCGCCTGGGCTTTTTTCCAGTCGGCGCACTCGACCAGCGCGTTGTCTGCCATTTGAAACTTCAGGCCGGCGCGGCGCAACCGGCTGGCCAGCCAGTTGTGCCCGTTGAAATAGATTTGCAGCCGGAAGGGCAGCCAGGTGGGCACGCGCACGTAAACCAGCCCCAGCCGCGGATGCAGGAAATAGAAGTAGTAGTGCAGACATTTGCCGGCGGTCGGGCGCAGGCCGGTCTTGCCGGTGGCCTTGTCATGCCAGGGTTTGAATGCCTGACAGGCTTCCATGGCCGAAAACACATGCACCAAGCCCGGTGCGTCACCGCGCTGTTGCAGTAGGTCGGCCACACGATCTTCCTTGCGGAAATTTTTACGCTCAAGGTATTCGATGCTCAAACCGGCGGCCCGCGCCGTGAGGATCGCGTGATCCCGAACCGCATCGCGCAAGGGTTCGGCGAACACCTTCAGATCGAAGCACCGGATATGATCCCGGCGCAACCAGCCTTCCACGGCGCCGGCATGACAGACGTCGGTGAGCGTGCCCGTGATGACGACCCGATCCCAACAACCCAGAGTGCCGACGATTTGCTCGGCGTAGCGTTGAGTCAGCAGTTCGACTTGCGGGGTGTTGGCGGGAGCAGGTGTCGGTTCAGACATGCCACCCGATTTACCAGAAACTCTTGGTTCCGGCTACGCCGGGTTAGGTGTCATCCACGGCGTGTTCCCAGATGGTCGCATCGCGCGCAAGGTTGAGGTGTTCCGAGAGGCGTATCGCGCCGTTGGCTTGGGTTGGCTCATCGTACCGACTGGGTGGCCGGTACTGCGGTGGGTATTCGACGGCTTGTATTCGTTGTTTGCGCGTTACCGGGTGCGGCTGGGGCGGCTGTTCGGACGTTCGTGCGCTTCTGGCACATGCAGTGTTTCAGAAAGGAGAGGCGATCGCCCATGAGCACACTTACGGTTCTTCTCTATGCGGCGGGCGCATTTGCCGTGTTGCTGGGGATTCTCCATTTCACCTTCCCAGAGCGATTTGGCTTCCTGGCTGCGCTGCCTGCTGACGGAGCGCCAGTGCCGCCGTATCGTCTTGGGTTTTATCGTTACGCCATGAAGCGGTCAGATTTGCGCGGGATTATCTACGTGATGAATCACTGCGTCAGTTACGCCATTGTCGCCGCAGGTGTCTTCGATTGTTTCGCTGCTCGATGGCTCGGCACGTTTCCCGGTGCGGTGGCATCTGGCACGGTGGCAGGCTTTTGGTTTGTCCGGGCGGGCACGCAGTTTTATCTTGGGCGGCGACCCGGAGATTGGTTTGTCGTTGTCTGGTTCAGTAGCTTGGGTGCGCTGCACATCATCGCAGCCGTTCAGTGAGTCGCAGACTTTTTCGCGGGTGGGGTTTGAGGCTGCGGCCAGGGTTTCACTCCCGCACGGCTAGCCCAAGCTTCGTATTTGGCGGTCAAGACTCTGGTTTTCTCCGGTTGCGATGGAGCGAGGTCATCCAACTCCATCCGGTCCGTCTCCAGGTCGTAGAGTTCCCAAGGGTCGTTGAAACTGGCGACGAGTTTCCATTTGCCGTCGCGGATGGCGCGATGGCCTTCGTGTTCCCAGAACAACGGTTCGGGTCGTTGCAGCGGCTCACCCCGCAAGGCCGGTGTTAGACGCACGCCGGCCAGCGGCGTGGTATCGCCGCCATTCCAGGTCTTGGGAAAAGTCGCTCCACCCAGGTCCAGAAAGGTGGGCATCAAATCAATGATGTGACACACTTCGCGCGCGAGTTGACCGTGCCGGGATTTCGCAATCCCCCCCGGCCAATGCACAATCAGCGGCGACGCAATCCCGCCTTCGTGCGCAAACTTCTTGGTCTTGCGAAACGGACTGCTGCTGACGTGCGCGCCGCCGATGCCATAGCCCTCGTAGCTTTCACGCGTGCCCAAGCGCGCACCGGGCAGGCTGCGATTCGGGTCCTCGGCCGCGCCGCCGTTGTCGCTCAGGAACAACACCAGCGTGTTGGTGTCACGTCCGGATTGCCGCAACGCCGCCAGCACGCGACCGATGCCGTCATCCATTTCCTCGACCTGCGCCGCGTAAACGGACATTTCCTCATCCCACTGCTCGCGGCGTTCGGGTGTGGCCTCATTCCACGCGCGAACATTCGCCGGACGCGGCGCCAGCGGCCAGCGTGCGTCAATGATCCCCGCTTGCTGCAAGCGCTCGTAGCGTTGCTGGCGGAGGTGATCCCAGCCGATTGCTTTGTAACGCCCGCGATGCCGCGCAATGTTCTCCGGCTTGGCGTGCAGCGGCCAATGCGGCGCGGTGTAGGCGAGATAGAGGAAAAACGGTTTCGTATTCGTCGCGCTTTCGTTGACAAACCGCACGGCGAAATCCGTGAACGCGTCTGTGGCGTAGAATCCTTCACGCGGCGGCAGGAACACCGCGCTGTCGAGGGCCATCGGCGGATTGGTAATGACGCCGGTGTGCTGCATTCCGAAGCCGTAATAGTTCATCGCGCCCTCGATCACCGTGAACGAGCGGTCAAACCCGCGCGCGACCGGCCATTCGTTGGTGCGATAGCCCAGATGCCATTTGCCCGACATGCCCGTGCGATAACCTGCCGCGCGCAACGCCTCGGCAATTGTCGGTGCGTGCGGATTCAACCGGTCGGAATAGGCCGGGCTGTTCAGTTGCTCGCGAATGCGCCGGGCGTATTCGTCCACCATGTCGCCAACGTGCGCCTGATGCGGATACAGCCCGGTCAACAACGCGGCGCGCGACGGACAACAGCGCGCGGCATTGTAGAATTGCGTGAAGCGCAGCCCTTCAGCGGCCAGCCGATCCAGATTCGGCGTGCGAATCTCCGAGCCGTAACAGCCGATGTCACTGAACCCCAGATCGTCGGCGAGGATCAGAACAATGTTCGGGCGCGACGGTGCGGCGAGCGCGAATTGAACACCCAGCATCAGACCGAGGATGCACAGACAGCGTTTCATGGCAGCAACACGATCACGATCAGTTGGGTTGTGGAGCGGATTGATACCATTCACGAACCGCGGCGGTGAGACGGCGCACCAGTTCCGGATGTTGAGCGGCGAGGTTTGTAGTTTCCGCGCGGTCCTGGTTCAGGTCGTAAAGCTGCGGGTGCGAGCCGTCGAATTCGCAGAGCAGTTTCCATCGGCCTTCGCGAACGGCGAGGTCAGGCAGGTTGTTTCCCGCCTCGCCGGGCCGGTCGGGCGGGCGCCGCCAGAATAAAGGTGCCTGGCGCGAAACCGTTGACTTGCCCACCAACGTGTCCGCGACGTTCTCGCCATCAAACGTGTTCGCCGGGATTTTCACTCCGGCCAATGTGAGCAGCGACGGAACAACATCCAGCGCGGAGAAAACGGAAGTCTCATTGTGTCCGCCGGTTTGATTTGCGGGAACAAAGCTTGGCCCCCACACAATGAGCGGCGAGCGTACGCCGCCTTCATACAGCGTCGTTTTCGTGCCACGAAATGGACCGGCGGAACCGGCGCCGGGTTCAGGGCCATTGTCGGAACACACCAGCACCAGTGTGTTGGTGCGCAACTGTGGATCGTTGCGAATCAAATCGAACAGCACACCGAGTTGTTCATCCATCGTGTCCAGCACGCCATGGTAAAGCGTGCGCTTCTCGCTGTTGCCACGCCGCGCGGCCGGTGGATAGAACGGCGAATGCACGTCGTCGGGCCATACATTCACGTAAAACGGCTTTTGGTCGGCGGCGGCTTTGCGCATGAACGCCATCGCCGCGCCAACGAAGCCTTCGGTGATTTTCCCGCGGTCCATCCAGATGATCGGGCCGCGGCCAAGATTGTCCGAACCAAGCGCGTGCTTGCGCAACGGCTGGCCGTCATGCGCATCGCAAAGCGGCAGCAGTCGCGCGCCGAGACCTTCAAAGTTGGTGAGCGTTTCATCAAAGCCGTATTCGGAAATGAGCGGGGCTTCGCCCACGTCGCGCTGACCGCCCATGTGCCACTTTCCGAAATGTCCGGTGGCGTAGCCGCCTTGCTTGAGCAGGCGCGCCAAGGTGGGCGCCTTGGGATCGAGCCATTGCGCCATGCCGCGGCGTTCATTGGCCGCGCGGTTGTTGAGGAAGGAATTGATGCGCCAGCGTTGTGGATACTGGCCGGTGGTCAGCGCGGTGCGCGAGGGCGAACAGATTGGCGAGTTGACGTAAAACTGCGAGAAGCGCAATCCCTCGGCGGCGAGCCGGTCAACGTGCTCCGTCTTCACGGCAGTGTTGCCGAAGCTGGAGAAATCACCCCAGCCCATGTCATCAATGAAGACCACGACAAAGTTGGGCCGGCGCGCTTCGGCGGCAGATGTCTTCTCACCAAAACCAACCAACGCAATCAACAGGCAAAGAGTCAGAACGATTCTCTTGCCGGAGAGAATTCGCCGAATGGATTCGCGCGTTGAACTCCTGAAATGTAGCAGCGGACGTGAGTCGGCTCCGACTTCATCGGGTTTCAGATGGAGCGGACTCACGTCTGCTGCTACGAATTTGATGGGAACTGAGTTCAATTTCATGATTCAGCGAACGGGCGATTTGGCCTCCGGATGCCGCGCGAGGATGGCGCGCATTTGTTTGACGACTTCCGGTTGGTTGCTGGCGAGGTTTTTCGTTTCCTCCGGGTCGGCCTGATAATCGTAGAGTTCGAGATCGGCCGTGTCCTCAGGCGCGCCCGGTTGTTTCCATTCCACCAAGCGATAACGCTCGGTGCGGATCGCGCGACCGATTACATTTCTTCCGGCCCGCTGGCGAGGGAATGTGTGATACGCATGGTCGCGCACGCGGGCCGACGGATCGCGCAACACGGGCACGAGACTCACACCATCGAGCGGCTGCGGAATGCTGGACTTGGGCAAGCCCGCCAGTTCCACGAGCGTGGGGAAAATATCCACCGTCTCCGCCAGTTGCTGCGTGCTCGTGCCGGGTTTGGCCATGCCGGGCGCAATGATGATCAGCGGAATGCGATTCGCCTGCTCGTAATTCGTGTGCTTTGTCCATGCGCCGTGGTCGCCGAAATGCCAGCCGTGGTCGCCCCACAGCACGATGAGGGTGTTGGTCGCGAGATTCAGGCGATCCAGTTCGTCCAGCACGCGACCCAGTTGCGCGTCCATGAAACTGACGCAGGCGTAGTAGCCATGAATCAGCGTGCGTTGCAAATCCTCCGTGAGCGGCGGCCGCTCGGGGACGGGGTCGTATTGATTCAGTTCCAACAACGTCTTGCCCGCGTAAGGCGGCGCGCCGTCGGGCGGCGTTTGTCGCGTGGCGAGCTTGAAGGATTGCCGGTCGTAAAGATCCCAATACTTCTTCGGCGCGGTGAACGGCAGATGCGGTTTCACAAAACCGAGCGCGAGAAAGAACGGTTGATTCGTGCGCCCGCTCGCGGCGTGCAAACGGCGGATGCCTTCGTCCGCGATGCGCCCGTCCGCGTAGGTGTTGTCCGGCACGTCGGCAATTTCCCATGCGGCCCCGCGCGGCAGACTGCGGTTCTCACCGAGACGTTGATTGGTGAAGAATGCTTCCTCGCGCGTAAGCTGGCCGTTGGCGGAATTCTCAGGCCGCACGTATTCCACCACCTTGTCCAACTGGAACGGCACGCTCCACGACGCAGCATCCTCGCGATTGCCGTGGCCTGTGTGCAGAATTTTGCCGATACCTTCCGCGCGCCAACCGTGGCGCATGAAATACTGCGAGAGCGTGACGGCGTCCGGAATGGCGCGACGAAAATTCGTGCCGAGATCGTAAATGCCCAGCGTGGTTGAACGCGTGCCCAGCATGAGATTATTGCGCGACGGCGCGCACACGGCCTGGTTGCAGTAAGCCATGTCGAATCGCATTCCGCGCGCGGCCAGGCGATCGAGATTCGGCGTCTTCACCAGCGCGTCGCCATAGCAACCAATTGCCGGTTTGAGATCGTCCACACACAGCAACAGGACATTGGGCCGGGCTTGAGCCGCGGCCAGACTGGTGGTCAAACCCAGCGTCGCACCGAGAATGGCAAGGCATTGCTTCATGAACTCAGTGTGCAGCGTTACTGCGGGATGTTCCAGTCTTTGGGTGCGCGAAAATCCGCGCGGCCTTCGCCGAAGGCGCCGACACCGGGTTGTTGCAGCTTTCCAAATTCACGAAGCTCCACATGCAGACGCGCGACCACGTCCGGATGTTTCGCGGCAACGTCAGTTTGTTCGCCGGGATCGGCTTCAAGATCGTAAAGTTCGAGCGCTGGCGCGGTGGCAGGCTGCTCCGCAAAGAAATCGCCGTGCGCCACCAGCTTCCAACGGCCCTCATGCACGGACGCGTGCGCGTCCTCACTCTGATGGATGTAGGAAAACCACGGACGCTTGGGTAGTTGACTTTCGCCGCGCAGAGCCGGGAGAAAGTTGATGCCGTCCAGATTGCCCGGCGGTTTGACTCCAGCCGCGGCAAGCAACGTGGGCAACACGTCAATGTAACCGATACGGCCCGCAAACCGTTTACCTCCGCTCAGTCCACCGGCCAGCCAGCGAATGGCGGCGCAGACGCGTGTGCCGCCCTCGTACACCGTAAGCTTCGCGCCGCGCCACGGATGATTGCTGCTGCCCACGCGGGGGATGCCGCCATTGTCGCTGAAGAACAATACGAGCGTGTTGGTGGCGTCCGCGCGCGACTCCACGGCGGCGAGCACGCGGCCAATGGCCTGGTCCAGGCAATCCACCATTGCGGCGTAAGCGCGGCGGTTGGGTTGCTTGAGGTGTGCGTATTTCTGCAAGTCTTCAGGCTTGGCCTGGAAAGGCGAATGCGGCGCGTTGAACGGCAGGTATAGAAACCACGGCTTGCCTGCCGGCGCCTCGCGAACGAATCGAACCGCCTCCGCGCCCAACAGATCCGTGGCGTAACCTTCCTCGCGCACCGCGCGGTCATCGTGATGCCAGTCGCGTTCGCCCTCGCGTTCGTGGGTGAAATAATCAATCGCGCCGTTGTAGTGGCCGTAGAAGCGGGTGAAGCCGTGATTGAGCGGCAGGAATTCGCGGCGCGCATGGCCGAGATGCCACTTGCCCACGATCCCGCGTTGTTCGTAGCCGGCGGGCGCGAGCAGTTCGGGCAGAGTGTTTTCCTCCGGTGGCAAACCATGACGCGACCACGGCGGCACCACGGCGCGCATGATGCCGAAACGCAGCGGCCAGCGTCCGGTCAACAAGCCGGCCCGTGTGGGCGAACACATGGGCGCGGCGCGGAAATCTGTGAGCCGGACGCCCGTGGCGGCGAGCCGGTCCAGATTCGGCGTGGAAACGGTCGTGCCACCGTTGAAGCCGACATCCGCATAACCGAGATCATCAGCGACGATGACGAGGAGGTTTGGTTTGTCTGGGACATCAGCCCGGACGGCCAGGGACGCCAATGCGAGAAGCATACCCACCGCGAGAGATCCATCGATCCATATCGGCTTCGCGGATCTGGTGTTGAGCAAGTGCTTCATGGGCTTTGGCGCTCGCGTTTTGAGTGTCATGATGATCACCACGTTGTTTCAGTTCCAGGACGCGATGAACGCCATGGGCTGCTCTTCGCGCATCGGCTATACCGGGAAGCCTTCCTGGTGCGCTGAACATGTGCCCTCACCGAGCCGGGCTGGATTCCAGCAACGCCATCGCTTTGCGTAATGCCGCTATGGTTGCGGCGCAGGCGGCATCGTTCTCCAGGGCATTAAGGGATTTGTTGAACGGTTCGGCTCGTATCGGCGCATCGCAGCCAATTTGTCGCAGCGTGGTCAGGAAGTTCGCTACCGGGAGAACACCCGTAGCCGCGGGCAACTCGCGCTGGCCATCCTGCTGTTGCTCGAGCGTAAGGCCGGTGGGGGCGTCATTAAGGTCCACGGCCACCACGTCTTCGTTGCGCAACTGTAGGAGCGCCGCTTCGGTGTCACCAGCCGTCCACCAGTGCCAACTATCCAGCACCAAGCCCACATTGCCGGTGCCAATGGCTGCGATCAGGGCGCGCGTGCCGCTCAAATTGTAGATGAATGGATGGGGCGAGCGGGCACGCAGCGAGGGCGTCCCCACGTATTCCAATCCCAGGCGCAGCCCATGATCTTTGAGGACTTGCGCCACTTTCGCCAGCCGTTGCTGATGTCGCTCGAAGTTTGCGTCTTTATCCAGTGTGTTGTGTCCCGGGGAAATCCAGGTGCCCATGCGAGTTGCACCGGAGCGTTGCAGAGCCGCTGCCAGACGGGGCAGTTCCGCCAGTCCTTGTTCAAACCGGCCATCATCACCGCGGAAATCTACGGGCAATCCCGCTGCACCCCAGGCGATCCCTTTGGTCTTGAGATTCCCCACGAGTTCCTCTCGCTTGGAGTCGTCGAGTCCGGCCAGGAATTGCGCAAAAGGTTCCACGGCGGTGAATCCGTGTTTGGTGGCGAGGCGAATGGTTTCCCGCTGGTCGGCTTGGACGCCGATGGCGCCGGGTGAAAGGCACAAGGTCATTCGCTCTGGCTGGGTCCGGGCGGACGCGCGCCAGACAAACGGCGACAGGGATGCGGCTGCCACCGCAGCGGTCACCCGGGCTACGAACGCGCGGCGTGAAAGGGTGGGGGAATTGCTGCGCGATATCCAGTCCCCGCGTGCGTCCGCAGCCTTTACTCGTTCGGTTGAACTCTCATTTTTTGCCATAAACGCAGCATGACAAGATTGCGATCAGGTTAGAAGAATGATTTCCAGTATTCCGTTCGCGGTTACGGGCGCGCCCTGACAAACGTTGCCGCTGGCTTACAGTTCCCAACCTGGCCGGTACTCACGGGTGAGGAACTTGTTGGCTTCGGGAACATTTGTGATCCGGCACTCCGCACTGTTGAACAGCAACCGACGTCCACCCATGCGAAGCGAAATGGCACCCAGGTTGAACGCATCTGAAATGGGACCTGCCAGCAGGAAATCACCATAAGTCGGGGAGCCACCTTTCATCGCCGTGATCCAGGAAGCCGCTCGCCGGGAGCGATCACGGCCAGGTTGTGCTCCGGCGGATGATGACTCATCCTTGGGCGACGTTGCTGCCGCCGCTTTGTTGCCAGAGAGGATGCGCGGATTGTCGCCCCGAAATGCCGCAAGGATCTTTCCTTTGTCGCCGACAAACATCATGCCTTCCGGCTCCAATTCCTGTTGCGCGGCCTCCAGCTCCTCGGGCGTGGCCGGTCGCATCGAGCCATCGTACCAAAACAGGTCCAACGCTGGCCGCGTGCCTTTGGCGGCGAAGCGGAAGCGGATGGTGCCGGCTGCCGGAAAAGAGTAGTCATTCCGAACTCGCACCGCCACGTTGCCGTCAAGCGTGCAATCATGGCTGGGGCGGGATTCGACGCTGACCGGCGCATCCAGATCGAAGTGCTGAAACACCGGCCACAGACTGTAGTGGCCCATGTCCGCCAAAGCACCACCACCAAACTCGTACCAGCCGCGGAACACGGCGTGGGTGTAATGCGGATGATACGGACGATCAAGCGAGGGCCCCAGCCACAATTGCCAGTCGAAACCTGGCGGCACCGGCGGCTTATCCGCGGGAATTGCTGCGTATTGCGGCCACATCGGACGATTGGACCAGTTGTGGATTTCACGCAGCGTGCCGATCGCGCCGGCCTCAATCCAACCTTTGATCTTCTGCATGGCCTCACCTTCGCTCGCAGGCGCAAAATGAGTGGCGACCTTCGTCTGCCGCGCCGTTTCGATCACCAAGCGCGCCTCGCGCAACCGGTTGGCCAGCGGCTTGTGCATCAAAACATGCCGGCCCTTTCTCATCGCGGCGATGGCGATCGTCGCGTGCAGGTGATCAGGTGTCATAACCCAAACGGCGTTCACGTCTCGCTCGCGTTCAAGTAATTCGCGGAAGTCAGCGTAAGTCGCGCAACCCTTGAATTTCTCCGTGCCGCGTTGCCGGGCGTAGATCGTCTCGATGACCTCCTTCGCGACGTCGCGTCCGCCAGGGATGCCCGACCGGTCGCGGCGCCACTCCGGCCGGCCCATCGCACTGGCCAATGAGGCGCGCAAACCGTCGCGAGACCAATCCACATAGTCCTGGCCGTCCTTGACCGGATCACAAGCGGCGACAAACTGGACTTCCGGCAGCGCGAGCATATTGGGCAACTCGCGGAGCGCCTGCGTGCCGCAGCCGATGCAGGCCAGCGTAATCTTCTCGCTGGGCGGCACAAATCCCGCACCGCCCAGCACGTGCCGCGGCACGAGGGAGAAAGCTGTGGCAGCCGCAGTGCTGCCAAGCAGGAACTTTCTTCGGGATAATCCGCGTTGGTGATTTTCCAGTTTGGAGAAGCGCGATTTCATAGGATGAATATCGTCGTTGTTGTTCTCAATCGCCGACTTTCCGCAGGGCCGGTCCTTCGAGCACTACTCGCCAAGTTCCTTGATGAAGATGTTTTTGAACTGAACCAGACTCGGCGGACTGGTCCACTGACCGTCGCGTTCAGCGCCGTGATGCTGCAAGGCCAGCCGGCCTCGGCGTGGCAGGTCAGGAATCGTCGCGCCGGGAAGAACCAACTTGCCATTCAGGACGACGGACACGGTATTGCCGCGCACCGTGATCTCAAATTGATTCCATTCTCCCACGGGTTTGTCGGCCTGCGTGCGCGGCGTGACGGCGGCGCGCAGTTCGGGCGACGTTTTCGGGTTCATGCGAATACCGTACATCTCGCCCGAACCGATGGGCCAGCACCAGATGTTTACCTGGTAATTTCCTTGACCGCGCAGGAAGATACCTGAGTCAGAATCGGGGAGTGACAGGGTCAGCGGCTTGCCTTGCGTATCCCGCGCATGAGTCCCGTCTGGAAGAATATACGGCACGCGAGGATTGATGTAGGGCGTCTCCTTGATCCGCCAGTCCACCTTCAGAATGAAATCGCCGTACTCCCGCTCCGTCCAGAGGTTTTTGTCGCCCGGGGCTTCGCTGCGGGCATCGTAGTCAATCACGCCCTCGAGCACTTTCCAATGGCCGTTATCGCCCACGGGAATGGTCCATCCGGCAAAATCCTTGCCATTAAAGAGCGATACAAAGCCCGCGGGCGAAGCGTTGTCCGCCGCCCGGGCTACGTTGTTGAGGAGCAGGCCAGCGATGGCTGTGAGTGTGATAATCGGCAGCAGGCGTTGAGCAGTTTTCATAAGAGACGACTGTTAAAGTTTTCAGCTACGGCGTTACAGTATTCGTGCGCGCGGGGCAAGGCTGGAAATCATCTTTGCGCAGGGTGTATTGACAACACACAGGTCATTCGCTGACACGAGCGGCTGCCAGATTCTGCCCCGCAACGACGATGCGGGATGCTGAACTCCAGATCCTGGCTTATTCCTCCACCGGCACGACCAGCTTGTCCATAATGCAATCCTTCCGCTCGGGAGTGTTCTGGCCCAGGTAGCAATTGAAGCTAGCCGCGGACTCAGAATCGAACTAGGGCGAAGCCAGCGCCTTTGTCCGGAAGAATCGTTTATTGGAATCTCCGGCATCCGGGCAGGTGAATTCGCAAAGGCCGTTCGCGCCGGTGCAGAAGTTGGTGAGATTGGACCAGTCCAGCAGGTTCGTGGAGGTTTGCAGCGCGTAGTTGTGATTCGGCGAACCGCAGAAATTCAACCAAAAAGCGGACGGGGGTTGGAATTTCGCACTAATAATTTGCGGGGTGAATTCAAATTCGTACGCGCCGATATCCGTCACAGCGCCTTGTGGCCGGGCGACTCCTCGTTGATCGGTCGCCGGGCCGCCGACCAACGAGCCCGCCTCGATCGCCGGGCTGCCAGGCAACAGCGCCACTGACAAGGTTGGCGCCCCGTTGTCTGCCAGCGGCGCGATCCTGGGGTCGAGCGCGCTCACGCTGGATCCAACGAGATCGCCCGGTGCAGTGAAGCCGCTGCAGCCATTGGTGATGCCAATCAGATTGCAGCCGAGTGAGCGGAACGCGCCGTAAAGGTCGGGGCCGTTGTTCATTGCGATCAGATTGTTCAGGAATCCGCCGGGCCTTCCCGCGCTTCCGTACGCATCCCACGTGTAAACACCGCCGCCGAATCCGACGGCGCCGACCGCAGAACCACCGCCGCCACCGCCCACCGTGTTGGCGACGATCGTGCAGGCAACCACCGCTTGTGTGAGGGCCGGGCCGACAATGCCGCCTCCGTGACCGCCATTGCCGCCCATACCCTGAATGCCAGCCATCGCGAAACCACCGTCGCCGCCCGCACCGCAGAAGTTCCCGACGATCGTGCAGTTTGTCAGGAACGCGAACATGCCGCCCATGTGAACTCCGCCACCGTTGCCGCCGTTTCCTCCCTGCCCGCCACTGTAAGGGGGAACGTACGAAAATCCACCCATGCCGCCTCCGCCGGCGCGGTTGCCGGTAATGGTGCAGCCGATCAACACACAATTGGCGGTAAAAATACCTCCACCCGCGCCGCCCGATCCGCCGCCACATCCTGCACCAGGGGGGAAGCAATCGGACGGACTGCCACCGTTACCGCACCAGTTCCCGCTCACCGTGCAATTGGTCAATGCCAGCAGACCCTTGCTGAAAACGCCGCCGCCATCACCGCCCTGGCTAGAGCCGCCTGCGGTCGCGTTGTTGCTGATGATGCAGTGTGTGGCAAAACAACTTCCGCCGTTCCAAATGCCACCGCCCGGTGCGCCGCTCCAGTCCGCCGTGCCGGTTGTGCAACTGCTGACGACGGAATTGTACAGGATCAGCGTGCCGACATTGTAAATGCCGCCGCCGCTTCCGGCAGTTCCACTGCCGGACCAATAAGTGTCGTTGTGAGCACGTGCGCCGCCGCGGCCGGTCGCATTGTCGGCAATGACGCAATTGCTAACGCACAACGTGCCGGAATTGTAGATCGCGCCACCGTTGCCAGACGAGCCCCCCGAGGTTGGCGGCGTATGCGGCGGGTAAGGTGGAATCGGCGGCGAAAAACCATCGCCACCCTTTCCGGTCTGATTCGCGGTGATCACGCAGTTCATCAGTGTCAACGATCCAACTGTGAACACCGCCCCGCCGGGCGCGCTATTGCCGCCGTCGTTCGTGACGGTGCCAGCGACGCCATCAGGAGTCCGACCGTTACACAGAGTCAGGCCGGAGATGGATACATTAATGTTTGAATTGATGTTGAAGATCCGAGTTGCGCCGGCGCCGCTGATGGCGAGAGCGGAAGCTCCCGGGCCAATGACGGTGATATCCTTAAAAATCCCCAGTTCGCCGTTCGTCAGGGTAATCGTTCCGCTGACATCAAAAACTATGGAGTCCGCAGGCATGGAATCGGCGATCGTCTGCCGAAACGACCCCGCGACGTTGTCGGCGAGCGAGGTCACGATGTTCGTCGCCGAAAAAGCTGTCACCGAACGACCAAGGATGACGATTGTAATGAACGTGGAAACGAAATACGCGGGCGGAATGAGACTTTGAATCCGTCCGCTCCCAACTCTGCGGTTGAGCGGTTTCATAAGATGCCTCGTGATTCAATTGGCTTCCCAACCTAAGTCCGCGCATATCGAACGTCAACGAGTCGGC
Source organism: Verrucomicrobiota bacterium (assembly GCA_014860005.1). Next base: position 6,147 of record JACZKP010000025.1, on the reverse strand, counting down.
TCAAGTCTAAGCCCGGCTTACGTGATGAATCAGCCGCGACCCTGAGCGTTCAGAGAGATTACTCCTCCACCGGCACGACGAGCTTGTCCATGATGTAATCTTTCCGCTCGGGCGTGTTCTTGCCCACGTCATATCACAATTCCGGCTCGCTTCGCGCGCCGGGCTAATAACGCAAAATGTCCAGGCAGTTTTCCTCCAGTCGCGGGCGGTAGTAGATGATGTATGGACGGGAAGCCAGTATGGACGGGAACCAACTTGCGAACGCCGGGACGCTTGGGATACAGCGAACCGACGAGTGGAAAATTCTCCAGAATCCCAACGCGATCAATCAACGCATCACCGACACGCACGGCGGCGGCTGTTTTTGGCGATGAAACGAACGGCGGAGTTTCCAATCTGCTATACGGCAGGATGTAATCCTGCGCTGCGGGCGTTTTCGCCGGGCAAGACTGAGGCGTTGGCCGGAATCGGAGCGATTCCGGGCGGGGTTGATGCTAACCCGCGCGCGGCCACACAATCACCGCGTCCCGTTTGACCCATCCGATCCGGCGGTCGCCGTCCGTCAGTTGCAGCCAGTCATCTTTCTGATCGAGCACGCGCAACTCCGCGCCATCGTTGGCGGTGAAGACACTTTGCGATTCTTCAAACGGACTGGCGCGCAGACTGGTTTCGCTCGTGACGATGATGGCGGTTTGAAACCGCGTCTGGCCAAACCAGGCGAACGTCAGGCAGGCCAGCAGCAACAGCGATGCAAGTCCCGAAAACAGGGTCCAATTGCGCAACGACCGTTTCCACGATGGCCGCAATTGGCGGATCGTCAACAAGCCGAACGTGAGCCAGATCGAAACCGCGCTGAGACGGGTCCACTCGTCCAGGCTGAGTTGTGTGAGAAGACGTTCCCACAGGGGGGCGCGCAGGGTCGGTCCCTGAACGTGATTGCGGGCGAAGCGGAGGTTGGCGCGCAAGTCGGGATCGCGCGGCGTCAGTTGTTCCGTGTGACGGTAGGTGGCGATAGCGCGGCCAATCTGACCGGATTTGAACAGCGCATTGCCGAGATTGAAATACACCGCGGGCGACGTTTGACCGGAGGCGAGCATTTGTTCGTAAGCGGCCGCGGCCTCCTTGTAATTGCCCTGCTCGTAAAGCCGGTTCGCGGCGTCGAAGGCATCGGCGGCGGCCTGCGTGGTCGCCAACGAGGTAAGCGCGACCAGCAGCAATAAGCCGGACAGCAGGCCGCACCGCACGAATGCTGAAATGGAGATTCCGATTTTCGCGCAGAGTGCCGACAGTTGGGAGCGCCGGTCTGCGACCGGCTTTGGATGTGTGGGAGCCGAAAAGCCGGTCACAGACCGGCGCTCCTGCCAGGAGATATGGCTTGAGTCAGTTCGCCTGAGAAAACTCAAGGCCAGACAATTCGTTGCTCGATCCCTCATGGTTTGATCCCCCGCACTTCGCGCAACGCGGTTTCAAGTTTGCCGATCAACGCCGTCAGTTCCTGGGTGCTCTTCACCGGCGCATAGCGGGCGAGGTTGCAGGTTTGAAACAATTCGTGAAGCGTGGCGGCGGTGGACTCCGGTATGCCGCGCGCCCGAAGCTTCTCGTCAATCACCGCTTCCGTGATGGACGAAGCCGGGCAATCCAGTCGCTCCCCGAGTTGCTCCTGAAGCAGGCGGAACAGCACAGCGAAGAAATCATCGGAGTTCTTCGAAGCCGCCAGCCGGCGCAGATTATCCATTCCTTCACGAACCACTTGGGCCACCTGCCGCTCGCGCCGCTTGCGCGGATTGTTGGCGAGTGCATCCGCGCGTTTGCGCCAGCCCAGCGCACCGAGCCAGGCCAGCAAGGGCACGCATTGCAGCGCGAGAAACCACGGTTGTTGCAGCAGCGGCGCACCGGCGCTCGCCACGCTGCCCAAGTGCGGTTTGATGGGGACAATGTCACGCGGCGGTGGAGGGTTATCACCCATACTGGCTCCGCCTGCTGCTATGACTGGCGCGGGCGCGGTGCCGCCGGGTCGGACCAAAAGCTTCATGGCGGGTTGGGTGAGCGTGCGATACACCTTTGCGTCGGGATCGAAAAATGAAAATGAAAACGGTGGCAGTTCCTTGATGTCCGTGCTTTGCGGCGAGACGATTTGCTCAAAGGTTTTCTTCCCCTGCACGCCGAGCGGGTCGCTGGTTTCCACCGCGGCGGTGGGCGGATAAATCTTAAAGTCGCGCCACGCGCTTTGCTCCGGCAGGGTGAGGGCCTGCAACGCGCCCCGGCCGGCAATTTGAATCCGCACAGTGATGGGATCGCCCGTGGCGACATTGGTTGGGCCCGCGTTGACTGTCAGCGTGTAGTTGCCGACCGCGCCGTTAAAATCGCGCGGAACATTCTGCGCGGGCAGCGAAATGGCCTGGAAAGTCTGGCGTTCGAGCGAAAGCTGAAGCTGGCGGCGCTGGGTGTGGCGGCCGAAAAAATCGGTCGGCCCGAAGAGCGCCACGACGCTGCCGGTGGCCGGGCCGATGGTCAGCAGCCCGCCTTTCACGGGCATGAGGGTGAACTGGAACGGCACGACACTGAATGGCGTGTTGCCCACCCGGCGCTGATATTGTTTGCCCGGCACCACCTGACCCGCGTTGTAGCCTTCGCCGTTCAGCGGAGGGAGCTGCAAGTCGGATACATTGCCGACACCGCTCCGCACGTAGAGGCGCAGTTCGGCCACGACCACTTCACCGACATGAATTTCCGGCTTCGGCAGGTTGAGCCACAGGAAGGCCATTTGATCCGCCAACTGTTCGGGCGGCGCGACGGGGTCGCTTTGCCGCACGGTCACGGGCAAGGGCTGGCTCGTCAGCCTTTGTCCCCCGACTTCTGCAGTTATTGCCGGAATGACAAAATCGCCGGCTTGGCTGGCGATCAGATTGATGGTGTAGGTGTGAATGGTGGTGGCATTGCCATCGAGGTCGCGGGTGGTGTTGATGCTCGTGGCCGAACCGGGGCCAACTTGCAGGCCGGGCACTTGCGGAAACACCGGCATGGTGCGCGGCCCGCCGCCCTCAAATTGAAGCGTCAACGCCACCGTTTCGCCCACCAACACGGTGTTCCGATCCAGACTGGCGGAAAAGCCGATGCCCGGGACACGGATCGTGCCGGACCAAAAAACCGCCAGCGTAAACATGGCGACCAACCAACGGTGGGTTCGCCGCCGCTGCCATGCTGCGCCTGATTGTGTTTGTGATTCTGCCATTGTTCGCGTGTCGGGTAAGTTTTGTCGGTGCCAGCCGTTAGTGCAAGCGCCGCGTGTCACTCATCGAACGCCAAATGGACAATTGGACAATTCTGGTCAGGGTTTGTTCGCAGGAAATCTTGGTTGTCAAACCCTGGTCGGCTAAACTCGCCGCCATGTCCGAATCTGTTTCAGCCGCACTCAAACAACTGCTCACCACGCCCCAATCGGCGGAGCTTGGCCCGGGACCTCGAGACGGTGTTCAGTCCGCGAAGAAACTGGAGGAAGCGATGGCCGGCGTCTTCGCGAGTTCAAAGCTCCCACCGGTAACGCAGCAACTCATCCGCGCGGTGATTCTCTTGTGGCACGATCACCTGGACGCTGCGCACTCCATTTCACAGGACATAGAAACGCCGGATGGCAGTCTGGTTCACGCCATCATGCACCGGCGCGAGCCAGATTATTGGAACGCAAAATATTGGTGGCGGCGCGCGGGCAATCATCCATGCTTCCCGGAACTCGCACGTCGCGTAGCGGATTTCTTGAAGGCCAGAAATGAAAGCCAGCTTGCCCACAAACTGATCCCAAACGGCGACTGGGACGCGTTCGCCTTTGTGGACGCGTGCGAAGCGGCGGCGGACAAGAATGCGAATGCGCAATTACTGCGGGAGATTCAGCAAATCGAGACGGAAGTGGCGCTGGATCATTTCCTGGGCGTTGAAGCGCGTTGACCCCGCTGCCGGTTTCTGTCACTTGCTCTGCCCGGCATGAATGAGTTTTCGACGGTCCTGAGCGCGGTGGTGCCGGTGTTCGGCATCGCCGCAGTCGGACTGATGATTCGCAAGCTAAACTGGTTGACCGAGGAGGCCGACCAGAGCCTGCTGCGCGTCAATGTCAACCTGCTGCTCCCGTGCCTCATCCTTGACGCGGCCATTGGCAACCCTGCGCTCTCGAAGTTGAGCAACCTGCTGCTCGCGCCACTGGTGGGCTTTGGCACCGTGGCGCTGGGAGTGGTGCTCGCGCTCGCCTCGCGCCGCTTGCACGGTTTGACCGAGCGCCGGGCGCAACGCACGTTCGCCGTCAGCGTGGGCATGTACAATTATGGCTACGTGCCACTGCCACTGGCTTTGCTGTTGTTCGACAAGGAAACCGCCGGCGTGCTCTTCGTCCACAACGTGGGCGTCGAGTTGGGGCTCTGGACGCTGGGGGTAATGCTGCTGACGGGCGGCAGCCTGGGCCGCGACTGGCGGCGCATCGTCAACGCCCCGCTCATTGCCATAGTGCTGGCCGTCATGCTGAACGCCTTGGGTTGGCACACGCACGTACCGCAAGTTGTCCTCACCGCCGTCCATTGGCTGGGGCAATGCGCGATTCCCATGGCGCTCATTCTCATCGGCGCGATTGTCGCCGACCATCTGCACGAATTTCATTCCGCCTCGGGCTGGCGCGTGATCGGGACGGCGGTGTGGTTGCGCATCGGTGTGTTGCCCGTGCTGTTCCTCCTGCTTGCGAAATACCTGCCGGGTTCGCTCGAATTGAAGCGCGTAATGGTGCTGGAAGCCGCGATGCCGGCGGCGGTGTTTCCCATCATCATGGCGCGCCATTACCACGGCGACCCGCCAACCGCCCTGCGCGTCGTGATCGGCACCTCAGCCGTCGGGTTGGTGACGATTCCTTTGTGGATCAAGTTTGGGATGCACTTTGTGGGAATCGAATGAAGCTGGCCTGCGGGTGAATTTCCAGCCGTGCATTTTTCCGCCGCCTGGGTAATTCTTTTCCTTATGAAGAAGAACGTGTTCGCCTTGACCGTTGGCGGTGCGCTGACGGTGGCTATGTTGTCCGGTTGTGAATCGTCGCGGCTGCAACCTGCGGGAGTTGAGCCGCGCGGAGAGGTGGTGGCGGTCGTTCGTGAAAGATCCGTCAGCGAGGATGAAATGGTGAAACGCGCTGCCGCCCAACCGCTGGCGTCAGTCGAAGGCGAAGGCTGGCGCGATCTCTTCGATGGCAAATCCCTCGCTGGCTGGAAACTCACCGAGTTTGAAAGCGGCGGCAGCGTGGAGGTCCAGCACGGCCTCCTGTTGCTCTGGCAGGCCGATCCGTTCGTAGGCGTCAATTACACCAATGAGTTCCCCAAGGTGAATTATGAACTCACCTTCGAAGCCCTGCGCGTGGCCGGTTCGGACTTTTTCTGCGGACTGACCTTTCCGGTGCAGGACTCGTTCTGCAGCTTGATCATCGGGGGCTGGGGCGGATCGCTGGTGGGAATTTCCAATGTGGATGGTGCGGATGCCTCGGAAAACGAAACCACGACGTTCATCAACTTCGAGAACGGTCGCTGGTATCGGGTGCGCCTGCGCGTGACCGAGCAACGCATCGAAGCGTGGGTTGAACAGCAGAAGGTCGTGGACCTGATCACCACCGGCCGCAAACTGTCCCTGCGCTTTGGCGACATCGAGCTTTCCAAACCGTTCGGCATTGCGTCGTGGTCCACCAGTTCGGCCTTCCGCGGGATCAAATTGCGCTCCGTGTATGAACCGGCGGAACCGGCGCGATGAAATGAGTTCGCTGGAAGTGGTTGTGTCGCGCAGGCAAATCGAGCGTTAACCAACCGCCAAGAAGTTGAACGCGGCGTAGCCGCCGACGTAATGCTTCAGTCTTGCCCGGCGGTAGCGCAGATTTCCAATCTGCTGTATCGCCGAATTCCAATCGGCAGATCAGTCGCACGCTCGGAAACGCCCGTGCTGGCGAAGACCTGCGGATTGGAAATCCGCGCTACCGGAGTGTGAGACATGCGAGTTAGCCCGACTTCCGCTATTCAGGGTGGAATGATGACGCAAGTGGTTGGCATCCAATCCAGCGATCAAAAAGGTCTGCACTACAGAGGCTCATTCGACCAGTTTGCCTGATGTGGTAATCCTCGGCGGTGGCTGTTCCGG
>JACZKP010000212.1 GCA_014860005.1 Verrucomicrobiota bacterium | reverse complement strand
CAACAGCGACGTGGACTACTGGAGTTTCAGCGGGCGGGCCGGGCAGCGGGTGCTGGTGGTGGTGCAAAACCCGGGCAATCCCGGGAGCAGCGGCTTGAACTGGCGGGTGGAACGGCCCGATGGGGGGGACCTCATCAACTTCAGCGCCCCCTCCAGCGGGGCGGGCCAGAGCAGTCCGGCGACCCTGCCGGTGGACGGGACCTACTACGTGCGGGTGGGCGTCAACTATAACTATTACGGAGAATACCGCTTTCGCGTGCTCCTGCTGCCGGCGCAATGGCAATTGGAGAACGAGAGCAACAACGCGATCAACCAGGCCAACGCGCTGAGTCTGGTGCTGGCGGCGGGCGTGCGGCGGGCGCAGGTGACGGGCGTGATTCATGCCGGGGACACCAGCGGCGACTTTTTCCAGTTGGGCAACCTGGGCGAAGGCATCGAGGTCCGGTTGGAACAGCACTGGCCCGCGAGCAGCGGATTAGTCTCAGAACTGGCGATCATTGACAGCACGGGCGCGGTGGTGGTGGCGGCGGCGGCGGGGACGCAAACCCTGACCCATAACATCGGCCCCGGCCAGGCCGGGGCCTACTACGCGCGCGTCAACGGCACCCCGCGCGACCTCTTTTCGCACTACCTCCTGAGCGTGGAACTCGAAGACACCGTGCCCCCCGTCATCCTCGCCGACACCCTCCCCGCCGAAGGGACGACGATCACCAGCGTTTTCGACCGCTTCACCCTGACCTTCTCCGAGGACATGCTGGCCGCCACGGTGAACAGTTCCGGCAGTTACGACTTGAGGTCGGCCGGCCTCGATGGGGTCTTCGACACAACGGATGATGTGATCTGGACGGTGGTCACTTCGCCGTCGTACAGCTCGGGGCTGAACGCGACCTATCGGACTTTGCCGGGACTACTGCAGCCGGGCAGTTATCGTTTCATCGCGACAACCGCATTGCAGGACAGCGCGGGCAATTCCATGAATGTCGAGCGCGTCCGGCACTTCAGCGTCGCGCAACTCCCCGGGTTCCAAACCGAGAGCGAGCCGAACAACACGGCCGCGCAAGCCACTGCGCTGCCGATGGAGAGCACGCAGCCATCGTTGATTTCCGGCGCGGGCCGCGGCTATCTCGACGGAGGTTCAGACCTTGACTTCTGGAGTTTCGAAGCGCAGGCCGGCGATGTAATGGTGCTGGCAGTGCAAAACCCCGGCAACCCGGGCAACAGCAGTCTGATCTTTCAGATCCATCGTCCGGACGGCACCTTGTTGCAACAATTCACGGCGCCCAACAACGGCCTGGGACAAACCGATCCCATCGCCCTCACAGAGAGCGGTCTTTATACCATTCGCGTTGCCCCCAACTATGGTTACTACAACGAGCATCGCCTGCGGGTTTCCCTCTATCGCGATGGCCTGGCGACGGAAGGGGAAGCGAACAACTCCATCGCGACCGCCAATTCCCTGACGTTTGTCACCGAAGGCACGACGCGGACGGCATCCATCGGCGGGTATATCCGGCTGTCAAGCGATCTGGATTATTTCAATTTGGGAACCATTGAAGCGGGTTCAACGGTCTTTATCCGTACGCGGCAGCCGGCGAGCAGTTTGCTGGCGCCGGTGGTCAGCTTGTATGACGTCGGCAACAACTACATGTCCGAGGCCGGCGCCGGCCGACCGTTTGACGGCGTTGCGGAGATCGAGATCATCCAGACGGGAACCTACTACGCGCTGGTGCGCGCGGGGGCGGACTCGGCCGGATTGATGAGCGAATATCTGCTGGACGCGCTCGTCCTGCCGACCGAGGACGTCATCTTCCCGAACCTGCAGGTGACGCAGTTGACGATTCCGGTGACAGTCGGACTTGAAAGCGGCGATCCGTTGAGCTTCTCGTTTACCGTTGAAAACGTCGGTTCGCTCGCCACCCAGGCGGACACTTGGTACGACCGCGTGGTCCTCTCGCCGAACACGACGATGGATGCCGACGATATTGAACTTGGTTTTTATCAGCACACGGGCGTGTTGCAACCGGGACAGGGGTACACCGTTCCGGACACGGTCAATCTGCCCGACGGTATCAGCGGCAACTATTATCTGATCGTCAAGACCGATTTCACCGATACGGTCAACGAGTTCCTCCTCGAGGGTGACAATGAAACCGCGACGGAGAATCCGCTGGCCATCGCGCTGGCCGATTACCCGGACCTGGTGATCGAGAACCTGAATCTCACCGGCCCGGACGCCGGCCAGATGTACACGCTGGCCTGGGACACGTTCAATCGCGGGACCGCCGCCACCATCACCGGCTTCACGGAGCGCGTCCGCGTGCGCAACCAGACCACCGCTACCACCCTCTTTGACCAGACCTACACGAACTCGGGCCTGCTCGCCGTCAACGCCTCCGTTGCGCGCCAGGCCGGTTTCTCAACCTCCACACCCGGCACGTATCTGGTGGAGGTCACGACGGATTCCGGCCAGGCGATTTTTGAATACGACGCGATCAGCCATCAAAGCGCCGAGAACAATACCGTCACCACGACGTTTGCCATCACCGCGTTTTACACGCTCACGTTGAACTCGATCCCGCCGGGGGCCGGCGCGCTGACCGGCGCCGGTACCTATCCCGACGGCACGAGCATCAACGTCACCGCCACGCCGGTCACGAACGCGGCGCCGTATTATTTCGTTCATTGGACCGAAGCCAACGTGGTCCGCAGCGCAAACTCGAATTACACGTTCATCCTCAATCGCAATCAAAGCTTGAACGCCGAGTTCGCCCTGCCGTGGTTTGAAATCACCGCGTCGAATCATCCGCCGGCCGCGGGCGTCGTCGTCGGCACGGGTTTTCACATCTGGGGAACCACCAACACCCTCACCGCGCAGCCGGCGTTTGGTTACCAGTTCAGCCACTGGACGGAGAACGGCGTGACGGTCGGCTCCAACCCGACGCTCGTCACCATCGTTTCGAGCAACCGCTTCGTCGTGGCGAATTACGCCGAGGCTCACTTGGTTCATCAAGTGACCACCGCCACCCTGCCGGCCGGTCTGGCCACCGTGACCGGCACGGGCACTTACAACAACGGACAAAGCACCGTCATCTCCACGCCGTCGGCCGTGACAAATACGCCGCCAAATTACTATGCGTTCAAACGATTCACGCTGAACGGTGCGCCGTATCAAACCAACGCCAGTTTCCTGGAAACCTTCGCGACCACGGACCCGACCAACATGCACTTCGTGGCGGAATACGAACTGGTGGACGCCACGCCGCCCGTGATCACCGCCGTCTCGAATTCGCCCGGCGTCACCACGGCGGTCATCACCTGGACGACGGACGAGCCGGCGACCTCGCGGGTCGAATACGGTTTGACCAGCAGTTACACCGCGACCAACAGTTCCGCCCTGTTGCGCACCCAGCACAGCCTGATGCTTTCCGGGCTGGCCCCGGCGACGCTGTATCATTTCCGCGTCCGCTCCGCCGATGCCGCCGGCAATGCCACCACCTCGGGCGACTTCACCCTGACCACGTTGACCCCGCCCGACCTGACCGTGGGTGCGCTGACGGCGCCGGCCACGGCGCCGGCGGGCACGACGATTCCGTTGACGTTCGTCATCTCGAACATCGGCCCGGGCACGGCCTTTGGTCCCTGGCAAAACGCGGTTCTGCTCTCGCCCAACGCCAATGGTTCCGGTGCGCAGACTTTGGGCGCGGTCAGCTTCAATCCCGGACCCGCCGGACTCGGGGCGGGCGCTTCGATCACAGCGACCCAAAACGTGATTGTGCCCGCGCTTCCTCCCGGCGCACGTTATCTGGGGCTGCGCGTGGACAGTGCGAATCAACTGTTTGAACTCGATGAGGACAACAACACCGCATTCGCCGTGTCGCCCCTGAACATCGTGGCCATTGACCTGCGCGTGTCCCGCGTCACCGCGCCGGCAACGGCCGAGTTCGGCCAGACCGTGCCGGTCGAGGTCGTGGTGACGAATGCGGGGAGTGCCCCGGCGTCGTTTGCGTGGACCGACCGCCTCTATTGGTCACCCACGAGCAACACGCTGGCCACGCTGCTGAACACTTTTGACGCGGCGGTAATTCCGTTGTTACCGGGCGCGAGTTACACGAATACGGCCAACGTCACCCTGCCCCACACCGGCGCTTCCACGCCCGGGGTGTATCACCTGGTATTGGCCGCTGATCACGGCAATGCCATTGCGGAATCGAACGAGAACAACAACCTGGGCTCCGCTGCCATCACGCTGTCGTTGCCGCCGATGCCGGACTTTGCCGTGGTAAACGTGCTCGCGCCCACCAACGCCGCGCCCGGCGAAACGCTGCCGCTGATTTGGACCACGACCAACCAGGGTCCGACGGGAATTACGGGAGTCTGGTCTGAGACCGTGTTCCTGGCTACCAACAGCGCCGGCGCCGGCCTGCAAGAACTGGCCACGCACCTCGTCACCAACACCCTGGCGGCTGGCGGCGCGATCACCCGCACGCAAGCGGTGACGATTCCAACGTCCGGTGTGCTCGGAAATCTTTGGTTCGCGGTGCAGGCCGACAGCCGCGGCGATGTCATTGAGTTGAGCGAAGCCAACAATCTTGGCGTGGCCACCAACAGCACACTCGTGCCGGCGGTGCTGACGCTGCAATTGAATCTGAGCCAGATCACCGAAGGCGCGTCGCAACCCGTCGTTGCCACCGTCACGCGCAACGGCAGCCGGGCGGCTGCGTTGACCGTCACGCTGATCAATGGGGACCCGACGGAAGTGTCGCTTCCCGCCCAGGTCATCATTGCGGCGGGTCAGGCTTCCGCTTCGTTCAATATCGTGGCGCTGGCGGATGGCGAGGTGGACGGTTCCCAGGTCGTCACCATTGGCGCGTCCGCTCCCGGCTTCGAATCAGCCGCCGCGAATTTGACCGTGCTTGATGCGGACCTCCCGCAGTTATCGCTGATTCCTTTCACCGACCAGATCCTGGAGGGAGAAGCGATCGCGGCCCTGGTCATGCGCAACGGCGGCACCAATGCCGCCGTGCAGGTGGCGGTCAACAGTTCCAGTCCGGGACAACTATCGGTCGTTTCGCCCGTCACGATTCCCGCCGGCGAATACTTCACACACACTGAAATCCGGGCGCTGGATGATACGCTGGTGGAGGCGCCGCTGGGCGTGACCGTCACGGTTTCGACTCCTGGTTATCACCCGGGCGCAACGAACATCACCATTCTCGACAATGACTGGCCCACGCTGACTTTGGCCATCGCTCCCGATACCTTGAGCGAAGGCGCCGGGCCGCAGGCGGCGATGGCCACCCTGACCCGCGCACCGGTTTCGGCCCGCCCGCTTGAAGTGGAATTGCGGAGCAGCAACACCAACGCCTTGCGCGTACCGTCTCTCGTCACCATCCCGGGCGGCACCACCGTCATCACCTTCCCGGTGGCGACCGTGAACAATGACCTGGTGGACGGCGACAAGAACGTCGAGGTGCGCGCGTGGTTCCGCGCTTCCGGCTCGGCGAATCGCCTGGGCGAGGCCTTGATTGTGCCGGTAACGGTGACGGACGACGATGGCCCCACGTTGCGAGTTGCGTTCAGCCAAAATCTTGTAGCCGAGGGCTTGAATCCCGCCGCCATCGGCACCGTGACACGCAACGCCGGCACCAATGCCGCCCTGCTGGTGACGCTGGTTTCCTCCGACCCCAGCGAACTGACCGTGCCGCCGACGGTGACGATTCCCGCCGGCGCGTTCTCTGCGCAATTCAATGCGGCCTCGGTGGCGGATGGCGAAACCGATGGCAACCAAACGGTGACCGTGACCGCGAGCGCGGCGGGTTTGACTGCCGGTGCGGCGCAAATCACCGTGAGCGACATCAATCTGCCCGACCTGGTGGTCGTCGGCATCACCGTGCCGGCCACGGCTGCGACGGAGGAATTCGTGGATATCGGCTACCAGATTCGTAATCAGGGCGTGGTCGCCTCTCCGTCCAACGCGATTGTGCAGCGCATTTACCTCTCACCTGATCCGTTCGTGGGTGACGACATCTTGATCAGTCAATTGAGCTTGAACGTCAGTCTGCCGGCGGGGAGCCAGTTCGGTCAGAGTTTTGCGGCGCGGCTGCCGCAAGCGGCCGGGAATTACTGGGTCATTGTTGAGACCGACGTGCTGAACAACGTCCTGGAGATCATCGAGAACAACAACGTTGGCATCTCGCCCAATCCCATCCAGGTCGTGCCCGCCTACGAGGCCGTGGTCGCCACGACGCTCGAAAACGCGCCCGCCAACACGCCCGTGACGATGACGGGCCACGCCACGCGTCCCGGCGGCCTGCCCGCACAGTTTGCCCTGGTGAACATCCATATCAACGTCCGCGGCACGACGCGCGTCATTGCGGCGCTCACGGATGTCGTTGGCAATTTTGCCACGACCTGGCAGCCGCTACCGGGCGAGGCGGGTTATTACGAAATCGCGGCGTCGCATCCCGGCGCGACGGCGCCGGCCGCGCAGGACAGTTTCTCTTTGCTGGGCATGAAGGCGCAACCCGCGCAACCCTCCGTACGGTTGAGTGAAGGCAGTAGCATCGGGGGATCGGTGGCCATCGAGAATCTGAGCGATGTGCCGTTGACGGGGCTGGCGGTCGAAGCGTTGAATCTTCCGGCGAACGTCAACGCGATGCTGACGCTGGAGACCAATTACCTCGCGGGCAGCGCCGTCGTTCAACTGGGTTACGGCATTTCCGCCCTGAACGCCACCTTCACGTCGGGCGTCATCGGAGCGCGCATCACCAGCGCTGAGGGCGCAGTGCTCGAAGTGCCGATCCGGGTGACCATTGATCCGCTGGTGCCGCGGCTGGTGGCGTATCCGGACCGGTTGGACGGCGGCATGAAACGCGGCGCCCAGCGCACGGTGTCCTTCGAGATCGCCCACACCGGCGGGCTGGAAACGGGGACCATCGCGGTGTCCCTCCCACCGCTGCCGTGGATGAGTCTGGTTTCGCCCAATCCAATGCCTTCGTTGGCTCCGGGCGAAACCAACCGGGTGACGTTGCAACTAAGCCCGCCCGAGGACATCTCGCTGACGATTCATCAAGGCAACCTGGCCGTGAACGGGGACGGGACGGGCGTGGCGGTGCCGTTCAGTTTCCGGGCGCTGTCGGAGGCCAAAGGCGACTTGCTGATTACCTCGGTGAATGAGTTCACTTATTACGGCGCGGGGTCACCGCCGTTGACCAACGCCACCGTGCGCGTGCGCGACGCGGTCAGCCGGTCGGTGGTGACTAACGGGGTGACCGACGCCTCCGGCCGGTTCTTTGTGCCCCAGTTGATGGAAGGCTACTATGACCTCGAACTGGATGCCGAACAGCACAACGGCTATCACAGCACCATCTTCGTCGAGCCGGGCATCACCAATGACGTGACCGCGTTCCTGTCGTATCAGGCCGTGCGGTACACCTGGACAGTTGAACGTATCGAGATTGAAGATCACTACCGCATCACGATTGAAACCGAATTTGAGACCGTCGTGCCGGCGCCAGTGGTGACAATTGATCCCCCCGTGCTGGATGTGAGTGATTTGAAGATCGTCGGGCAGACCAAACAGGTGAACATGACCTTCCGCAATCACGGCTTGATCGCGGCGGACGATGTTCAACTCCGATTCAGCTCGCATCCGTTCTACTCCATCGAGCCATTGATCGGGGACCTTGGCCGGTTGCCGGCGAAGTCGTCCCTGACGATTCCGGTCACGCTGCGGCGGATTGGCGATTTCCCCAGCCCCGCGCCGGGTCAGGTGCGGGCGGCCAGCGGCGTGCCGTGCGGCATGAGCGGCAACACCTTATGGTCCTTCGTATGTGGCCCCTTCATTATCAGTGGCGGCACATCGGTCCCCGTCAGCGGCGTTTCAGGTGATTGCGGCGGTGCCCCTAGTGCTGGCCCTGGTGGTGTCGGTTTCGGCCCCGGTTGGAGTGGTCCTGGTGGCCCCGGCTCGAGCGCCTACAGCAGCTACAGCATCCCCTCCATCGGTATCAGCCTCGGCTGTGGACCGGCGGGCGCGCCGCCGGAAATCAGCGCCGCGGGCGGCGACGACGAAGAAGGCGAAGACGGCGGCGTCTGCGCCCGGGTAAAGCTCAAGCTCGATCAGGAAGCGGTCCTGAGCCGCGAGGCGTTCCGCGCCACGCTGGACATTGACAACGCCACTGCCACGCTTGAGGACATCCGCATCATCGTGCGCGTGACGGATGGGCAGGGCAATAATGCGGACGACTTGTTCGGTTTGCAGCCGCCCGAGTTGACCGGTTTGAGCGATGTGGACGGTGGCGGTTCCGTGGCGGCCGGCGCCAAAGGCACCGCACGGTGGACGCTCGTGCCCACGGTGGATGCCGCGCCGCCGGAACCAGTCCAGTATTTCGTGGGGGGCGAGTTCCGTTACACCCTCAATGGCTTGGTGGTCACGGTGCCGCACTCGCCCGTGCCCATTACCGTAAATCCCACCGCGCGGCTCACGCTGGACTATTTCCACCAGCGTGATGTGTATTCGGACGATCCGTTCACGGACGTCGTCGAACCGAGCATTCCGTTCAATCTGGCGATCATGGTCCGCAACTGGGGCGCCGGCGAGGCGAAGAACTTCCGCATCACGTCCGCCCAGCCCGAGATCATCGAGAACGAAAAGGGCCTGCTGATTGACTTCAAGATCATTGCCACCGAGGTGGCCGGGCAGAACCTGACGCCATCGCTGACCGCCAACTTCGGCACCATTCCACCCGGCGGCATCAGCGTGGCGCGCTGGTTGATGACGTCCACCTTGCAAGGATTGTTCATCAACTACAGCGCGACCTTTGAACACCTGGACGGCCAGGGCAACCCACGCCTCTCGCTCATTGACGAAGTGCGCATCCACGAGATGATCCGCTTGGTGCATGCGCGTGGACCGTTCGAAGACGGCAAGCCCGACTTCCTCGTCAACAACAAGCCCGATCTGCGTGATCTGCCGGACACGCTCTGGTTGAGCGACGGTTCGAGCAACTACGTGGCCGTGGTGACCAATGCGGTCATCACCGGCACCCTCTCGCCGGGCAATCTTCAGGTGCAAATGACGGCGGACATGCCAGCGGGTTGGACCTATCTGCGAATCCCCGATCCTGCGGACGGTCAGTATCGGCTTGCTCAAGTCATTCGCTCCGACAGCTTTTCCGTGGGCGTGGAAACCAACGCCTGGGTGACGGATCGCACGTTCCTGGGACAAGGCAAACGGCCCAAACAGGAAAACATCCTGCACTTGCTCGACCATGACAGCACGGGGCAGTACACGCTGTTATATGAACTCCTGCCAACCGTGGACAACGAGCCGCCGGTCAGTTCCGTGGCGGCTCTGCCCGGGCAGAGCCAGGCTGTGTTCCTGTTGAATTGGTCCGGCCAGGACAACGCGGGCGGCAGTGGCATTGCGAGTTATGACGTTTACTTCAGCGAAGACGGCGGTGCCTTCCAGCGCTGGCTCGCCGGCACTCCCACCACCAGCGCGGTCTTCCAAGGCACGCTCAACAAGAGCTACGCGTTCTACAGCGTGGCCGTGGACAACGCCGGCAATCGGGAAACCGCCCCGGCGGCGCCTCAGGCACAAACCACCGTCGCGTTCGTCAATCAGCCTCCCGTTTTGGCAGCCATCCCCACGCAAGTGATTCCCGAAGGGGAGACGTTCTCGCTGACCCTCTCGGCAACCGATCCCGACGGAGATTCGTTGACCTATCAACTCGGCACCGGCGCGCCCGGCGGCATGGTGCTGAACGCGCAGAGCGGTCTCCTCACTTGGATCACCGCCGAGTTGCACGGTCCCAGCACCAACCAGATCACCGTGACAGCGCGCGACAGCGGCATCCCGCAGTTGAGCGACACGCTGACCTTCAGCCTGATCGTGTTGGAATCCAACACGCCACCGGTGCTGGCCCCCATCCCGAACTTCACCATTGCGGAGGGCGCGCTGCTGACGTTTACGAACGCGGCCAGCGATGTGGACCTGCCGGCGCAACAGTTAACCTTCAGCCTCGGGGCAGGCGCCCCGGCGGGTGCGGCGGTTCATCCGGTCAGCGGCGTGTTCACCTGGCAGCCCAACCAAACTCAAGGCGGCGTCACCAACCTGATCTCGGTGATTGTGACGGACGATGGTCCGCCGTCCATGAGTGCTACGCAGACGTTT
Source organism: Verrucomicrobiota bacterium (assembly GCA_014860005.1). The sequence continues at coordinate 44,380 of JACZKP010000212.1, read as the reverse complement.
GCCGTCATCGTGATTGACACGCAGCCGGACTTCTCCCTCGGCATCGGGACAACAGCCATTTGGTCCAACGGCGTGGGCAACGTGGCGCTGACGCTGCAATCGGGCATTGACCTCAACCAATTGCAACTCGTCCTTGCAGTGGGCGGGGGCCGGCTCACAAATCTCAACCTCTCGGGGTTGGCGCCGCAAATCGGTTCGGCGAATCTGATTCCACTGGGGGCAGACAGGTTCAATGTCCAGTTCGACAAACAGTCGGGCGCGTTGTTGCAGGGCAATCTGACGCTTGGCCAGCTTGGTTTCGCCGCCGTGCCGCACGAATCGTCGGCTATCGCAGAATTGCGCGGTGAATCGCTCCAGGGCGTGCGAGCTGATTCCTTGCAGACCGTGGATGGTCAGGCTGGCCTGGGCCGGGTGTTTATCGTCGGCCGGGAACCGATTCTTGATGCGGCGCCGGCTGGTGCGGGAGAAGTGGCACTCACGCTTTACGGTCATCCAGGCAAGGTCTATACCTTGGAACACACCACCGGGCTCGGTGGCGCCATCTCTTGGGGCTTCGACAGCCTGGTGACAGCCACCGGTTTGCGAACCGATCTTCCACTGCGTCCGGCAAGCGGGCCGATTAAATTCTTCCGGGCGCTTGAAGGCACGGTCGGAGTGACCCTGACCATCCGCTTGGAGGGTGGCCAGGTTGTCCTCGAATGGCCGCTGGAATGTGCGGAGTGCGTCCTGGAGCAATCGCCGGCGCTGACCGGTCCGGCTGCGGTCTGGACCAATACGCCGGGCCAGCCAACCGTGGTGAACGGGCGTTATCGCGTGGCGCTGCCCGTTTCCGGTGAGCGGCTGTACCTGCGGCTGGCCATGCCAAGGCCTTGATTCTTGGCGGCTTCCCGGCTCGAAGAGCGAAGCGGCTACTGCCCGGACTTGGGGACGGTCATCCCCCATTAGGGGGATTGCTCAAGCCGGAGATTTTGCGGAGATTAGCGCGCAATGAATGCGACGCCGGATCGCTCGGTTGCGATGGTTCGGCCCACCGTCAGCGCGGGTGCGCCGGCGGCAGTTCCCACGTTAAAGACTTGGCCATTCCCTGGTGCTGTTGTAAGCTATGGCCAGAAGTGGTCATCGAAACCGACTCGCAACTCTGAGCAAATCTGATTATGAACACCCAACCCAAAGCCCGCCTGGCCTTCACGCTGATTGAACTGCTCGTCGTCATTGCCATCATCGCCATCCTGGCGGCGATGCTGCTGCCGGCGCTGGCCAAGTCCAAGGAGAAAGCGGTGCGCACGCAATGCGCGAACAACATCAAGCAAATCACGCTGGCTTCCCACATGTATGCCTCCGACTTTATTGATTACCTGCCCGAACCGAATTGGAATGCGCCCTGGGTCGCCCGCGGCTGGCTTTATGACGCTTCGCGAGGAACAGTGCCCAACATCATTGCCCCGCCGTACAACACCAATGCCGTCCTGGCTTACCAGGGCGGGCTGTTGTGGGAATACATCAAGAACCATGAAATCTACCGGTGTCCGCTGGACAAGACCAACCCGCCACCGTGGCGACTGCGTACGCAGAAGTTGTCCAGTTATTTGATGAACGGCGCGCTGGTGGGTTATGGATCAATTGCCCCGCGTGCCTACAAGGTCAGCCAGTTCCGACAGGATTCCATCATCCTCTGGCAGGCGTTGGAAACCAACCCGGGCGATTTTAACGACGGCTCCAGTGCACCGAACGAAGGCATTACCCGATTGCACTCGGTTGGCACCACAGTCGGAATTGTGAGTGGCAGTGTCGAGTACCTCAAGACTGTGAAGTTTTATTCTGAAGGGAACATTCCTACGAAGAACCGCCTTTGGTGCAATCCGGGAACTCTGAACGGCCGCTGATTCCGCCAACTCGGAAACCTTATGAAAAAGCACTTGCTTTGGACATTGGTCGGGTGCGCGAGCCTTGCGGTGATGTTCAGCGGCTGTGGCGGGAATGCAGATGCCAACAGCGAGCTCGAACGCGCGGCGCGCGTCATGGAAGAAGCAGAACCGGCACTCGAGCCTGCGGCCACGCCCGCGCCAACAACCTCCCCCGTGTATGTGCCCTCCGCGGCAGCTCAACCCACTCAGGCCCAGCCTGCGGCGCCACCCGCCGAGCAGTTGAATCAGGCCATGACCGCGTACAAGAGTGGAAATCTCGAAGATGCCGTCACGCGCTTGCAGCAGTTACGGGCCACGCCCGCCATGAACCCCCAGCAACGCATCGCCCTCCAGGACGCCATGGCGGCGGTGATGACGGAGATTTATTCCCTGGCAGCCAAGGGCGACGCCCGCGCCATCCAAGCCGTCAAACAATACGAACGGATGCAGACCCAGCCACGGCGCTGAAGGTGGGAGTGCTGGGAATCCCCAATCCGTAACGTTTGCCTGAAGTAATTCCGCAGGGGCTGTCAGTCTGCCTTGCTCAGTGATACTCCTGCACCGTCTTCACTCGGTAGCCGCTTTTCTTGAGCGCGGCGATGCCCAGCGCGGCGGCTTTCGCTCCACTCAAAGTCGTCATGATCGGTGTGCCGGTATAAACAGCGGTGGTGCGGATTTTCACCTCGTCGGCCCGCGGCGTCTGGCCGGCGGGCGTGTTGATGACGAGTTGAATTTCCTTGTTCTTGAGCAAGTCAATCGCATTGGGCCGGCCTTCCAATAATTTGAACACGCGCTGAATCTTCAACCCGGCCTTTTCCAATACCGCCGCCGTTCCGCCCGTCGCGACCAGTTCAAAGCCCAGGTCCGCAAACTGTTTTGCCACCGCCGCCACTTCACCCTTGTGCGCGTCGCTCACGCTGATGAACACCCTGCCGTTCGTGGGCAGCGGTGAATTCGCCGCCATCTGGGATTTTGCGTAGGCAACGCCCAGGTCCGCGTCCAGGCCCATCACTTCGCCCGTCGAGCGCATTTCCGGCGAGAGCAGGATGTCCTGGCCGAGAAAGCGGTTGAACGGAAAGACGGATTCCTTTACCGCCCAATACTCCGGCCAGACTTCTTCCGTGAAACCAAGCTCCTTCAAGGTCATTCCGGCCATCACTTTGGCCGCCAGTTTGGCGAGCGGAAATCCGATTGCCTTGCTCACGAACGGCACGGTGCGCGACGCGCGCGGGTTGACTTCCAGGACGTAAACCGTTTCGTCCTTCACCGCGTATTGCACGTTCATCAACCCGACGACGTTCAACTCCCGCGCCATGGCGTGCGTGTAATCGCGGATGGTTTGGATGGCTTTCGGTGAAAGCGAGTGCGGCGGCAGCACCATCGCTGCGTCGCCCGAATGAACGCCCGCAAACTCGATGTGTTCCAGCATGCCGCCAATGACGCTGTGACCTTCGGATTTCGGATTCTGGCTTTCGGATTTCCAATGCCCCACGTCCGCAATGCAATCCACGTCCACTTCCGTGGCGTCCTCCAGAAACCTGTCCACCAGCACGGGCCGCTCCGGCGAGGCCTCCACCGCAAAACGCATGTAGTGCTGCAACTCGGCATCCGAATAAACGATCTGCATCGCCCGCCCGCCCAGGACAAAACTCGGGCGCACCAGAATCGGATAACCCAGTTGCTGCGCCACCGCGAGGGCCTCGTCTTCATTCGTGGCGATGCCGTTGGGCGGCTGCGGAATGTCCAGCTTGCGCAGCATCGCCGCGAAGAGCTTGCGATCCTCGGCAATCTCAATGCTCTGTGGCGAGGTGCCGATGATGTTCACGCCGTTCTTCTGCAAACCGAGCGCCAGATTCAGCGGTGTCTGCCCGCCAAATTGCGCAATGGCGCCCCAGCACTGTTCGCGTTCGTAAATGTGCAACACGTCCTCCAGCGTCAACGGCTCGAAGAACAACTTGTCGCTCGTGTCGTAATCGGTGGAAACCGTCTCCGGGTTCGAGTTGACCATGATGGTTTCAAATCCGTCCTCCTTGAGCGCAAAGGCGGCATGGACGCAGCAGTAGTCAAACTCGATGCCCTGACCGATTCGATTCGGTCCGCCACCCAGGATCATGACCTTCTTCGCTGTGTTGCCTTTGATTTCATCATCGCCGCGATCGTAGGTCGAGTAGTAGTAAGGCGTGTAGGCCTCGAACTCCGCGGCGCAGGTGTCCACGAGGCGGTAGCTGGGCACAAGACCCAGTTCCTTCCGCAAAGCGCGAATGTCATCCTCGCTTCGGCCGGTCAGATTGGCGATCTGCCGGTCGGAGAAACCCAGCGATTTGGCTTTGGCTAACTGCTCAGTGTTCATGCGTTTCGGCCGCGAAATAAATCCCGCGAAGCAAACCGAAATGACGTGCCGGTGTCGAGGCTGAAAAGCCAGGTTGAAACTGCGCGTTTGCTCCGGGGGCCACGCACTCGCTGATTTGTGCAGTTGTGCCACCCTGAGTCTTGCTCTTACTTGTCATTCACCTCGGCGTCTTGAACTTGTGCGACCCGGTCGTTGACGATGCCGCTTGCCACGGTTCATTATGCGCCCATGAAAACCTTGCTGCCCCGATTCTGGTGTCTCCTCGCCTTGGCAACGTTTGCCCTGGCGCAATCGGCTTCCGCGGCTCCGACCGAGCAGCTTGAGCTCGGTCCCATGCTCGGCCATGTCGGCGCGACTGAAGCGCGCATCTGGGTCAAGGCCCCGCCGCGTTCAGGTCCCACTCGCTCCACCCGGCGTTCCGTGGCGGTCTGCGTGAGTGAGCGCCCGGACTTGTCCCGCGGGCGCACACTCCGCAGCCAGACCCTTCACGGGCCGGAGTATCTTGGTCAGATTCACATCACCGGTTTGAAGCCGGCGACGCGTTACTACTACTGGGTGCATGTGGACGGTGAATCTGGCATGGCCAGTCCGGCGCCTTCGTTCGTCACCGCTCCGGCGGAGGGAACGCCCGGGCGATTTCGCTTCGCGTTCATTTCCTGCGTCGGCCGCAACGCCTTTGACCCGGCAGCGGCGTGGGGCGATCTGGCGGCGCGCACGCCGATTGATCTGTTGCTGTTCCTCGGCGACAACCATTACGCGGATTCAACCGAGCCTGCCAAGCAGCGCGCGGCCTACTACGATCAGCGCCGGCTGGCCGGCTTCCGCGACCTTTCCAGCCGCGTCGCGTGCTACGGAATATGGGACGATCACGATTTCGGCCCGAACAACAGTGATGGCACCACCGAGGGCAAGGAAGTTTCGCTCCAGACGTTCAAGGAATTCTGGCCGAACCCGGGCTTCGGTCAGCGCGACGATCCCGGCGTGTATTTCAAGTTCACGCGCGGTGATACTGAATTTTTCATGCTCGACGTGCGCTATCATCGCTCGCCCAACGAATCGCCGGATGACAGCGCCAAGACCATGCTCGGTGCGGCGCAATTGGCGTGGCTGAAGCGGGAACTTTCCGCCTCGAAGGCAAAAGTCAAATTCCTCGCCAGTGGCAGCGAATGGCAGTCGAACGGCAGCGTGGACTCCTGGTCGAAATTCAACCGCGAGCGCAGGGAGTTGTTTGATTTCATTCAGGAGCGCGGCATCCAGGGCGTGATGCTGCTCTCCGGCGACCGCCATTTCACAGCGGCGTATCAAGTGCTCGACAAATTCATCGAAGTGACTTCCGGGCCGTTCGGCAGTGGCAACAGCACGCGCGCCCAACCGACCGCCGAGGCGTTTTACTTCGTGAACACCGGCAAACTTTACTGCGTGTTCGACGTGGACACGACGGGGGCCGAACCGAAAATCTCGCTGGAGGTCTATCGCGCCGCCGAGGGCCTCATTCACAAGCGCGAGTTCCGGTGGAACGAGATTCTGGGCGTGACGAAAATTTCGCCGCTCGCCTCCGGCGGAAACTGAATTTCTGCCAGCGTCGCGGTCGAATCAGCAGTCGAAATAGGATGATGAAGGTAATGCCTCAGTCTTGCCCGACTGTAGCGCAGATATCCAGTCTGCTGTATCGCCGAATTCCATTCGGCAGACCGGTCGAACGCTCGGAAACCCCGGCGCTTGCCAAGGGCCGCGGATTGGAAATCCGCGATACGGCAGGTTGGAAACCTGCGCTACGAGCGTTTTCGCCGGGCCAGATTGAGGCATTACTGATGAAGTCTGGCACACTAATGGCGACAATTTGGAGTGCAGTGACTCGTCATTGTTTTTGGCGCTTTGGCAACATGACGCTAAAGCAGGGCCGCGTCCAGCGGCCCGAGGAAGGAAGTTGGACACAGTTCTTGCATTCGACAGCGACGACCTGCCTGAGAAGAGCTCGGACAAGTCTGCGCACTTCAAAGCTTGTGGCGGCGATTTGCACAATCGTTCTCGCTTCATTCTCCTCTGCGTTATCCCAGGAGCCAGAATCCGCGGCTCCTCTGCGATTGGATCGCGCCAACCTGCTCGTATATCGCGATGCGAAAGGCCACATCCACCCCGTCAAATCCAAAGCCGACTGGCAAAAACGCCGTGCGGAAATCCTGCGCGGAATGCAGGAAATCATGGGACCGCTGCCCGCCAGGCCGAGACGCAAGCCACCCGAGGTGCTAATCGAAGAAGAAACCGATTGCGGCTCGTACGTGCGGCGATTCATCACTTACGAATCCGAACCCGGCTCGCGCGTGCCGGCTTATCTGCTGATTCCGAAGCCAGCCCTGAATGGCCGGACGAAGTTTTCCGCAGTGCTGGCGCTGCACTCGACGGACATGCAATTTGGCCATCGCGTGCTGGTCGAGCAGGTGAACAAAAATTACCGGGCTTATGCTCACGAACTGGCCGAGCGTGGCTTCGTCGTCCTCGCGCCGGCCTATCCGGTGATGGCGAACTATCAGCCCGACCTCAAAGCATTGGGCTACGAGAGCGGCACCATGAAAGCCATCTGGGACAACCTCCGGGGACTCGACCTGCTCGACTCATTGCGTTTTGTGAAGCGCGGCAATTACGGCGCGCTTGGTCATTCGCTCGGCGGGCACAATGCCATTTACACGGCGGTGTTCGACCAGCGCATCAAGGTTATCGTCTCAAGCTGCGGCTTCGATTCGTTCCTCGCTTACTACGACGGCAATCCCGCCAACTGGCAGCCCGAACGCGGCTGGTGTCAGACCCGCTACATGCTCAAGCTCGCGCAGTATCGCGGCCGCTTGCAGGAAATTTCCTTCGACTTTCACGAACTCCTCGGGGCGCTCGCACCTCGCCCGGTGTACATCAACGCACCATTGGGCGACTCGAATTTCAAGGCCAGCAGCGTGGACGAAATTGTGAAAGCAGCGTCGGCGGTTTACCGGCTTTACGACGCTCCAGAGAACTTGCGAGTGGAGCATCCGGACTGTGGACATGACTTCCCGGAGACGCAACGTGAGCAGGCGTTTCAAATGTTGAAAGAGAAGCTGCAGTGAGAACGTTTACTTGAGGTGTTCGCCCCGGCCCTGGTAAGCGCGGACCTGATGTGGTGCGTCCCGCGCCAGGAACCAATGCGGTGGAGGACTGTCGCTGCCCAGAATCCCCAGCGTTCACCCGCAACTCACGATCTTTGCGAAGCGTCGTGGAGTGCGCCGGTCCTCCAGCGCTTTGACAATTGGTGGAGGTGGTTGCTGTCAGTCGGTGCCCACTTCAGCGAGTCGCAGGGCGAAGCCGCGCGGAACTGTGGCTGCGGTGGGTTTCCTCAACCTCGGTTTGCAGGGATTTAACCCAACCTGGCCAAGGTCGAAATCGCGTCGCAGTGCCGGTGTGGGTTTGTTGAGAGCCGAAGCATGGCAAAATGATGGGGGCAAAATAATTCAGACCTCATCATTCTGACCCGGCATCGCTCCCAGCGACAATCTCGTCAGTTGGGATTAACCGCTGGATTGTCTGCCACCGCAGCCGGTGTCGTGCTGTTCACAATGAACTCTGAGGCGCTTGTCACGGACAGCATCTGACTACTTCGGCATCTGCAAACCGATCTTGTCTGCCGCCTGTGCCACGTCTTTGTCGCCGCGACCGGAGAGATTCACGATGATGAGCGCGTCCTGGTTCATCTGCGGCGCGCGGACGATGCACTCGGCCACGGCGTGGGCACTTTCCAGCGCGGGAATGATGCCTTCCAGCCGCGCCAGTTTCATGAAGGCTTCGAGCGCCTTGTCGTCGGTGGCGTAGGTGTATTCCACGCGCTTGGCGTCGTGCAACCACGCGTGTTCCGGCCCGACGGCGGCGTAATCCAACCCAGCGCTGACGCTGTGCGTGGATTGAATCTGCCCGAAGTCATCCTGCAAGATGTAGCTGCGCGTGCCCTGCAACACACCGAGTGAGCCGCCTTGAAACCGCGCCGCGTGTTGCTCGGGCTGGATGCCGAGTCCGCCCGCTTCCACGCCGATCATGCGCACACCGCCCGTAGGACAGGCGTCGCGCCTGTCACCATTTTCTTCCTTGGAAGTTTGAGACAGGCGCGCCGCCTGTCCTACGTCGTTGAGGAACGGATAAAAAAGTCCAATTGCATTTGATCCACCACCAACACAAGCAATCAGCATATCCGGCAAACGGCCCTCCTTCTCCAGAATCTGCGCGCGCGCTTCGTCGCCGATGACGCGTTGGAAATTGCGGACCATTACGGGATACGGATGCGCGCCATACGCCGTGCCGAGGATGTAATGCGTGCTGCGGATATTTGTGACCCAGTCGCGCATAGCTTCGTTGACGGCTTCCTTGAGCGTCTTCTGGCCCGCGTGAACCGGCACGACTTCCGCGCCGAGCATCTTCATGCGATAGACGTTCAATTCCTGCCGCACGCAATCCACCGCGCCCATGTAGATGACACATTTCAAACCGAACATCGCGGCAACGGTCGCCGTGGCCACGCCGTGCTGACCCGCGCCGGTTTCGGCGATGATGCGGGTCTTGCCCATGCGCTTCGCGAGGAGGATTTGACCCATGGCGTTGTTGATCTTGTGCGCACCGGTGTGGAGCAGGTCTTCGCGCTTGAGATATATCTTTGCGCCGCCGAGTTCTCTGGTAAGTCGTTCAGCAAAGTAAAGCGGCGTGGGTCGGCCGCAAAACTCCGTGAGGTAATAGGACAACTCGCGTTGAAATTCCGGGTCGTTCTGCGCGCGGAAGTATTCGGCCTCCAACTCCTGCAACGGATGCATCAACGTCTCGGGCACGTAACGTCCGCCGTACTGGCCAAAGTGGCCGGCAGCGTCGGGCAAATTTGCAGTGGCGGTCGCGCTCATGGTGACAAGCTAGCGGAATGCAGGCGGGTGAGAAAGTGGGAAAGTGAGCAACGCCGTAATGCCTCAGTCTTGCCCGGCGAAAACGCTCGTAGCGCAGGTTTCCAACCTGCAGTATCGCGGATTTCCAATCCGCGGCCCTTGGCAAGCGCCGGGGTTTCCGAGCGTTCGGCCGGTCTGCCGAATGGAATTCGGCGATACCGCAGATTGGAAATCTGCGCTACAGCCGGGCAAGACTGAGGCATTACCCAACGCCAGTGGCGATGCGCGACGCCTCATTTGCTTCAGCGGCGGAATGCCAGGAATGTGTAGGCGTTCGGATTGTGGGTTTCACGACAACCGACGCGTTGGCGGAGATACGAACCGATGTGCAACGGCTGAACCGCAAAACCTTGCCGCGCGAAGAGCGCTTCCGTCTGCGTCAGGCTCAACGTGTTCACGTGGTACTCCCCGACGGGACGCACGATGTGGTTGGGCATCTCGTCCATCTGGAAGAAATGGACGCACAATCCGCGGCGCGTGACGCGACAAAGTTCCTGGACGGCTCGCTCCAGTCCCGCGGGCGAGAGATGCTCCAGCAGATCGTGGGTGAAGCACAGATCGTAGGATTGGTCGGACGCGGTGATGTCAAAGACATTGCCCGTCTCGAAACGTGCGGCAGGAAATAGCGCGCGAGCATTGGCGACGTTCTTTTCGCACAGGTCAAAACCGGTGTACTCAATCAGGCGCGCGATTCCGCAGGCGGCCAGGAAGCGATAGTCGTTGGCCGAGCCGCACGCCGGTTCGAGCACGGAGACAGGTTGCGGTGATTCACCGGCCAACCCGGCGTGCCAGAGCGTAAGAAGCACGTTGCGCTCATCTTGTTTACGCCTCGGCAGCGACTGGGCGACTTCCTCAACAAGGTTGTCCGCGAGGTAGTTGGGAACGGTCAGACCGTTTGCACTCGCGGGAAGTCCCGAAAATGTTTGCGTTACAAAGTGGGGAATTGGCTGGCCCTCGGCGTCGTCCGCACCGCGCTGCAGGGCGTGAAAGATCGCGCGGCGTTCGTCGGTACCGGTTGAGTGCTTTGCGAGCCAGTTCATGGCGGCGGCGAAGCGTAGTTCGTGGAGCATCAAATCCTCAAACCTGCCACCGAACAATTTGGCGAGCAGGAAGTGCCGGGACAAGACGCTTTGGATGTTGACGCGCGGGTCTTCCACGTCGGCGACCAGATATTCGCACAAGAACGGAGCGTTGTACTGCGCCCAGGAGCGGATGAGTCTCTCAGTTTCGAGTTTCAGACAGTCATCCATTACAGTGGTGGGGCCTTCGGCAGACCCGGTTCAGCCAGCTTGCTTGGCGGCAGCGATGAAAGCACGCACCTTGTCCCTGTCCTTTCGGCCGGGCGAGAATTCCACGCCACTGGAAACATCCACCCCGAACGGTTGCACTTTGCGCACGGCTTCGGCCACGTTCTCCGGCGTCAAGCCTCCTGCGAGAAAAATCGGGCGGCCAAGCTTCCGCGCCGCGATTGCCAGCTCCCAGTTGAACGTTGCGCCCGTGCCACCAAGCTGGCCGGCGGTGTAGGCGTCCAGCAACCACGCATCCGTGGGATAGGCCGGCAGAATCTCCAGGGAAGCCGCGTCCCGGACGCGAAACGCTTTCATGATCATCACGCCGAACTGACTGCAATACTCCGGCGTTTCGTTGCCGTGAAATTGCAGGACACTGAGGCCACATTCGCTGATGGCTCGCGTCACGAGTTCCACGGGGGCGTCCACGAAAACGCCGGCCTTTGCGACGAACGCGGGTAACTCGCGGGCGATGATGGCCGCCGCGGCCACCGGGACATGGCGCGGACTTTGTTCGTAGAATACGAAGCCCAGCAAATCCGCGCCGGCCTCAGCGGCGCCCATGGCATCAGCGGCATTGGTAAGCCCGCAAATTTTAACTCTTACACTCATCGGTTGCGCGGCGCAGCCTAAAGCAGGATCGGACGGCGCACAAATGTTTCGACGCGCCTCGACTCACAAAGGCGGTTGTGTCGCCGGTTGGTTCTCCCTGAGTTGATTTCCGTTGCGAGCCCCCATGGTTCAAATGCATAGAGCGGCGGCTTTCCTATTCTGTTAAGGGATCTACTGGTTTTCGGCTGGAGAATGCGGTCGTCCTCAACAGTCCTCATCTCCTTGCGGCTGGCGGATTTGAGCGATCTGCAAGGCGTGAGAGAGTCCGTTGGCACGGGGGACAGATTTAAGCGATGGATTTTGCCGAAGGCGGATTTTTACAAAAAGGTCTTCTTGACCACGCCGGATGATTTGGAAGCGTCGCCGCGCTTTCCGCGCTCATCGGCGTATTTTAGCCTTTATCAGCGCCTCCTGCCCCGTTACATGAAAGGGGCACGTCCGAAGGGGTATGAACGAAGCCGAATGGCTCACGCGCAAGAAGCGGATTGATACGAAACTGCGTTCGCTCAATCCCGCCTGGGTGATGGTCCCCTGGCGCGATGGGCTGCACACTTCCCAGCTCAACTGCCATGCCGTGACGGAGTTTCCGACCGCCAACGGGCCGGCAGACTATGCGCTGTTCGTCAACGGCCAGTTGCTTGCCATCAGCGAAGCCAAGAAGGTGACGGTGAACCCCCAGAACGTTTTGGAACAAGCCAAACGCTACTCATTGGGCGTGTTCAATGGACCGGGCAATTGGAACGGCTACCGCGTTCCTTTCCTTTATGCCACGAACGGCGAGATCATCTGGTTTCTTGATGTCCGGGGAGAGCGACCTGTCTCCCGCCAAGTCTCCAATTTCCACACCGGGCCTGCGCTGGAATCCCTTTTCGCCTTCGATCCCAAGCCGGCGCACGCCTGGCTGCTCGACACGCCGCCCGACCTCATCATCCGCCTGCGTGATTATCAACGCCGCTGCAACCTCGCGACTGAGCAAGCCATCATCTCCGGACTCCGTGAAATCCTCCTCGCCCTCGCCACCGGCACCGGCAAGACCTTCCTGACCGTCGCTCAGATTTATCGGCTGCTGGAATCCAAGTTCGCCCGCCGCATCTTGTTTCTCGTGGATCGCAAGGCCCTCGCGGCTCAGGCCGTGCGGGAGTTCAACGCTTTTAACACGCCCCAGGGAAACAAGTTCGCGAATGAATACGAGGTTTACAGCCAGAAGTTTCAGAAGGAAGACTTCGGCGACGACGACCCGTTCGATCCCAAGGTGCTGCCGAACGAATACCTCACCGCGCCGAGGTCAACGCACACGTTCGTTTACGTCTCCACCATCCAGCGCATGGCGCGGAATCTTTTCGGCGCGGAAGGCTGCTTCGCGCAAAGTGGCGGCGACACGGAAGCGGAAGCCGACGCCGACAAACTCGACATTCCCATCCACGCCTTCGACCTCATCATCGCCGACGAATGTCATCGCGGTTACACGGCGCAGGAGATGAGCGTCTGGCGGAACACCCTCAATCATTTCGACGCCATCAAGATCGGCCTCACCGCCACTCCCGCCGCGCATACTACCGCGCTCTTTGGCCCGCCGGTGTTCCGCTACACGGTCGAGCAGGCCATCCTCGACGGCTTCCTCGTGGACTACGAACCGGTCGCCATCAAATCGCACGTGCGCATGAACGGCGTTTTCCTCAACGAAGGCGAGACCATCGAGCGCGTGGACACCGACACTGGCCAAAAGGCGCTCGATCAGTTGGAAGATGAACGCCAGTTCGACGCGGGCGCGGTGGAGCGCGACATCACCGCGCCGGACAGCAATCGCAAGATCATCGAGGAAGTCGCCAAATACGCCTACGAACACGAGGCAGTCACGGGCCATTTCCCGAAAATCCTCATCTTCGCCGTCAACGACATCCCGCACACCTCGCACGCCGACCAGCTCGTCAAAACCTGCCGCTCCGTTTTCAAGCAGGGCGACGACTTCGTGAAGAAGATCACCGGCAACCCGAACGTGGATCGCCCGCTCCAGCGCATTCGCGAGTTCCGCAACCGCCCCAATCCCAAGGTCGTCGTCACGGTGGACATGCTCTCGACCGGCGTGGACATCCCGGCGCTGGAGTTCATCGTGTTTCTGCGCCCGGTAAAGTCGCGCATTCTGTGGGAGCAGATGCTCGGACGCGGCACGCGCCTTTGTCCCGACATCAACAAATCGAAGTTCGTCGTGTTCGACTGTTTCGACGGCACGCTCATCCGGTATTTCCGCAACGTCTCCAGCTTCGACATCGAGCCGCCGCGCCAGACCCCGCTCACGCTCCCGGAAGTCATCGAGAACATCTGGCAGAACGTGGACCGCGATTACCACGTGCGCATCCTGGCCAAACGCCTCATGCGGATTGACAAGGACATGAACGCCGACGCCCGAACCCAGTTCGCGGCGTGGATTACCGAGGGCGACATGGGCCGGTTCGCGAAGGAACTGCCGCAACTGCTGAAACAGGATTTCGCCGGCACGATGAAGCTGCTGCGCAACCCCGACTTTCAAAAGCTGCTGCTGGAATATCCCCGCGCCAAACGCACCTTCCTCACGACCATCGAAGACAAAGACGTGGTCTCGTCGCAGAAACTCGAACGCTACGGCCAGTTCGACAACGCCGAGGATTATCTCGACGCCTTCTCCGCGTTCGTAAAAACCAACGCCGACAAAGTCGCCGCGCTTTCCGTATTGCTCCAACACCCGAAGGACTGGCGGCCCGCCGTGATGGACGAACTCAAGCGCACGCTCAACCACAATGGCTTCGAGCCGGAGAAACTCCAGCGTGCCCACCGCGCCAAAGGATTCAAGGCACTGGCGGATGTGATCTCCATCGTCAAACATGCGTCAGCCGCGCAATCGCCATTGCTCACCGCCGAGGAACGCGTCAACCGGGCCGTGGACAATTTCCTCTCCTCGCACAAGCTGACGGCAGAGCAGATGCAGTGGCTCTCGCTGGTGCGCGAACATCTTGTGAAAAATCTTTCGATGGATGAGGATGATTTTGATCTGACACCGCTGCTGGAGATGCGGGGCGGTAAGGCGAAGGCAAGGAAAGTCTTTAGCGAATTACCGCGCATCGTCGCGGAACTCAACGAAGCCGTGGCTGCTTGAGAACTGCTCTGAACGAATATGCCAAACGATATCACCTTCAAACTCGCAGAAAAACGTGAGATTACCGCGATTCCCAATTTGCTGGCAGAATTAGAGGAGATGCGGCATGAGAGCAGAGCCCGCCTCTTCTTTCGTGGGCACGGAAGAATTGGTGACCTTCTCGTTCCTTCAATTGGGCGTCCACGCAGCTTTGGAGGTGCGCATCTTCCAAAGTTTACATTTGAGCAAGAGCGATTGCTGCTTCACCGCTTCAGGCGTTTTGCCTACACACACTTGGGCAGAGTTATCAGTGAATGGGAGGCGCTCCTCTTGGCGAGGCATCACGGTTTGCCAACAAGATTGCTGGACTGGAGTATGTCACCCTTGGCTGCCTTGTTTTTCGCCTGCTCAGAAGAACCAGATAAAGACGGATGTTTGTGGGCCTTCGCAAGATTCACAGAAGACAAAAGTCGGCGCACTAAAGATCTCGACGTCATCGAGGCAATGATTAAGGGTAAAACACCTTTGGTCCACTTCTTGACGCGCCAAGCTCCAAGGCCTCCTAAAGTCACAAACGACTATGTCAGGCTTGTCTATCCGGTATCGAACACGCCACGCATTATTGTCCAAGGCGGCGCATTCACGCTGCATTCCAATCCAACACTTCCTCTGAACGAGTATGCAGGCGTGGGGTTCAAACCTGGGAAGCTAGACGTCCGACAACTTGTTCGGTGGCCCATTACAGCCCAGAACAAGCACAGATTCCTCGTTTTTTTGGAGATCTGCGGGATTAGCAGACGGTCGTTGTTCCCAGACCTTGACGGCCTTTGTACCAGTCTGTGGCAGACGGAGACGCTGTTTGAGGGCAAACCTCCACCGAACCGATAGCCAACAAACCCTGATCCGCCATGTCCGACATCGTCCAAAAACTCTGGGGCTTCTGCCACACGCTGCGCCATGACGGCATTGATTATGGCGACTACATCGAACAGTTGACGTATCTGCTGTTCCTCAAGATGGCCGCTGAGCGCGGGACAAAAGTTCCTCAAGATTGCGGTTGGGACAGGCTCAAAGATCTCGCCGGCACGGCGCTATCCGACCACTACACCGATGCGCTGCGCACCCTCGGACGTCAGCCGGGCATCCTCGGCGAAATCTTCACCCAGGCCCAATCCCGCTTCAACAATCCCGTCAACCTCAAGCGCATCGTGGCCATGATTGACGAGGAGGACTGGTCCGCGATGGACGTGGACGTCAAAGCCGCCGCCTTCGAGGGCCTGCTCGAAAAGGCCGCCAGCGAAGGCAAGAAGGGCGTCGGGGCCATCTTCACACCTCGCGTTCTTCAGCGCTCCATCGTCGGCGTGATGAAACCGGACCCGCGCGGTCGGCCGGACTTCAAGCTGTGCGACCCGGCCTGTGGTACTGGCGGCTTCGATGTCTGCGCTTGGGAATGGCTCATTTCCAACCCGGTTTCCGGTGGTGTCTTTGACCGCTCCGATTATTTCATCCGCAAAAAAGTCTATCACGGTCAGGACATCCTCCCGCGCTCCCGCCGCCTGGCGCTGATGAATCTGTTCCTCCACGGCGTCGAACCGCATATTTATCTCGGCGATTCCATCTATGAACCGGATCGCGGCGAGCGTTACGACGTGGTGCTCACCAATCCGCCCTTCGGCACGAAAGGCGCAAACCAGGCCCCGGATCGTGAGGACTTCACCGTGGAGACCAGCAACAAGCAACTGAACTTCGTCCAGCATGTGCTCACCATCCTCAAGCCCGGCGGACGCGCGGCGATGGTGTTGCCGGACAACTGCCTTTTCGAGAGCAAGGCGGGCGAGGTCTTCGAGATTCTGATGCAGGACTGCAACCTGCACACCGTTCTGCGCCTGCCGCGCGGCACGTTCACGCCTTACAGCCAGGGCGTGAAAGCCAATGTCATCTTCTTCCAGAAAGGCCGGCCCACCGACGCGGTCTGGATTTTCGACGCGCGCTCCAACGTGCCGGGCATCACGAAGAAAGACCGCCCGCTTACCGCGCAACACTTCGCCGAGTTTGAAAAAGCTTACGGCAAAGACCCCAACGGCCTGAGCAAACGGTCCGAGGCCGGACTGGCCAATAGGTTCAAGAAGTTTCACATTTCTGAAATCAAGGAACGCGGCTACAAGCTCGACGTGACCTGGCTCAAAGACGACTCGCTCGAAGACGCCGACGAATTGCCCGAGCCGCAAGACCTCGCCGCTGAAGCCATCACCGAACTCGAAGCCGTGGTGGACGACCTCCGCGAAATTGTGGCGCTCGTGGAAAAGGAAGAAGGCGTGGAAAAATGAACCACGGATGGACAGGGATAAACACGGATTCGGAACGCGGGTCGAAGAGTCCCGGAGGGACGCCCGAGAATAGCCCGCCGTTTCAACGGTGGGTTTCAGATCGGAATGGGAACAAGTCCCGCCAGGGACGGCAGAATTTCGGTTTGTCGGGCGTTTTCTTTCGCCCCGCTGGGGCTTGGGGGATTTGGGGGCGCGTTGACCCAGCGATGAATCGCTGGGCTATTCTCGGGTGTCCCGGCGGGACAAAGACAACCGGAGGCGGTGACAGGAGCGCGGGCTTCAGCCCGCTTCAACATCCGATGGTCGAGGGCCATGGAACAACCACGAGCGCGCTGGCAATGCGGACGGTGAAGCGGCGTGAACGCCGCGCCCCGGCCCAGATCGGAGGCGTGGAGCAATGAGCGACGAACTTCCGCAAGGGTGGGCAACCGCGCCGCTCAAAGAGATTGCCGAAATCAACCCACGGCACCCGAAGCGTCTCGACGACTCCATGCCCATCTCGTTTGCGCGAATGACGGCGCTGAGTGAGTCGAAACCGGATTTCCAATCGTTGGAGGAACGGACTCTTGGCGAAGTTCGGAAAGGATTCACACATTTCGCAGAGGGTGACGTTTTGTTCGCGAAGATCACGCCCTGCATGGAGAATGGCAAAGGTGCGGTGGCGCGCGGGCTGCGGAACAAGCTGGGGTGTGGCACGACGGAACTTCATGTTGTTCGCCCTTTGGCGGACATCAGCCCGGAATACATTTACCGGTTTCTCGCTCAGGATCGCGTTCGACGCGCAGCGAAGGAGAATTTCACTGGCACTGCTGGACAAGCGCGTGTCCCGACGAGCTTCATCGAAGAACTCGAATTACCTCTCGCTCCGCTTCCCGAACAGCAGCGGATTGTGGCGAAGCTGGAGACGCTGTTGGGCAAAGTGGACGCCAGCCGGCAGCGGCTGGCGAAGATTCCCGTCCTGCTCAAACGCTTTCGCCAATCCGTCCTCGCCGCCGCCTGCTCCGGCCGCCTCACCGCCGATTGGCGGGAGGAGAATTCCACTATCGAAACAGCCGAAGTCCTGCTGGCCAGAATCAAAGAGAAACGGCTGGCGTCAGCAAAAACCCAAAAGGAGAAAACTCAGATTGAGGAAGTCTTCGACGAGCGCAATTTGCGCGATGATGAAGGAGATGTTGGACTGGATGACATCCCCGACACCTGGCTGAGTTGCCGCATCGGAGCTATAGGCGCGGTCTGTAACGGCAGCACGCCGTCTCGGAAACAACCGGAGTTTTGGGATGGAACAATTTCGTGGGTCAGTTCGGGCGAGGTGCGTAACAATCTGATTTCTGAAACTCGCGAGCGCATAACCAAGGCGGGCTATGAAGGAAGTTCCGTGCGCCTTCTTCCCCGTGGCTCTGTCTTGATTGCCATGATTGGAGAGGGCAAGACGAGAGGGCAAACGGCCATCCTCAACATCCAGGCGACGATCAACCAGAACATTGCCGCCGTTGTTTTGGATCACGGCTTGGTTGCCTCTGCATATTTGTGGCGATGGTTTCAACTGCAATACGAAGCGACACGAGAACGCGGCGGCGGTTCAGGTCCACAGGCGTTGAACTGCCAACGAGTTCGTGAACTGCCGTTTGTCCTGCCACCACTCCCCGAGCAGCAGGAAATCGTGCAGCGCGTGGAGGGATTGTTTGCGCTGGCCGACCAGCTTGAGGTGCGGTTGGCTAAGGCGCGCGGGCAAGTGGACAAACTCACGCCCTCCCTCCTCGCCCGCGCCTTCGCCGGCCAACTCGTCCCCCAAGACCCCACCGACGAACCGGCGGAGAAATTGTTGGAACGGTTGAGACAAAAGAGCGGAAAGTGATCCTTGTGCCAGAAAGCACATCCAATAGGAAATTCGTTTCCGGTCTCATCACGACCGATTTTGCCCGATTTCCTCGTCCGCCGTTCGACGGGCGAGGTTGGCAAATCACTTATCGCACAGATGTGCATCAGCGTTGTTCCGAGCGCGCTGGAGGTCGGGTGTATCGCGGTCGCGAAATCATTATTCACGCCTCAAGCAAGGTTGTAGCTCAGAAAGCCGTCGGTTTGATCCACGCGGCCGCGGTCTTGCTCTGGAATGATCCGCTGATTACGAACCTGTTCTGGACCGTCGAAGATGCCAACGAGCAGAAGGAATGCGTCAAAGAAGGTGGCAGGCCTCTGTTTCAGGGTAGCATGCAGGATTTGCCATTGAGTTGCTTGATAGCCAGCAAGGCTTCTCGAGAACACAGTCTTGTTTACGCACTTCACAAGTTCCTTTTGAGCTGTCAGACCTATTCCCCTGATCTCCGAAGCCTTGACCCAGCAGAGGGATATCACTTTGCCCTGTCGAAATTCGCAGACGATCATGTTCGTTTCGCCTACGCAATCATCGCGGCTTATTCCGTTCTCGAAGAATTGGGTTTGGAGGTCCGCGTGTGGAAGGAGCACCCTAACAGCCAGGTGAGTGGGCAGTGGGATGCGGCAGTGAGGTTGGACTTGGAGAATCGCTTACGCGATTCGGGCGTTGCGTTGAGCGAAAAGATACTTTGGCATTTGCGCGGAACGCCTACGCGACTCGAACGCAATAGGCAACCGCGCTCTCAAGGGAAATACACTTGGGCGCGGGGCCGCGTCCGCGATTGTCAGATGGAAATCGTGGACGCGATAGCCCACGCGAGTTGGTTGCGCAGCAAAATTTCATCGCACAGGCTAAAGCCTGATGTTGCGTCCCTTTCGGTGTATGACGTCGCAAATGTGCAGCATCTCGCTCGGAGATTGTTGTTAGAGCATTTAGACTTTTGGAAATACCACCTTAAACCCAGCACCCGGTGAGAATGCGAGAACAGGAAATCATGCGGCGCGTGGAGGGATTGTTTGCGCTGGCCGACCAGCTTGAGGTGCGGTTGGCCAAGGCGCGCGGGCAAGTGGACAAACTCACGCCGTCCCTCCTCGCCCGCGCCTTCGCCGGCCAACTCGTCCGCCAAGACCCCACCGACGAACCGGCCTCCGCTTTATTGGCACGCATCCGGACCCAGTAACCAGGGATTTCACGGATGCATTTCTGTTGACACGCAGGGGTGTCTCGAAGATTCGTGGCGGTGGTAACGTAAACCTGTATTGAACCTATGAGCACAAGAATGCTTCTCAACATCGCACTCACTGGCTTGACCCTCCTGGCGGCAGTAACCCTGCAATCCACCGGCCACGCGGCGGAAGCCACAAACAAAATCCGCGTGCTGCTCGTGACCGGGGACGACGTCACGCCGGCTCACAATTGGGCGGAAGTGTCGCAGGCGATCAAAGAAACGCTCGCGTCCGCCGGGCGATTCGAAGTGCGTGTCTGCGAGGATGCGGGCGTGCTGGATTCCGCCACCAGCCTGGCGCGTTACGACCTGATCTTCCTGCACCTGTATAACGCCAAGACCCCGACGCTGTCGGACGCGGCGAAGGCGAATCTCGTCCAGTTTGTGAAAGAGGGCAAAGGGTTGGCCGTGTCCCACCTGTCGAGCGCGTCGTTCAAGGAGTGGGAGGAATTCCGCAAAATGTGCGGGCGCTACTGGGTCATGGGCAAATCAGGCCACGGGCCGCGCGCAGTCTTCAAAGCTCGCATCGCGAACAAGCGGCACCCCATCACCAGCGAGCTGGAGGACTTCGAAGCCGATGACGAGCTTTACGCCAAGCTCCAGGGCGATGCGGTTATCAACGTGCTCGTGGAAGCGGATTCGGATTGGAGCAAGAAGACCGAGCCGTTGGCGTTCACGTTGGAGTACGGCAAGGGACGGGTTTTCCACGAAGCGTTTGGCCACGACGCCAAAGCCATCCGCAATCCGTCGGTTCAGAAACTCATCCAGCGCGGTTGCGAGTGGGCAGCGACGGGAAAAGTGGAGTAGGCAGCGCCGCCAGGTCGAAAAGCCGGACCGCGGATTGAACGGATTGAACGGATGAGGAAAGGAATAGAGAATCCTGGAATACCCTGTCATCCATTGGCAAAGGGCAAGTGGACAAGCTCACGCCCTCCTTCATCGCCCGCGCGTGGACTCACTCGCTTCCCGCTCGTTCGGGCTGCGCCCTTTCGCTGCGCGAAATTCTTTTCACGCGTTCCCAACGCGTTCAAATCGCCGGCCAACTCGTCCCCCCAAGACCCAAACGATGAGCATGCGGAGGAATTGTTAGAGCGAATCCGTGAACAATCCAAACCCAAGTCCGGGAAGGACGCCCGAAAATAGCCCAGCGATTCATCGCTGGGTCGTAGCGCGCAAACGGAATGAGTCCCGGCAGGGATGAAAGAAATTGTCTTTGCGTCCCGGGGCGTTCTTTCGCCCCTCCGGGGCTTGGGCGTTTTTCCACCCGCAACCCACGGTTGAAACCGTGAGCTATGGTCGTTCGTCCCTGACGGGACTTGGGAATCCGTGGCATCCGTGGCATCCGTGGTTAACATCGCAAACCCATGAAGCCAACCAAGCTTTCCGAACTGATCGAAGTGCTCGAATTCGATTCTGACGAGTACACGACGGACGGTAAGATCATTCCCAAGCGCGGTTGGAAAGGCGACCTGCTGTTGGCTCGCATCCGGTGGGCGAAGCGAAACAAGTTGATGCGTTAAGGCAAACCGCCTCCGCAACTTCCACCAGCGACGGCTGCGCCCTCAGCCGTCCCTTGATGATTTGGGGCTTTCTTCAGGGCGCGCTTTCAGCCATAAATAGGCTGCGTCGTGTGCAAAGCCGCTCCGGCCATGAAACATAGAGTCTCCCATCCAACCTTCTTCCTGCTGCTGTGCGCTCACATGGTCAGCGGGGGGACGCTCACGGGACATTTGCGGGATCAAAACTGGTACGCCCAGTACCAGAGCAATCCGTTCGGGGTCGGGCAGTACGAGTTCGCGGTGAACGCCAACGCCACCAACAATTCCAGCCTCGGCGGCTTCGCGGCCACAGATGTGTTCGGCGTCTTTTCCATGCCCAACCTGCCGGCGGGCTCTTACACGGTCGCGTCTTGGGATGTCTGGTGGCGTTCGGCCTACGCTTTCAATGTGACCGTACCGGCGGGCGGGTCTTCGGCAGATGTGGATCTGCGGCTCAAGGCGACGATGTGGGGTTATCCGGCGTTTTGGGACAACACGGGCTACCACGAGTTCGGGCAGACCTTTGTGGCGAGCGGGCCGGTCACGATGATCTATTTGCGCGATCCTCTGAACACAGCGTTCACCCGCACGATCACCGTGCGTGCGGGCGGGCCGGGGGGAGCGCAGGTGGGCGTCACGCGGACCTACGGCAACGGTGGCGATCAGCGGCTCGTGTATGGCCACGGCGAGATGCCCACGCAGGCCGGCCAGACTTATTATCTGCGCATTCGTTCGCCTTCGCCGGCCACAGGAGCTGTCCTGATGCAAATGGATCCGCGCCCGAACTTTTCGGATCCCATGCCGGGCGGCTGCCTTCATGTCGGGAATGGGGCCACGCTGACGGCCTTGCCTGATCGCGATCTGGGTGTGGTTATCATGTCCGACGACGATGGCCTGATCACGGACCTTTTCGCCCGAGCCAATGGCGTTCCACTGAACGGCGTGACCAGCGTCGGACAGACGTTTACCGCGCGAGGATCGAGTTTGATCAGCGCCGCGTTCTGGCTTGCGGACCCTTCCGCTCCGACTTATGTCGTGCGCGTTCTGGCCAATGGTCCCGGAGGCGTGCAAGTCGGGACCACCAAACGCGGCAAGCCCGCACGTCTCACGGCGGACCCGGAAATGATTGTGGCGTGGTCTCCCGGTGAATGCCCGCTCACGGCGGGCCAGGTGTACTACCTCGAAGTTACCAGGGATGGCGGCGGGGCGTTCAATGCCGTCTATGTGAATCGCTCGAACCCATACGCGTTCGGCGCGGCGTGCCAGAACGGGGTCGCGTTGGCGGGCGTTGACCTGGCGGGAACAATCATGGAGGAGGAAAGTCCCGGGAGTGCGGCGCAGCCGTCCGTGCGTATCACCAGCGAGCCACACGTCCCGCCAGCCGACCGCACGACAAATCGATTCCGCATCACCTGGACGACCGACGTGCCTGCTGACAGCCAGGTGGAATACGCCGCGGAGGATCCGCCTTACACGGCCGTGCAATCGGATGCGGCGCTGGTGTTGAACCACGCGGTAACGCTCACCGGTTTGCAGGCGCACACGATGTATCATTTCCGGGTGACGTCATCCGCGGTCGGCCGACGCTCCGCGGTGTCGCGGGATTTCGTGATTTGCACACGGCCCGCCGCACCGAACCTGCTGGCCAACCCGGGCTTTGAAGCGGGCACCGGCCCCAGCCCGCGCAGCACGATTCCCGGCTGGACCAAGACTGCCGGCGTGGACATCCGGACTTCCGACGGCTCCTGGTTCTGGGGGCTGCAACCTGCCAATGGCGACTGGATGCTGCAAGGGGCGGTGAACGGAAACATGTCCGACGCGTCGGTCCATCAACGCGTTTCCGGCGTCACCCCGGGTCGCGAGTACACATTCAGCGCCTGGGTCATGACCGCGATGCGGGAGAACGGCGACTGGAAATACGACGTGTGGAACAACCAGGGGCGGTTGATTTACATGCGTCTGGGCCTGGATCCCACCGGGGGTACCAACGCAGCCGGCGCCACCGTGCAGTGGACCCCACGCCTGTACACCCACCGTCATTACACTCAACTCGCGAAGACCGCCGTCGCGCAGAGCACGAATCTCACCGTGTTTATCAGCCTGAAGGGTGAGGGCGGTGAATGGCACAACTACGCGGTGGACGACTGCGCGCTCACGCACGAAAACATCCCGCTGCGGTTCGAAGCGCCGGTCGTGCAGCCTGACGGCGCGCTGCAACTCACGCTGCGGGGCAAAGCCAATCGCACCAATCTTATCGAGGCTTCCGCCACCTTCACAAACTGGGTTGTCGTGACCAACGTCTGGAATGTGACGGGCCGAACGGTCACAACCATTCCGCCGCCAGCGGGATCGAGCAATCGCTTCTTCCGCGCGCGACAATCACCGTGAGCAAATTCAACGCTCGATCATCTGGCCCCAATTTGCACCACCATCGGGGACAAAGCTTTCAAAGAGGGGAGTTGTGAATGGGAAGATTTCGGCAGAGAATCAGCCCATGGGTTCGATAAAGACGGTTGCCATCTTTGTCTTGGGGTTGCTTCAGGTTCAGGGGGCCGACTCGCCAGCGCAGCTTCCAGTTCTGAAGCGTTCCGATGTCGTGTTCATGTATCAAGCCGGCCGGCAGACGTACGAGAATTACGGCGCCACGGTCCTCGCGTGGGGCGGAAAGCCGACGCCGAAATCGCTGGAGGAGGCGAAGGGTCTCAAATTCTTCGGCAGCGTCGGAATGGTGACCGAGTTCAGCCGCTTCTACGAAAGGTTTCCGCAGGACTACGAACAAGGCCTTTGCCGCGATGTGGCTGGCAAACCCTACCAGGTGCCGTGGCTCACGGATCATCAGCACAAAGGCGTCCCTTTTTGGTGGTGCTGCACCCGCCAGCCCCGCTTCCGCCAATACCTTTCTGAGCGCGTGGTCGAGACTGTCAGGGCCGGCGCCGACGGTGTGCATATTGACGATCACCTGGGCACCGCCGGCGGGATTTGGGAGGGCGGCTGTTTCTGCGACTTGTGCGTCCCGGAGTTTCGCGATTACTTGAAGAGCCTGCCGCCAGACGAATTGGGAAGAAATAACGTCCGCGATTCCGACAGCTTCAACTACCGCGATGTCGTCCGCGACTGGCTAAAGGAGAACCCGAGCCGCAAGCTGACCCAGCATCCGTTGTGGAATCATTGGCGCATTTACCAACTCCGGAGTGCCGCGAAATTCATGGCCGAGCTTCGCGCGCTGGCCGCCCAGACGGCCGGCCATCCGTTGCCCATGGGCGCGAACGCCGGCCTGCTTTGGGGACCACATCTCGCTGACTACAAGAGCCTCGATCTTTTCAGCGCCGAGATTCCGCACCACGCCGAAGCACGGCGCTACAGTGACGCTCCGCTCGTGGCATACCGGTTGGCGGACGCGGTTGGCCGTCCGCTCGCCTCCACGGCCAGCGGCGGTGATTGGGCCTTCATCAAGGAACAGAATCTGCCGGGTCTGGTCCAAGGCTGGATCGCGCTGAGTTACGCCGCCGGTCACGGACTGATGGCGCCGAACCGGCAATGGTGCCACACGCCGCAGAAAGGCACGCATTGGTATGATGGGCCGAAGGAAAAGTTCGCCCCGCTCTACCAGTTCGTTCGCCAGAACGCCGCGCTTTTTGACGGTTATGAAAATCACGCCGATCTCACGGTGGCCTTTTCGCAACGCACGTTCGAGCGCGACGCGAACAAGCTCATCAGCCGGTGCAACCAGCTCGCCGCCGCAAACATCTCCTACCGCCTCGCGCTGAGTGGCAACGAGGTCGTGGACCATCCGCTGCCGGCGGAAGTGCTCCGCCATGCAACCAGTTTGCTCGTGCTTGAAATCCAGGACTTCTCAGCCCCGGACCAGCAGACGCTGGCAGCGGCGAAGCCGGCACAGCGATTCGCCAGCGTCGAACAGGCGCTGACAAATGTTGTGCCCGCAGTGCGCGTCGAAGCGGCGGGGCCGCTCCGCGTGTTTCCCCGCGTGAAGCCGGGCGGCGCCGTGATCCATCTCGTCAACTGGGCCTACCAGACCACCGGTGACACGGTGCAACCCCTCAAGGATGTCCGCCTCAAACTGAATCTTGCCGCACTCGGAATCGCCGGTGCGACGGAGGCCAGGTTGTTTGCGCCTGGTGCGACACCCGTCTCCCTGCCGATTAAACAAGCCAGCGTCGTGGTGCCCGAACTCGGCTTATGGGGAGTACTTGAATTGCGGCAAAAGTGACGCGCTGAGCGGGCGACCAAAACAATTCCGTGTTCGCGTGGCAGTGGCATGATCGGATCCTCGAGGCGATCTGGAAGGTTGAGGCGCACAGCGTCGCGCTGGCGCTGGCGAAGGCGGCGTGAGCGCAGGCAAAGCGCCACGAACGTGTCAATGCGTCCGGCCTGCAAATGCTTGCGTGCTGTTTTGGAGTGCATTCAGCCGTGGAGTTGACCCAGACCCGCCTTGATCTTGGTCACCTTATCTGTTGGAACATTGTCCCGGCCATGCAGGGGAATGATGGTCAGCGCCCAAGTCCGGCTGCCGTGATAGACGGCCTTTTCGACCGGGGGCGTGCAGTCAAAAGACACGCCGTAGCGGGCGATTCCGTTGCTCGTCAACTGAGCGACCAATTGATGGTCGTGACGACATTCCACATGCCAGGAGTCGCAGTCCAGGTGTTGCGTCAAGTACTGCACGGCCCGACTCACATCGAGATGATGCACCAGTGAAAGAGTCGTTCGCTGGATGGGACTGTCCTGCCGGTCAAGGCGGGGCGAGTTCGGCGTGGGCCGTGTGCATATCGTCCCCGCTCGATGCCGTCCAGCAAAAGGCCATCGGCGTGTTGCCGCCGCGAGCCTGGGTGTTTGGGGCTCGTGCCAGCGCTGAAGCCACGGTTGAAGCCATGCGATTTTCATTACTACAGCAGTGTTTGCAACCACCCGCCGATGAGAACCTGCCTCATGGCAAGCCCTGGCGCAAGGGCTGACCGATGGGCGAGGTGCCGAACGCGCATGCGGCAAGCCAGGTTTTTCGATGAGCTGTTTGAGGGCGATGACCATGCTGATCGCTTGACTCGGTGCTCCTGTGTGATCAACCGGTTGCAATGAGCGCCAGTCCACAGTGTGGCAGCAACACTTGCCCGGGGCTGCGCGGTCTGCGGCAGCCACGGTGACAGGCCGCGGGCCTTGTTCACAGAACACAAATCCCAGCAAATCAGAGCCGGTGTCCACGGAGCTATGCGGATTGGCCACGCTGGTGCGGTCGCATTCTGACCCTCTCACTCATTACTGCGACCGGGAGCGCCTGCGACCGGACCGTGGACGAATGTTTCACCGCCGCCCGCATTGCGCATCGCGCAAACGCAATTGCGCCCCAGCCTGGTTCTCCGTAAGGTGCCTTTCGTTTGCGGGCCCCCATAGCTCAAATGGATAGAGCGGCGGTTTCCTAAACCGCAAATCCCTGTTCAATTCAGGGTGGGGGTACCAACCAATAGAGGCTCATTCAGGCAACCCACTTGGCCCGCACCTTCCAGGCGCTGAGTTTACTCATTGCGACTTTGATTGGCGACAGGCGGGAGCGTTGCTAGTCTTGGTCCGGCCAGAAAATGAAATCTGCTCCCAAAATCGGCACAACCGGCGAAACGACATTTGTCGTCGAGAGCCGGCATTGCATCGAGTTCGCCACGGACGGGATGCCGGCTGTATTGAGTACGCCGAATCTCATCGGAATCCTTGAACGCACCGCGCGCCAAACCATCGCGCCGTTCCTCGAGGCCGACGAACGCAGCGTGGGAGTGGAACTTGAAATACGGCATTTCGCCCCAACACCGCTGGGGGCAACGGTCACGGCCACGGCCCGGGTGATTGGCGCGTCGCGTCGTTTCGTGGATTTTCAAATCGAGGCGCGGGACGAACAGGAGTTGATCCTGCGCGGCGTTCACCGGCGTGCGGTGGTGCAGGTGGCTGGTTTTTCCAGACGAGTGCAAAGCAAGGCGAGTTGAGCCATGTTGCAGCCCAGCCTGAACGAATTGCTCAAGCAAACGTCCCGTTCGTTTTATCTCACCCTGCGTGTACTGCCCGCCGCCGTGCGTCCGCAAATCGGGCTGGCCTACCTGCTCGCCCGCACCACGGACACCGTTGCGGACACGGAGATCGTGTCGGTGGCACAACGGTTGGCCGCGCTCCAGCAGTTGCGTGGACGGATTTATGGAACATACGACACACCGTTGAATCTCGGTGCTCTGGCACAGCCGCAGGGGTTGCCCGCTGAACGCAGTCTGTTGGAGCGGGTCGAGGAAACCCTTGCGCTGCTGGAACGTTCCGCACCCAAGGACCTGCCGCTTATCCGGAAGGTGCTCGATACGATTACCAGCGGCCAGGAACTGGATTTGCAGCGGTTTGCCGGAGCGTCAGGAGAACATCTCATCGCGTTGCGCAGCGATGGCGAACTGGATGATTACACATATCGGGTCGCAGGATGCGTAGGGGAGTTTTGGACAAAGATGTGCCGCGCGCATTTATTTCCCGGTGCCAAACTGGACGACAATGCGTTTCTGGCCAACGCCGTTCGTTTTGGCAAGGGACTGCAACTGGTCAACATTCTTCGCGACCTGCCCGCAGACTTGCGAAAAGGCCGCTGTTACCTGCCGACAGACAAGCTGTCCGAAGCCGGACTCCGCCCGGACGATTTGTTGCAACCGGCGACCGAGGAAAAACTCCGTCCGCTCTACCACCATTATCTTGACCTGGCCGAGGCTCATCTGGCGGCGGGTTGGGTTTACACCAACGCCGTGCCGCGCGGCCAGGTGCGGGTGCGTTTGGCCTGCGCGTGGCCGATTCTCATTGGCGTGAGAACCCTCCGGCGGCTGCGCACTGAGAAAATTCTCACCCCGGAGCGCCGTATCAAAATCAGCCGCAGTGAGGTAAGGCGGGTGATGGTGCAGTCGGTGTTGTGTTACCCGTGGCCGGCCGCGTGGCATCGGCTCTTCTCCACTGCGGCCCCCGCCGCTCGCAAACCGGAGGGAACCAAGGACGCAAGCGACTGAAGCGGGCGAGCATTTCGTCAAGCGATCTTCACTTTCCGAAGCCGGTTGCTTGTCTCAAGCTGATTCCGCTATCTTGGCCTTCGCCGTGAACGAAACCCAATATAAGCCGCAGCATTTCATCAATCGCGAATTGAGCTGGCTGGAATTTAACCAGCGCGTGCTCGACGAAGCGATGAATCCGGAGAATCCGCTGCTGGAGCGGCTAAAGTTTTTCTGCATCGTCAGTTCGAACCTCGATGAGTTCTTTGAGGTTCGCGTGGCGGGCATCAAACAGCAGATCGAATCCGATGTCGTGACCCGCAGCGTGGACGGGTTGACCGCCACGGAAACCTTCCGCGCCATCACCAAGCGGGTGCGCCGCCTGGTGCGCGACCAGTACGAATGCTGGCGCCGGGAATTGGTGCCCGAACTGCGGACCAACGGGTTTCGCTTCCTCGAGGTGGACGAACTCGACGCAAGCGACCGCAAATGGATTGAGAAGTATTATGCGTCGGAAGTGCTGCCGGTGCTGACGCCGCTGGCGATTGATCCGGCGCATCCCTTCCCGCAACTGTTGAACCGCTCGCTTAACCTGGTGGTGAAAGTTGCCGCTGCGACAACCGACCGCACGGCGCCGCAGCTTGCCGTCGTCCAGGTGCCCCGCGTGTTGCCGCGCTTGGTCCGGCTGCCCCGCACGGATGGCCGCCAGGACTATGTTTTTCTCGGCCGGGTGATCGGCCACTTTTTGCAGGAGCTTTTTACCGGCACAAAGATCCTTGGCCACTGGCTTTTCCGCGCCACGCGCAACAGCGAGTTGTACATTGATGAGGAGGAAGTGGCGAACCTGCTGGCCGCGGTGGAGAACGAATTGCAGCGCCGCCGGCGCGGGGACGCTGTGCGCCTCGAAGTGGAACGCAACTGCCCCGCGGAAGTGCGCGCGGACTTGTTGCAGCGCCTGCGCCTGACTGAGGACGATCTTTACGTGATTGACGGCCCGCTGAATCCGGTGCGCCTGATGATGCTGTGCGAGGGCGATCATTCGCCGGAACTGCGCTTCCCGCCTTTCATCGCGCCGGTCGCCTTGCCGCTGCGACAGAAGCCGGACTTGTTTACCGCCATCCGTCAGCGGGACATTTTGCTGCATCACCCTTACGAAAGTTTCGAGAGCGTGGTCAGCTTTCTGCAACAAGCCGCGCAGGACCCTGACGTGCTCGCCATCAAGCAAACGCTCTATCGCACCGGCGGCGATACGCGAATTATCGGCGCCCTGGTGGACGCCGTGAAGAACGGCAAACAGGTCACGGCGGTGGTGGAGTTGCGCGCGCGGTTCGACGAGGCGAACAACATCCAGTGGGCGCGACAGATGGAGGAATCCGGCGTTCACGTCGTGTACGGCCTGGTGGGCTACAAGATTCACGCCAAGGCCACGCTGGTGGTGCGGCGCGACGAGGATCAAATTCGCCGCTACGTGCATCTGGGGACGGGGAACTATAATCCGGCCACCGCCCGGCTCTACACCGACGTGGGCCTGCTGACGTGCCGGCCGGACTTCGGTGAAGACGTTACGAGCCTCTTTAATTTGCTGACGGGCATCTGTCAGTTTCAACCGATGCAACGATTGCTCGTGGCGCCCTTTGATTTGCATCAGCGCCTGACGGCCCTGATCGAGCGCGAGATCGGCCATGCGTCCGCAGGGTTTCCGGCGCGCATCGTGGTGAAGATGAATTCGCTCGTGGACCGGGAGATCATCGAGTCGCTTTACCGGGCGTCGCAAGCCGGGGTGAAGATTGATTTGATCGTGCGCGGCATCTGTTGTCTGCGGCCCGGCGTGAAGGGTGTGAGCGAGAACATTACCGTGCGCAGCATTGTGGACCGTTTCCTCGAACACAGCCGGATTTTTTATTTCGAGAATGCCTGCCAGCCGGAAGTTTTGCTGGGCAGCGCCGACTGGATGCCGCGCAATTTCTATCGCCGCATTGAAGCCGTATTTCCCATCGTGGATGGCAACCTGCGCGAGCGGGTGGCGTCTGAACTACTGGCCCTCCCGCTGGCCGACAACGCGCGGGCGCGGCGGTTGCAGCCGGACGGAACTTATCGCCTGATGACACCAACCAGCCCGGGCCAGGTGCGGCGCAGCCAGGTGGAATTCGTCACGCGGGCGCGGAATGGCACCGCACATTCGACCAAAGCACGCCGGGTCAAACGCAAGTATCCGGAAGTGAAGCTGGCCAAACGCCCATTCTGAGCGCGTGCATGAAGCCGGAACTCCCAGCCATCCTGGCCGAGCACCTGGCCGCGAGCGGGCGGGGAATGCGCCGGCGTTATCGCCGCCGGCTGGCGCGCTGCCAGTCCAGGTTCTCGGAGGACGCGGTTCATGAACTGCGGATCGAAACCCGGCGCATGTTGGCGATGCTGGATTTGTTACGCGCCCTGGGGATTGGCGCGACGTTGAAGAAAACCCGCCGGGTTTACAAAGCGCGGCTGGATGCGTTTGATGAATTGCGCGACACCCACGTGCAATTACTGCTCCTGAAACCGCGCTGGCGTGACTTTCCGGAGGCGCGAGCCCTCGAATTCTGGCTGCGGCAGCGCGAGAAGCGGTTGACCGACGAGTTACGGCGCGTGATCCGGCGCATGAAGCAGGTGCGTCTCGAACGCCGGTTGAAAGCGTTGGAGAAGGAACTGCGGAAATCGGCCCGCGCGGATTCACCGCCTGGAGCAAATCTGGCCGCCACCGCGCTTCAGGAGATCTTCGCTGCGGTGTTGGATTTGCACCGGCAGGTGCATCGGCGCGACCCGGAGACGATTCACCGGCTGCGCGTGGCTTTCAAACGATTCCGTTACCTGAGTGAATTGCTGCAACCGTTGTTCCCGCGGCTGACCAACAAGCGCCTGCGCCGGATGCAGGCGTATCAGACCTTGATGGGAGAAATTCAGGACCTCGAAGTCCTGCTGTCCGGGTTGGCGCGGGCGGTTGAGGAAGGGGAACTACCGGCGGCGGCCGGGCGGAGACTGCGCGCTGATTTGAGGCGCCGCCGCCGGGCGGCCATTGCCAACTTCCTGACGGCGATTGACGAGTTGCTCAAATTCACCCCGGACAAATGGACCGGCCTTCAGCCGGGCCAATCAGATCAGCGCCTATGAAACTTTACCTCTTGCGACATGGTGAAGCCGTCGAACACGGCGATCCCAAGTTTGAAAATGATGCGGATCGGCCGCTCACCGTGAAAGGCATCCAACGCACCAAACTGCTGGCCCATACCCTGCGGCAATTGGAAATCTCCTTCGACGTCATCTTCACCAGTCCGCTGCGGCGCGCGCGGGAGACGGCAGAGATCGTCGAGCGCGGCCTGCGCTTGCATGGCCGGCTGGATTTCACCCAACACCTCGTCCCGACCGGCGACATGGAGAAACTGGTGACGCAACTCAATGCGCTGCGGCCCGCGCCGAGCAGTGTGTTGCTCGTTGGCCACGAACCTTATCTCAGCAGCTTGATTTCGCTGCTCGGCACCGGCGGGTCAAATCTTTCGCTGACGATGAAAAAGGGCGCGCTGTGCCGTCTGGAGGTGGAGCATTTGCGCTGCGGGCGTTGCGCCAGTCTGGAGTGGTTGCTGCCGCCGCGCGTGATCGGACCGAAGCGGCCAAAGGGGCGTTGACGCGCACCGCTTGGGCTGCGCTTATCCGCCGATGCAACTCATCGAGCGCGGGGGCGACACAAAATCCGGCTCGCCGATGTGATGGCGCGCCTCCTTCTGCCAGACCACACCACGCAACCATTCCGCGAGTTGATCATCCGTTGCTCCCCCGCGCAGTTGCGGGCGCAGATCGTGCTCGGTCACGCTGAACAGACAGGTGCGAATTTTGCCATCGGCGGTGAGGCGGATGCGGTTGCAATGGCCGCAGAAGGGTTCGCTTACCGGCGCAATGATTCCGATTTCGCCGCGGCCATCCGGGAATCTCCAACGCTTCGCGGTGGCGGAGGGATTGTCCGGCGCCACCGGCTGCAATTCAAAGCGTGCTTGCAGGCGCGTCAACACTTCCTTCCCGCTTACCACCATTTCTTTCTGCCACGCGCGGGCGGAATCCAGCGGCATGAATTCGATGAAACGGAGGCTCAAGTCATGCGTGCGCGCGAACTCGGCGAGGGATTCAATTTCGTGATCGTTGATTTCGCGGATGATCACGGCGTTGACTTTGACGGGGTGGAAACCCAGCTCCTGTGCCAGTTGGATGCTTTGCAATACTTCGCCCAGCCCGTCGCGCCCGGTGATCTTCTTGAAGTTGTCGCGGTCGAGCGAATCCAAACTGAAGCTGACCCGGCGCAAGCCGGCGTCGCGCAGGGCCCGGGCTTTTGGCGGGAAGAGAAAACCGTTGGTGGTCATGGCGAGGTCCGCCAGTCCGGGCAGATTCGCAATGCGCGCAACGAGAACCTCGACGTTCTGACGCAACAGAGGCTCGCCACCGGTGAGCCGGATTTTTTCCAGACCCAGGCTGACGGCGAGGCGAACCACGCGTTCAATCTCCTCAAAGCTAAGAATGCTGGCTTTGGGCACCCATTGCTGGACGATGGGCGCCGGGTTCGGCAGGTGCGCCCAGTGGCCGCGATAGAAGTTTTGGGCCGCCTCCGTTTCCGGCAGGCAATACATGCAGCGGAAATTGCACCGGTCAGTCAGGCTGACGCGCAGATCGCGCAAAACCCGCCCGTGGGAATCCACCAGCGACCCGGCCCCGGTCATGGTGCCGGGGCATTGGTCGCCGCCGGTGCGTTGGTCAGCGGCGGGATGACTCGCACTGAACCGTCGGCGCTGACCTCCACATTCAAGTCATAAAGATTGGTCCGAGATTCGGCGGGTGCGGGCGCGGTTGGACCGCCTTGCAGGAGTTGTTGCGCCCCTTTCTGATCGGAAGTTGCGAACAGACCTTTGCGAATCCAATCGAGGCGGCGGGCGATGGAAAGTTCTTCCTTGAGGCGGGCCACTTGTCGGCGGAGCACGGCCAGATCGTTGAATTGCCGTTCCAAGTCGGCCTTCTCGCCCATGAGGCGTTTGAGTTCCCGCTCCAGAAACGCTTTGTCGCCTTCAGAGTCGGCCAGGCGGCGTTGGGTTTCGGTGATTTGATCGGTGAGATTTGTGAGGGCGACGCTCAAGTCAATGGCCTTCTGATCCAGAGCCACGTTCTGCGATTCCAACCCCGCGATCTTGGCGTCGCGTTTGGCGACCTCCTCCTGCTCGGCCTTCAGCGTGGCCTCGGTTTTGGCGAGCGTGTTGGAAACATTGGCCAGCTCGCGTGAAACCTGCAAAAGCTTGTTGGTGGTTTCGGTGTAAGTCTGTTTGACGGTGGTGAGATCGTTGGTCAGCAGGATGTTGAACTGGATCTGCTCGTCCAGTTTGCTGCTGGTGTCCACCCACTTGTTGGAGTGGAACAAGATGGTTTCGGTGTCCTTGGTTTTCTCATCCGCGGCCCGTTTTTTGGTCGTGACCCAGACCACAGCCAAACCGATGCACGCCGCGGCGAGGATGATGACGCCAATCAGATTTTTCATACTGGTTCTTAACATGCCGGGGCATGGAGAATTTGGCAAGCACGCATCGGCCCCTTGCGCTGCCGGAGAAGTTTTCTACATTGGGGGCGTGAAGCTGCCGCTGGAAGTGCCGGTGATGACGCTGCCGAATGCCACCCTGCTGCCGCAGGCGTGGCTGCCGCTCTATATCTTTGAGCCGCGCTACCGCCAGATGCTGGTCGAAGCGTTGCACGGCGACCGCATGTTCTGCGTGGCGATGCGGCGGCCGGGCAGTGGGCGCGAAACGCCGCTACCAGTGGCCGGGTTGGGTTTGATCCGGGTGTCGGTCGGCCATCAGGACGGCACGTCCCACCTGATCCTGCAGGGCGTCGCCCGGGTGGAACTGGGCCCCGTCATCCGCTACCGGCCGTATCGCCTCCAAAACATCCGGCCGCTCTCGACGCCGCCCTGTGACAGCGTGGCGGCGGACGCGTTGCTGGCCAAGGTGCGCGAACTCCTGCAGGTGCGGTTTGAACTCGGGCTGCCGTTTCCGTTTTCGTTCTTGTCGCCTGCCGGCGCCGGGGCGCAGCCCCAACCGCCGCCGTTCTCCGCCAAGGAAGTCATGGGCTATTTGGATTCCATTGCCAAGCCCGAGCAGGCGGCGGATCTGGTGTCGTGCGCGGTCTTGAAGGGGGCGCGGGAACGGCAGGCGATTCTGGAGGCGGTGGACGTGGAAACACGTTTGCGGCGGCTGATCGAATTCCTGCTGCGCGACATTCGCAACCATCGGAAAGGCTGATATGAGTGAAGCATCCACAGAATCGAACATCCGGCCCGCCGCGCCGGCGGATTTGAGCCGCGAAGAAATGCAGTCAGCGATCTTCGCCCAAATGATCCTCCAGCAATCGAACCTGGCCATGATGCTCATGGGCAAAGTGCCCAATCCGCAGACCGGCCAGACCGAGTCCGATCTCGAAGCGGCCAGGTTTTTCATTGATCAGTTGGAAGTGATCGAAGCCAAGACCAAAGGCAACCTGACACGGCACGAGGAGGCGTTGCTCAAACAAACACTTATGACCGTGCGACTCGCGTTTGTCGAAGCGGTGCCGACGACGCAACCGCCCGCCCAGGCGGTGGCCGCTGAATCATCCACCCCCACCACGCAAGCAACCCCGTCGTCCGAAACAAAAACCGCGCCGGCGGAGAGCGCGGGCGCGGTTCAGGAGGAGGAATCGCGGAAACGTTATTCGAAAAAGTTTTCGCTCTGAGTTGTTTCGGGCGAATCGTTACGGCTTTGCTCAGGGGCCGACAGCGGGCATTTTCAGTTTTTCATCCAGGATTTCGACGCCAGCCTCCTGTTTGAGTTTCTCCACATAATCCCGCAACTGCTTCTGAATTTCCTGCTGCTTCAGGCCCTCCTTGAGTTCCTCGGCGACCTTGGCGAATTCAACTTTCTTCGCCGGAAGCTTTTCACTCAGCTTGATGATATGATGGCCGAACTGCGTGGTGATGATGTCGCTGATCTGGTTGGGGTTTAACGAGAACGCAGCGGATTCAAATGCCGGCACCATCTGGCCACGCGGGAAGGTGTATTCGCCTCCCTTGTCCTTGGAGCCGGGATCTTCCGAGAATTCCTTGGCGAGCTTGGCAAAATCCTCGCCGGCGCGCGCGCGCTTGAGAATGTCTTCCATCTGTTTGCGCTTCTCCTGCTTCTTCGCCTCGGAAATGTCCGACCCGGTGCCCGCATCGCGGGTGCTTAGGAGAATGTGGCTGGCCCGCACCATTTCCGGTTCCTCAAAGCGCGACGGATTCTCGTCGTAAAACTTCTTAACCTCGTCGTCGCTGACGCTGATCTTCAACTCACGCTCGAGCGTGAACCCAATGGTCATCTGGTCCACCCGTTGTTTTTCCCACTGCTCCCGGTTCAATCCCTGCGCACGCAATTGCAGGGCCAGGCGTTCTTCGTATTCGGCATCGGTCACGTTCGATTCGGCCTTGAATTTCTGGAAGGATTTCTCGAACTGTCCCCGACCCAGGGTCTTGTCCGTCGCGGTGGCTTTGTTCAGCAGGAGATGCATCCCGATCAAATCATTGAGCACCTGCCGTTCAAGGGTGCTCATGTACTCGGGCGGAATGTTGCGCCCCTGCGCGGCAGCATTGGCCTTGATGCTCATTAGCGCGGTGTCAAACTGGCTGCGCTTGATTTCAAGGTCCTTGCCCTTGGCCAGCACTGGATCTCCGAACAACTCGGTGATTTTGTCCGCGGGCTTGGATACCGCACCGGTAGCCGCTTGGGCCGCGGCGCATGGCGTAAACCCGCCGGGCACGCCCAGCAACCCTGCGAGCAGGGCGGCGCAAAGAAGTTTCATGCTGCGATGGATCATAGTTTGAATGGTTGGATGGTTGGCTAAAGAATCACGACTTTCACGTTGCGGATGTCCGGATCCTTCTGTAGTTCCTCCAGCACCGCGGGGGTGGGTTCGCTGTCGAGCGTCAGCACGGTCAACGCCTCCCCGCCGGCTTCGTCGCGGTGGAGACTCATACTGGCAATGTTGATCTGATGCTTGCTCAGAAGGGTGCCGAGATAGCCCACGATGCCCGGCCGGTCCTTGTTCGTGAGCAGCAACAGCGTGCCGCTGATCGGAATCTCCACGGGCGTGCTGAACAGCCGTACGATGCGCGGATTGTTGGGGGAACCGAAAAACGTTCCACCGGCGGAAAGGACTTTCTCCCCGTTGTTAAACAACTGCACGTGCAACCACTCGTTGAACGTCACTGGCTCGTTCGAGCGCTTTTCCTCGACCGTCAGCCCAAGGGTCGCGGCGATGCTGCGCACGTTGACGTTGTTGAGATCCTTGACTGCGGCGCGCGAAAGAAAGCCGAGCACAATCGCCCGCGTGACGGGGTCAATGTTCGGTAATTCCTGCGCCTTGCCGCCGTAGGTGATGTGCAGACGGTCCACTTGGGGCGGCGCCAATTGGGCCAACAACCGGCCCAGTTTCTCACCCAACGTCATGTAAGGTTTGACCAGTTCGTAGGTCTTCGCGTCCAGGAAAGGCAGGTTAACCGCGTTGCGCACTTCGCCCGTAAGCAGATAGGAGGCGATGACTTCCGCCACTTCGACGCCGCACTTCTCCTGCGCCTCCATCGTGCTTGCACCCAGATGCGGCGTCAGCGTGATGCCTGGATGCTTGCGGAACGGATGGTCCGTCGGCAAAGGTTCGGTGGTGAACACGTCCAGCGCCGCCGCGGCCACCTGACTCGAATCCAAGGCCGCCAGCAGATCGGCTTCGACAATGATCTCGCCGCGCGCACAGTTCACGAGACGCACGCCGGGCTTCATTCGGGCGAACGCCGCGCTGTTGAGCATTCCCCGGGTCAGTTCCGTCACGGGCAGATGGACCGTGATGAAGTCCGCATCGCGGTACACATCGTCAAGATCCGAGGCGAGGCTGATTCCCAACGCGCGCGCGCGCGCTTCCGTGAGGAACGGATCATAGCCCACCACCTTCATGCCGAAAGCGAGGGCGCGTTTGGCAATCTCCGTG
Source organism: Verrucomicrobiota bacterium (assembly GCA_014860005.1). The sequence goes on along the minus strand of JACZKP010000212.1, from coordinate 7,152 downwards.
CCGATGCGCCCCATGCCGAGCACGCCCAGCGTTTTGCCGGCCAGTTCGATGCCTTGAAATTGTTTGCGGTCCCACTTGCCCTCGATCATCGAAGCCTGTGCCTGCGGCACCTGGCGGGCGAGAGAGAGAATCATTGCGAACGACAGTTCGGCGGTGGAAACCGTGTTGCCGCCGGGCGTGTTCATGACCACCACTCCGCGCTGCGTGGCGGCCTCCACATCCACGTTATCCACGCCCACGCCCGCGCGCCCGACGACGCGCAACCTGGGCGCGGCTTCGATGACCTTGCGCGTCACGCGAGTTTCGGAGCGCACGACCATCGCCGTCGCGTCCGCCACCACGGGCAGCAATTCGGCCTCGGAAAGGCGCTTAGGCAACACAACCACTTGGAATTCCGACCTTTGTTGAAGGAGCGCAATCCCCTTGGGCGAAATCGGGTCACAAACCAGAATCTTCATAAAACGAACGACGGAGTCTAGGGGCCGGACCACGCAAGGTCAAACAATCAAAAACCGCAGTCGAGATTGAATGAAAGGTGGACGAACCGGGCAACACTTTCGCAACCCGGGAGGGTGTCGAGGCGTTCTTGTTTCGCCTTGATCAACGTTTCGCTCGGGTTGCCGTTCTTGTCGAAGTGTTTCGAGAAGCGACCTTCGGTGCGGGCGAACCGGATGAAGTCATAGACTTCGTTCGTCTTGGGTTCGATGAAGAAATCCGTTTTCTCGGACGGATTGCCCTGGAAGCTGAGGCGCTGCGCGATCTTGTCGCCTTGGCGCGGATCGTAAATCAGCACCGGGAAAGTGCGCGTGTCCACGGCCAAAACTGAATGTAATCAGCGGCGCGGCACAACGGCGACGGCGGTGATATTTGGAAGCGTATGCAAATCACTCCTGAACTTTTCCAAGCCTATCTGAAATGTCCGATGAAATGCTGGCTGCGCGCGGCTGGTGAAGTCTCGACTGGGAACGCTTACGCCGAATGGGTGAAATCCCAGGACCAATCCTACCACGCGACCGGGGCGGCACGACTCGTGGGCGCTCTGCCGAATGGGGATGTCGCTATCTGCCCGGATTCCGGAAACCTCAAGTCAGTCAGGTGGAAGTTGGCAACGAATGTCGCGGTGCAGGCGCAGGTGAATTCGTGCTCAGTGGCATCCCACCTCCACGCCGTCGAGCGCATTCCCTCCGAAGGCCGTGGCAAAGCCGCGCAATTCATCCCCATTCGCTTCATCTTCCGCAACAAGCTCACCAAAGACGATAAGTTGATGATGGCGTTCGACGCGCTTGTGCTTTCCGAACTGCTTGGACGTGAAATCGCCATCGGCCAAATCATCCACGGCGACGACCGCCACTGCCCTCGTAGCAGCCGAGGTAACGAGGCTCAAACTGAAGAATCTGAAATCGCAAATCTGAAATCAGAAATGAGTCAGAGCCTCCTGACGTCGGCTGCTACTCGCAATGGAGTGGAGGAACCACAAACCGGGATTTCAGCCACGCTCTGCCCGGCACAGCCACGGGTGACAAAGGTAAAGACCTCGGCGCTGTTTGGTGAAGTGCGGAAGCGCATCGAGAAAATCGCCGGGCTGCTCTCCAACCCTGCGCCGCCCGACCTCGTCCTGAACCGGCACTGCGGCGAGTGCGAGTTCCGTGACCGCTGCCGGAAGATCGCGATCGAGAAGGACGACCTCAGTCTGCTGGCCGGCATGAACGCGAAGGAGCGCCAGAAACTCCGCAGCAAAGGCATCTTCACCGTCACGCAACTCTCCTACACGTTCCGTCCCCGCCGCCGACCCAAGCGGCTGCGTGACAAACGCGAGAAATATCACCACGCGCTCAAGGCGCTGGCGATTCGGGAGCAGACAATCCACATCGTCGGCAGCCCGGAACTCAAGATCGAAGGCACGCCCGTCTATCTGGATGTCGAGGGCCTGCCCGATCGCGATTTCTACTACCTCATCGGCCTGCGCATCGGCCACGGCGGCTCCGCCGTCCAGCACAGCCTGTGGGCGGACACCGTCGCGGACGAGGGCAAGATTTGGCGGGAATTCCTGGCCATCCTCGAAACTATCGAGAAGCCGGTGTTGATTCATTATGGCAGTTACGAGACGAACTTCATGAAGCAGATGAAAGATCGTTACAGCAGTTTGCCGGAAGACTCGCTTGTCGCGAAAGCAATGGACTCGTCCATCAATCTTGTCTCGGTGATGTTCGCTCAAATTTACTTTCCGACTTCTTCAAATGGCCTCAAAGACGTAGCTGCCTTTCTCGGCTACAGGTGGAACCACGGGATTCCCTCCGGCCTGGATTCAATCGTCTGGCGGCTTCGATGGGAGCAATCTTCTGACGCTGACCATAGGAGACGCCTGTTGGCCTACAACGCTCAAGACTGCGAAGCTTTGAGCGTGGCAGCGACGAGTGTGCGTGCGTTGGTGAGTTGTGCTGAGCCTTCCGAGAATCTCCGGAGTCAAGCGACCGATGTCGTTCGAGCGGATTCTGCCGGGCTTCCGGTCAAGTCGAAATGGCGAACCTTCAAAAGTCCAGTGACGGGGTTTGAAGTCATGAACGCGGCGGCGCATTGGGATTATCAACGAAGCCGCGTCTATGCGCGGAACGGCAAGCGGCCAAGGAAGCCGCTGCCCCGTTCTGGCAGGCAGAAGAAAGCCAAACGCACTGACCAAGTCATCATCTGGCCGGTGGCTCGATGTTGTCCGAAGTGCAATAGACAAGTTCGACTCAAAGGGCCGCTGGTTTGCAGAACCGTCCAAGACATCATTTTTGGTCGGCACAGCTTGAAACGGCGTGTCGTGAAGTATGTCATTCAAACGTATCGCTGCTGGAAATGCCGAACGGTCTTTGGTATCGAGGCGCGATTCGGTGTATTCAGGAAGTATGGTTGGAATTTTGTGGCGTATTTGTTCTACCAAATCGTTGAGTTGGGTGTGCCGCAAATTACAGTCGCACGGAACTTCAATCGCTTGTTTGGCTTCGACCTCAGTCATAGCACGCTCAACAACTGCAAAGTCCGATTCGGCCGATACTACGCGGAAACAAAGAGCAAAATTCTTGAGAACATCGTTTCAGGCAAGCTGGTTCATGCGGACGAGACCCGGGCGAACATCAAGGGAACGGCAGGTTTTATCTGGGTTCTCACGAGCATGCGTGAGGTCGTTTACGTTCTTGCGGACAGCCGTGAAGGAGAAATCGTTCAGAAGCTCCTTTCGGGCTTTACAGGCGTCCTGGTCACAGACTTTTATACGGCCTACGATTCCCTCGGCTGCCCACAGCAGCGGTGTCTGATTCACCTCAGGCGAGATTTGAACGACGAGGTGCTGGGCAATCCGTTCGACGAACAACTTAAGCAGGTCGTTGCGTCTTTCGCGAACGTGCTGAAGCCGATGATAGAAACCGTTGACCGCCGCGGATTGAAGAAATATTTCCTGCGGAAACATTTCAAAGCAGTCGAGCGTTTTTACCGCGCTCTTGATCAAGCCGACTACCAAAGCGAAGCGGCTTTGAAGTGCAAGGAACGATTTGAACGCAATCGGGACAAGCTGTTCACGTTTCTTGACTACGATGGCGTGCCTTGGAACAACAACAATGCCGAGCACGCCATCAAAGCCTTTGCGAGACTCCGGGATGTAATTGCCGGATCATCTACCGCGAAGGGCATCGAGGAATACCTGACACTTCTGAGCGTCTGCCAAACCTGCAAATACATGGGCGTGGACTTTCTGGATTTCCTCCGTTCGGGCGAGAAGGACATTCACGCCTTCGCGGAAAGCCGGCGCAGTCGCCGGAAGTTGTCTGTGAACAGCGAGTCGGCAGACAGTGTCAGCGGGACGCCATCGAGCGAGAGTCAGCCCTTCTGAATCATCCGCACGACTGCATCGCGATCGGCGGCAAACTTGGCGGGTTGCAATTCGCTGATCTGCGGCGCGGTTGACGCCTGAGTCCAGCACTGTCATATTAGCCGCGTGAAAACGAAGAAGTCGGCAGCATCCGAATCGCAGCGCAAGTCCTCCGGGACGAAGCTGGTGGAAAAATATCGTCCACGGATGAGCCGGCTCTCCGATGTTGAACGCCAGAAGTTGATGGCGCGTGGACTCCAAAGCTATGATCACTGAAAAGGCATTCCGCAAATACGTCAACCAGTCTCGTCCGTTTGATATTTACCTCGCGGATGGCCGGGCGGTTCATGTTCCGCACGGAGAACACATTTCGGTTCAGCCGGGCGGACGCATGTTTCTCATGTGGCTGCCGGAGGGCGATTATGAACTTTTCAACCTGACGATGGTGACGTCGGTCAGGTCTGGCAGCAAGAAAAGCAACGGCCATTGACGCGCGATTTTCGCAGTACCCGACGTCAGGAGGCTTTGACTTCTCTCTTGGTATTCAAAATGAGCCGACTCACGTCGGCTGCTACGGCCGGATCAAATTATCCCCGCCAGCTCCTGCAAGGTGCGCCAGTTATCGAGGCGTTCCTGCTTGGCTTTGATCAGCGTCTCGCTCGGGTTGCCGTCTTTGTCGAAATGTTTCGAGAAGCGGCCTTCGGTGCGCGCGAAGCGGATGAAGTCATAGACGTCGTTCGTCTTCGGCTCAATGAAGAAATCCGTTTTCTCGGACGGGTTGCCCTGGAGGCTGAGGCGCTGGGCGATCTTGTCGCCTTTGCGCGGGTCGTAGATCAGCACCGGGAACGTGCGCGTGTCCACGGCCAGTTTGCTTTGTTGCATCGCCATGTTGTCGCCCACGCCGTGTTCGGGCTGGCAGGTTGTGTAAACGCTCACCACCGCCGGGCCGTCGTATTCGTTCGCGGCGATGATGGATTTGTAGAAGTGATTCGTCATCGCGCAACTGGTCTGCGCCACGAACGTGTTCGGGTGCATCATGCAAATCTGCGCGAGTTCCTTGCGCCGCTCGATCTTGCCGGGAATCTTCGTGCCGTGAACACTGAACTTGGTGTTCTGACCCATGAAGCTCGCGGTCGAGGACTGGCCGCCGGTGTTGGAATAAACCTGCGTGTCGAGCACGAGCACTTTGATGTTCATGCCGCTGGCCAGCATGCGGCTCAAACTTTGGAAACCGATGTCGAGCATCGCGCCGTCGCCGCCGATGACCCAGAGTTGTTTATCGTGCCAGCCCATTTGATCCCAACGCGCGCGGATGCCCATGGCGTCCGCGGGCGCGTTCTCGAAGAGCGAATTCGTCCACGGCACGAGATACGGATTGTAAGGATACGTCGAGGCATAAACCGTCGAACAACCGGTCGAGTTGACGATGCCGATGTTTTCCTTGCCGTAAACAAAACCCGTCGCCGCGAGCATCATGCGCAACGCCGTGCCTTCGCCGCAGCCCATGCACGAACCCGCGCCGCCAACGTAAAGCAACGAGCGCTCGGCCAGCATCATGTCCGTGAGCAGTTTCTCGTTGATGAACTTCTTCGGCGTCTCGGGCATCTTGGTGTAGAAATTCCACGTGCGCTGATAGCGTTTCAGCGTGCGGTCATCCTTCTTGAGCATCGCGAGCGCGTCGTGATCGCCGCAGGCGTCCACACATTCGGCGCAGCCTTTGCACTTGGTCGGGTCAATGAAGATGCCGAAGTAACCCGGCTCGTCGCCCTTCTTTTCATAGACGTTCCAGAACTTGGTCGTCTTGCCGAACTGTTTGCGATAATGCTCGCGCTCGGCTTCATCGGGGATGGCGGCGAGTTCCGCTTCGAGCTTCGACTTGGGGACGACCTTGCCGAGGATGGCGGTGTCCGGGCACTCGATGACGCACGCCATGCACGCGACGCAATTCTCGCTGTTGAGCAGCGGAATCTCGGGTGCGATGTAGGAAAAGTCGCGCAGGATGCCCGTGCCGGCGGGGATGAACGAGCGTAACGTGGAATTGTCCGCAGGCAATTCCAGTTCGGCGCTGCCGTCGTTGTACGCGCCAACGATGCGGTTGTTGAAATCCGCGACGTTGAGGACGTCGTCGGTGATGGGGACTTGGTTGACGCGATTGGGCGCGGCGACGGGGGCGGTGAGGGTTTCGCTCATAAATTCTTTCTTTGGTTCTTAATCTTAATCTTTGTCTTAATCGTAATCTGGTTCGACCGTCACTTCGGCGTATCACGCATTACCATCGCGCTCGTTGAACTCCAATCCTCGACAGCAGCGGCAACATCTTCCGCCTTCTCCGGCCAATCGTGCAACGTCGCCGGGTCAAAATCCGCACCGTTCGGCCAGACGAGCGTGTGAACCTCGCGATCCAGCGCCACTTGCTCGAACAACTTCAAGTCCCGCAGCGGCCTGTAAATCTCGCCGACGAGCGCAGGCCGAAAATCAATTCGCCGCGACGAGCCATCGTTGAAGTCCACCTTCAACGTGTGCGGCGCGACAATCTCGAATGACTTCACTCTGTAAATGGCGTGGCTCATGAAAATCTTATTGGAGTGGAGCAATCGGTTGCGGACGACGACCGGTTTGCAGCAGATCCCAATCGTTTCTCAGTTCGTCGCGATGCAGTTCCGCCCAAGCTTCGACCAGACGCCGCTGCTTCTGCGGCATTTCGCCTGCAAGCAGTTCCAGCGTGTCGAGCGCGAAGACCGCCGCGAACTCCTGATAGTAAGCGTGGAAATGCGCGCGATGATGCGGAGCGAATGGCTCGGCATACATCCGAATGATGATTCCGAAAAAACGTGAGAGTTCGGGCATTCACGAAGGAGCGTATGCCCAGACCGGAGTGGCGGCAAGCGTGGGCGCTCGGAGAATCCCAACGGGATTCCGGCCTCCAGCCCAAGGTTGCGAAGCTACCTTGGGTCAACGGAATAAAATGATTCAACAACCCCAACGGGGTTGTGGCGGTGTTTGATTGCGCGCGGAAGGACGCAACCCCTTCAGGGTTGTGGGATTTTTGTTCGTTCAACCCAGGGTAGGCCCGACGCTGTCGGGCCAACCCTGGGCTGAAGGACGATGCCCCGTTGGGGCATTCAGAATGGCGACCGCCGATGCGCCGGAGCGCGGGTCTGTGACCCGCAGCGGATTGAAAGCGAGGCAAGCGGGCGAACTCAGGCAGCTCCCGGTGGGCGGACCCGCTGCGGCTCACAGAGCCGCGCTCCGACGAAGCCGCGACGGGAACGCGAGGGGCGCGCTCGGCGACGGGGGCTTCGGGG
>JACZKP010000211.1 GCA_014860005.1 Verrucomicrobiota bacterium | reverse complement strand
CCTCAGACAGTTCTGGGTGGTCACCCAACCCCCAGGTCCACCCATTAACAGTTGGCCCGAAATCCTCGGAAAATACTCACTCTGAAACCTGTCTCCTTTTGAACTCGCGCAGAAATCTCCTTTTGAACTACCGCCGACAGTTTGGTCGAAGAGCATTGCCAAGCGTTGATTGCCGCCTATATTGAGCGTCATGGAAACTGAGAAAGAAACCGCTGCGGTGCGGTGCTGGGTGGAAGACCGGCGCGTCTGGCTGGAACTGGCCGACCAACGGCTGGTGAGTTTCCCCGCCAGCAAGTATCCCTTGCTCGCCAACGCCCCTCAGCCCCAACTCGAAAAGGTCACACTCCGGCTGCACGGACTGGCCTTGCGCTGGGAAGAACTCGATGAGGATATCTGGGTGGACGACGCGGTGTGCGGGCGTTTCCCCCGGCACCACGAATTGGCAGCATAACAGTTCCAGACTTCTTCCGGCCTGAAGAACTTGCTGTCAATCTCCTGCGCCGCTGCCCCACCCCGATGCGATCCGCCTTCAAGTTGGGCCGGTGCTCCCGCTGGTTTCAAAGGCCGCAGGCAGAAGCCGGAGGACAGAGGACAGAGGGCAGAAGTCGGAACTCAACGCAGAGACGCCGAGGTCACAGCCCGAATAAACGCAGAGATGTAGAAACCCCAAAGAGCCGCAGAGGGGAAATGTCAGGGGAATGTGGGTCAGGGGAATGGAGACAATGCCGTGAGTATTATTCCTCTGACTTTCATTCCCCTGACCTCGTCCTGTAGCCAGACGGGCGGGAAGCACAACGCCACGCCGCTTTGGAAGCTCTGGCCGCCGCCGAAAAGCGGTGTCGCCGCTGCGCTCTGCCCCCGCTTCCAAAATTCTCACTTGCGTCTTCGCGTCTTTGCGCCTTGGCGTTAAATCGGAATTGTGAACGGCTTGGTCAAAGTCTTCTGTGATTGCCGCCGATCCTCCCGCTGGTTTCAAAGGCCGCAGGCAGAAGGCAACAAGGAAAAAACTGAAAGCAGAAAGCTGAAAACTGAAAACCGAGTTCTGAGGTTGGAATTCAACGCAGAGACGCCGAGGTCGCAAAGACCCGCAGAGGTTGGAAGCTGGGGATTCATCCGCCGGTGGCGGCATGGCTTCTCAACCACTCCGCGTTTCTCTGCGGTGCTTTCTCCCACCCTCGCGCAATTCTGAGAAGGTTTTTTAACGCAGAGGACGCGGAGGTTGGCGCGGAGGAACGCAGAGGTGAATCGCTGCGCCCTCTGCGTTAAGTCGGGCGGCGTGGGTTTGGTTGCGGCTCTGCCGCGCCGCGTCGCTGCGTTCCTTCCGACCCGGATTGCCGATTGACACAATTTCGCGTCGAATTAACGTGTGGCCATGAACGTTGTCTTGCCAAGAAATCTTGAAGACTACGTGGCCGAGTTGGTTCAAACCAGCGGCTACAAAGGAACGGATGAAGTTGTGTCGGAGGCGTTGCGCGAGCATCAGGCCCGCCGCCAAGGTCTGGAGGTGGTGATGACGCCGGAACTCGAACGCCTGCTCGACGAGGGGATGGAAAACCTGGATCAATCCAAGACCACGGATGAATTGCGCCGCCGGTCATGATCCGGGCCAGATTCAGCCCAAAGGCCGGGAGCGATTTGGACGAGCACTGCGCTCACGTTGCCGCTGACAATCCCGAAGCCGCAGAGCGCGTCCGCCAGACGATTCTCAACACCGCCGACTTGCTCGCCCAGCATCGCGAGCTGGGACCGCGCATCCGCAACGCCGCGCCGCGTCACGCGCAACTCCGCTGGTTCGTCGTGCCGAAGTTCCGCAATTACCTGGTCTTCTATCAGCCGTTTCAAGAAACGATCATGGTGGTCCGCGTTCTGCACGCGGCGCAGGACTGGACGCGATACTTTCGCGCTTCGCAAGATCCACCCGCGTAGGTTGAGCGATGGCGCTCCGCCTTCAAGCCACCGCCAGTGCTCCCGCTGGTTTCGAAGACCAATAGCAGAAAGAGGAGTGTGACATCGCAGCGGGTTGCCAAAAGTTCGACTCGCGCCTTGACGTGCCGCCGGCGCCGCAGTTCTTTCGGGAATGGTTATGAAGCCAAACCTGACACGTTTCCCGGTTCTCGGGCTGGCGCTTCTGCTCACCACATCAGCACCCGCCCAGTCGAGCTTGAGACTTTCCTGGCTTACACCAGGCACGGAGTGGACAACGCTGGTGGCGAACGGGGACTTTCAGTCGCAAGGGCCGCTGATCAATGGCCAGCATCCGAATCCAACGGGTTGGTCCGGCAACGGAGAAATATCCGCCGACCCCGGCACCAACATGGTGCGGGCAAATCATGGCGTCGTGCTCAAGGGTTACGTAACCGGCGGCGGGCCGGTGGGGTTGCGGCAACGCACCGTGATGCTTGAGCCGGCAACGGAATATGTCCTCAGCGCGTACCTTTGGAATTTTGGCGATGCCGTTAATCACGTCACCGCAGTGGTGGATTTCAACGACGCACCCGGCGAACCGCAGTTGACGCTTTACGCGCATCAACCGGCGGCCGAGCAAGGTTATTTCGTCTATCGCTATTTCAACACCGCTACCACCGGCACAAACATTACGCTACGGGTGTTTTATGACGGCCTCACGGGCACGGGCACCGCCCCGGAGTTTTTTCCGCTGGCCGCGCAGTGGGACAACGTCGCAATCACCAAGGCGGCCTACATTGGATTGCCGCAGACCAACAGTCTTGCGGCGTTGGAGCTTTTTCGCTCGGGCAGCAACAATGTCCTCAGTTGGCCGGCGACCTCATTGGAATTGGCGCCGCAGTGGACTTCCAACATCGCCACGCCCGTCTCATGGACACGGCTCACCAACGCGGTCACTTCGAGTAACGCCCAACGCAGTGTCGCCCTTGGCAATCAAGGCGGCCCGCAGTTCTTCAATCTGACAGACGCGGTGGACCCCGCGACGCTCGACCGCAAGATGTTGTTGGGTTATCAGGGTTGGTTCGCCTGTCCGGGCGACGGTTCGCCGGTGAACCGCTGGGTGCATTGGTTTCGCAGCCAGACGCCCACCGCCGCCAACGCCACGTTCGATTTCTGGCCGGACATTTCCGAACTGGAGCCGGACGAGTTGTTCAACACGGCGATGACGTTGAGCAACGGCACACCCGCGCGCGTGTATGCCGCCGCGAACTCAAAGACGGTGCTGCGTCACTTCCAATGGATGCGGGAATACGGAATTGATGGCGCGTTTCTCCAGCGGTTCACATCCGAGTTGAGCAGCACGTCGTTCGCGGCGTGGCGGAACCAGGTCACGTCCAACGTCTGGGCCGGCGCGGAAGCTCACGGGCGCGTGTTCGCCATCATGTATGACATCTCCGGCCAGCCGGCCAGCACGCTGGTGAGCACGCTGACCAACGATTGGACTTTTCTCGTCAACACGATGAAGGTCACGAGCAGTCCGCGTTATCAACGGCATCGCGGCCAACCGGTGGTCGCGATCTGGGGATTCGGTTTTAGCGACCGACCCGGCACGCCGCAGGAGGCGCTCACGGTGATCAACCAGTTCAAGGCCGCCGGATTCACCGTCATGGGCGGCGTGCCCACCTACTGGCGCACGTTGAACCACGACTCCAAGAGCGATCCTGCCTGGGCGAACGTGTATCGCGCCTTCGACATCATCAGTCCGTGGGCGGTGGGCCGCTATGGCAACGAATCGGGCGCGGATAACTTCAAACAGAATCTCATCGTGCCCGATCTCGCGCTAACGAAGAATCTTGGACTGGATTACATGCCGGTGATCTTCCCCGGCTTCTCGTGGCACAACCTGTTTCCCAACAATCCGCCGAACCAGATTCCGCGCCAGGCCGGCCATTTCTACTGGCGACAGGCTTACAACGCCGTGTCCGCCGGTAGCACGATGATTTATGGCGCGATGTTCGACGAGGTGGATGAAGGCACGGCCATGTTCAAACTCGCGCCCACGGCGGCGGAACTGCCCGCGCAAGGCACATTCGTCCCGCTGAACATTGACGGCACGAATCTCCCCAGCGACTGGTATCTGCGGCTGGCTGGCGCCGCGAGCCGGATGTTGCGATCTGATATTCCACTTACGGCCCAGCGGCCCGCCAATCCCTGATGACAATTCAACCCTCAACCCAACCAAACTATCACTCATGAAAACCCACCCCCAGGCAGGGCAGGATCAGGAAATTTGCAAACCAGGTTTCCTGCTCCTCAAGTTCCACATTCTCGTGGCGTTGCTTTGCTTGAAGGCCACCCTCGGATTCGCGCAGATTTCCGCCCTACCGCCAGATAAATCCGCACCGTCCACCTCCGCGTCCATGCGCACGGATTGGTTGCTCAACACGCAGCCATACAAGGCAGGCGTGTTCCAGGGTGACACCCCTGACCAAGTTGCGCTGCAAAACGGTTTGCTGCGTCGGACGTTCAAGCTTGCTCCGAACGCTGCCACCGTCGGGCTTGATAATTTGATGACGAGCGAATCGGTGCTGCGCGCGGTTGAGCCGGAGGCTACGGTCACGATAGACGGCCAGGAGTTCACTGTGGGCGGTCTGCGAGGGCAGCCGGATCGTGCGTATCTACTCCCGGAATGGGTTGCGCGACTTACCAACGATCCAGGAGCATTTCAATTCGTGAGTTCCCGAACCGGCAAACCGGAGTCGCCGATTACCTGGAAACGCAAACGGCACAGCGCCAACTTGCCGTGGCCGCTCCCGGGGACGACGCTCGCCCTTACCTTCCGCGGCCCGACGGAATCCACGCGTGGGATAACCGTGACGGTTCACCATGAACTTTACGACGGGCTGCCCGTGTTGGGCAAATGGCTCACAGTGAGCAATGGCACGACACGCGCCATCACCCTGGATCGCTTTGCCAGCGAGCGCCTGGCCGTGGTGGAGGCGGAGTCCGCGGTGGATGAACGAGCGGATATTGCCTGGCGCACACCGGCCCTCACGGTATTCAGCGATTACATGTTCAAGGGCATGGATGTGGTGACCGGCAATCAAGTGGCTGCGTGGCGCACCGACCCGGAGTTCAAGACACAGGTGAGCTACGCCCTCAAGACACCGTGTCGCTTGGTTTGCGAACCACCCATCGGTCCTGGCGTCCAACTTGCACCTGGCGAAACCTTCACCAGCTTTCGCGTGTGGCTGGTGGTGCATGATTCAACGGAGCGCGAGCGCCAGGGGTTGTTCATCCGCCGGACGCATCGCGCGCTGGCCCCGTGGTCCACCGAGAACCCCGTGATGATGCACGTCCGCAATTCCGACTCAAAAGCCTTCCGCAACGCGGTGGATCAATGCGCCGAGGTGGGTTTCGAGATGATCATTTACACTTTTGGCAGCGGACTGAACGCCGAAAGTGAAGACCCGGCTTACATCGCGAGAATTAAAGCGGATGTGGATTACGCCCACAGCAAAGGGATCGAGGTGGGGGCGTATTCGCTGTTTAGCAGCCGCCGGATTGACGATACCAACGACGTGATCAATCCCAAAACCGGCAAGCCGGGAGGCGCCATATTCGGCAACGCGCCCTGTTTGGGCAGCGTGTGGGGCACGAATTACCTGCGCAAGCTGACCAACTTTCTCGCGCAAACCGGCCTGGATTTGCTCGAACACGATGGTCCATACCCCGGCGACGTCTGCGCGTCCACCAACCATCCGGCTCATCACGGCTTGGCGGACTCGCAGTGGGTCAATTGGCGGTTGAGCGCCAATCTGTATGCGTGGTGCCGCGCGGGCGGGATTTACCTCAACCAGCCCGATTACTACTTCTTCACGGGTGGCAACAAGACGGCGATGGGTTATCGCGAAGACAACTGGTCGTTGCCGCGAGCGCAACAACTCATCCACGCACGGCAGAACATCTTTGACGGTACCTGGACCAAACCGCAGACGGCCGGATGGATGTTCGTTCCGCTCACGGAGTATCACGGCGGTGGGGCGGCGGCGACCCTCGAACCTTTGCGCGAGCACTTGGAGGCCTACGAAGGCCATCTCGCCAACACACTCGGTGCCGGCGTGCAAGCCTGCTGGCGCGGCCCGCGACTCTACGACTCCGATGAAACCAAGGCGCTCGTCAAGCAATGGGTGAGTTGGTTCAAGAAAAACCGCGACATCCTCGAGAGTGACATCATTCACTGTCGGCGGGCCGATGGTCGGGACATTGACTATTTGCTGCACGTGAACCCGCGACTCAAAACGCGCGCATTTGCGATGATTCACAATCCGCTCAGTGTCGCCGTCGAACGCGAAGTCGTCCTGCCGCTGTATTACACGGGCCTGACGAACGCCGCCCTGGTCCGCGAAATGGATGGGGATGGCAAACTCTATGAGTTGGACCGAGCGCATCGCATTTATGCCCCTGTCAGAATCTCGCCACACGGGAGGACGTGGTTGACGGTGGAACTGCCTTGAAGTCAGAGAATGTTGTTTGCGGTGATTCGCGTTCGGCGGCGTTATGACAAGTAGAACCCTTCGATCAGTTGGCGCGATTTGCAGTCCCGCAAGAAGAGGGTAAATCGCCGGGAATTTGCCAACCAAGCGCCGCGAGGGGGTGGTTAACAATGGGTTCTTCCAAAAAAACACGCGACGCCGAAACCATCGGAATCCATGTCAAAATAGGCTTTGACAGTTGCCCGCAATCGGCCTAAAAAAAAGCCAATCAGCCAACTTGGCTGACAAATCCTAAGCCGATTATATGAAAAGCTTTCAATACCTCACAGTATTCGCCGCTACAGTTTTCGCTGCGGTTCACCTTCCAGCTCAAATCACAATCAATCCTCTATCATCGTTTGGCGGCGACGGCTGGCTGTCGCCTGGTGAAGGAGGCTACGGATATCTGACTACGGGAAACACCGAGCGCGGGCTTGCCTATAACCCAGCGACCGGCAACTTGCTGTTGGTTAGTCGGGCCAATCCGACGACAACCAACAATGTTAATATCCGAATCCTTGACTCGCTGACGGGTGCCGACCTCAGCCCGGTCGGGACTGGCGGTTTGAATCTGGGTAGCGGCATCGTTTCCGGTGGGACATTCCCGATCAACATGGTTTCCGTCGGAAGCGATGGCGCCATTTACGTCGCCAATCTGACAATCCAAGCCTCAACCAGCCCGTTCAAGGTTTATCGCTGGGCCGATGAGGGCTCGACACCAACAACAGCCTACAATGGAACTCCAATCCAAGGCGGTCGCGTCGGTGATACGCTTGATGCCATCGGTGGAGGAGCAGGGACGCTCCTGGTGGCTGGATTTGGCAATAACCCGGCAACCAACGGGAACAATGGTTACGCGATCTTTGACCCGACGGCTGGCACGCACACCCAAGTAACCTTCGCCGATACGCCGCCAAACGCCGGGGATTTTCGTTTGGGCATCACCTTCACTGATTCGAGCCACGTGATTGGGTCTCAAGGCGCGGGTGTTGACGGCTTTGCCCGCTACACGAGCTTCAGCGGTTCGGACGGCACCTTGATTGGGACGGCGGCCCTGACCAGCGGTTCGCAACGCCTCTTTGATTACACCGTGGTCGGAGGAGTTTCGTTGCTGGCGGCGATGGACACAGTGGATTCCCAGATTCGGCTTTATGAGGCCAGCGACCCTCTGAACCTGGCTTACATAACCACTGCCACCACTTTGAGCGGCGCGTCAGTTGCCAATGCCAACGGCACAGGCGCGGTAGCCTGGGGCGATGCGGTTTATGACTCGGATTCCGGCCAATGGCTTGCCAGCCTCTATGCCCTCAATTCAAACAACGGCATTCAAGCGTTCATCGTAACCGTTCCCGAACCTTCCACCTTTGGCTTCCTGGCCTTGGGTGGCTTGCTGTTGGCCGCTTGGCGGGCCCGCGGGCGGCGATAAGCGTCCTCTCGAATTCTTGATTTCAAGCCGGCCGTCAGGCCGGCTTTTTTGTTGGGAGCCAGATCCAGTCCTCGCGCGGCCGCTGTCGGTTTAATTCCATGCGCAGGTCGCATTTCAAACACACACCCGACTTGACCCTTTGTTCGCGACCTGTTTCCTTGGATGTATGACCCGTCGCACACAATTCGTAATTGCCCACCATTTCGATGAATCTGCCGTTGGTAGCCGACGACGTAAAGAGGCGGCCATTTTGAATTGCGCTTTCCGGCTCCTCACGTCGTCGGCTACGGATCAGGGGTTCATGGCGCGAACCTTCGCCCGGGAGATTCTCTCCGTGACTTTGATGCTTTGCCTCTTGGCGCTGCCGGTCGCGCTCTCCGCCGGTGAGTTGCGCGTGGAGCGAGTATTCGGCCCGGAGATCAAGACCGGCCCCTACAAACACCCTGCTCGCATCGAAGCCCTGCTAAATGGCGACCTCTACATGGTCTATTACGGCGGCGCAGGCGAGTATGCACTCGACACCGGCGTGTTCGGTTCGCGCCTAAAGAAAGGCAGCCGCAAGTGGACACCGCCAACACGCATCGCCAGTGATCCATTCCGCTCGCTCGGCAACGGCGTGGTGTGGCAGGCGCCCGACGGATTGGTGTGGTTGTTCTACGTGGTGCGTTATGGCGAGACATGGTCCACCTCGCGCGTCCAGGCCAAAGTCTCCCACGACAACACCCGGACGTGGTCGGACGCCTTTCCGCTGGTGAGTGACGAAGGCATGATGGTCTGCAACCGCCCCATTGTGCTGTCGAACGGCGATTACCTGCTGCCGCTCTACTACGAGACAGGCCACGATACTGAGTCCGTGGGTCCCGAGAGTTGTGGGCTGTTTCTCCGTTTTGACGTGAAGAAAAAAGAATGGAAACAAACTGGCCGCATCCGTTCAGTCACCGGCAACATTCAAGCGGCCGTGGTGGAAACACAGGACAACTTCCTAATTGCCTACTGCCGGCGCGGTGGCAATTACGAACCAACCACCAGTGGCTGGCTCATTCGCGCCGAGTCGCGTGACGGCGGCTGGACCTGGAGCGAAGGCGCCAATTCCCCGTTCAAAAATCCCAACGCCTCCGTGGACTTCATCAAACTGGCCAGCGGCAGCCTGTTGCTCGTCTTCAACGACAGCATGAACGAACGCACGCCGCTCACCGTTGCGCTGTCCGCCGATAACGGCCAATCGTGGCCCTGGCGACGCAACGTGGCGGAAGGCGATTTCGATTACGCCTACCCGATGGCGGTGCAGACGAGCGACGGCAGAATTCACCTGATCTTCACTTCGCACGAGCGCACCACCGTGAATCGCGCCATCTTCGACGAGCAATGGATCAAACACGGCGGCCCGGTGAAAAGTTGGCTGGTAAAGTAACAACGCAACCACCACGATTGTCGCCTGATCGGCGGGTCTGTTCCTTGGCTTGTAGCAACGGTTGGCTGGAAGTGAACAGCAAGGAGACCGTCCAGTTCGCCCGCTTAGCAGCCCGTCAAAAATGTAGGAGACGACGTCAAGAGTCTTTGGCAGGCCTCCGCGAAATCGCAACAAATGCAGACTCGTTACCTCGTCTCCTACAAAGGAAGGGGTTCTTTGAAGGGCTGTTAAGGTTTCACCACCTCCACGGAGAGTAGCGTGAACACACACCGAAAGCCCGCGCCTTTGGGACTGCACGCGTACGGTCCAACCGCGAGCGGCGCGAGCGGATTGCAGGCCAGGCGCACCATGCGGAGTTGCGTCCACTCACTTCCAGCAAGTCGGGCGCTCACGATGAATTCACTTCCGGTGCGCGCCACGCGAAAGGAAATCTCATTTACATCCTTCGACAAGTTCTGCGTGGACCAGTCCGAGAATCCGTGATGCGTCACCACCACGCCCAGCCGGTTTGCGGTATCGGGTTCATACTCAGCGGACGTCTTGATCCAACACTCGGCGTCCTGACGAACCATCAATCCAGCCTGATCGTATTGATGCCGTGGTTGCGACCGCACGGTGGCGGAGACGACAAAATCACCTGCGAGCCGGGTGAAAAGGAAATGGCCGTTATCGGCCGAGAATCCGTAATGCGTGCGCTGCCAGAAATCCGTGCCCGCCGCCGGCTGCACGAATAGTCCCTCATGATCAAATCCCCATATCGGCGGCGCACAATGCCATTCAAAGCCCGGCAGTTCGGTGAGTTTCGCAAGGTCGTAAGTCATGGCAGTTGCGTTGGACTATTTAGGCACAGGGTGAATACCCCGGCTGTAATCACCTTCGTGGTGATTTCAAATCCTTCCATTCGCTGAGAGGTCAAGGCTCACGGCAAAAAGTTATCAAGACTCATTGCGGCGTCCCCCGACAGTCCTGCACGTGACCGCTACTTCTCGATTACGAATTCATCCCGCACGTTGCCGTCCACGTCATGCGCGCGATAGACCAGCCGGTTGCCGTTAATCTGGATGTCCAGCACTTGATACGTTGACAGCTTGGTGAAGCCAACCTCCGTGTAGTCGTGCTTGGGCTGATCATAATATTTCGTGCCCGACACGGAGACGATGTAGATCGTTCCGTCGCTGGCGTTCGCGACGCGTTCCTGGGCGCGCATGGGATAGGTGCGCAGATAAGCGTGGTCGTGCCCCTGCAAAGCAAGGTCCACGCGATACTTGTCGAAGATCGGCGTCCAGAGATTCCGCACGCCGATGTTCGTGCGGTTGGCGCTGGAGGAATAGGCGGGATGATGGTAGCTGACAAATTTCCACACTGCCTTGGTGCTTGCCAATTCCCGCTCCAGCCAAGCAGTTTGCTTCGCCGCGTCCTGATTGGAATCCAGGATCACAAATTTCGCATTGCTGTACTCAAACGAGTAGGCGCGCTCCGGCGGAATGCCTTTCGGGCCGTTCCTGGGCAGGGTGAAGTGCGCGTGATAGAGCGCCGGGTCGCCCCCTTGATATTCGTGATTGCCGAGCGCCGGCACCAGTTGACGGCGATCAAACACCCCCTTGGAGTATTCAAAGAAACTGTCCCAATCCCAGCGTTCAGCGCCGCGATTCACCAGATCTCCGGCCATCAGGTAAAACGCCGCGTCCGGCCGCGTGCGATAGGCGTTCTGCAAAAGCACGCCCCAGCGGTCCAGCCCGTTTTGGGCATCGCCCATGTAAACGAAGGAGAACGGCACGATGCGCGCCGGTGCCGTGGTGAACTCGGCGGACGCCGTCCAGCCATCCGGCGAGCCGTCGCCGACAGAATACAGATAAGTCGTGTCCGGCTTCAGCCGGGTCAACACCACCGTGTGGCGTTGGTTCAATGGATCGTTGACCAGGGTGGGCGTGGAGAGGGCTTGGGTGTTGGCGCGCTTGGTGCGTGCGGATCGGGCATCGAACATCCCGTCCGCCGGCTTCACCTGATAACGGACGATTCCGCTTTTGATCCCGCTCGAAGTCCGCCACTGAATCGTCTGCGTGGTGCGCGGATCGTCGCTCCAGGTAAGCGCCACATGATCGGGGCGATCTGGCGCGGGGTATGGCGTCTTGCTGAACAGGTTGACTAACTGTGCGTCCTCTTCACGTTTGGTGTCCGCTTGAATCAGCAACTGTCCTTCCAGCGCCGGCGGAATGCCACTCAACTGCAATTCTTGATCCACGAACGGCTTCACCCCCGTCACAAACGCTGCGGTGCGTAAATTACCGGGATAGAGTTCGGACACCTGGACGCGATCGCCGGTCTGCTGCGGTTTCACCAGCACCAAGTAATGCGTCCCCCGCCCGCTCAGGTTGTGAACGCCAAGGCCGATTCTTCCTGGGGGAAAGGACTTTTCCCATGCATCGAATTCGCGTGTGTGGAATTTCGTCTTCAAACCCGTGGCGGTGTATCCCCGCTCGCGCAACCAAAACGGCTCGTCCCCCAAACTGGCATCCCGCAGAATCGTGATTACCACCGGCACGTTTACGCGAAAGCGTATGTGCCCGGTGCCGAGAATCTCGCGCTCCTCCGCCGTCAAAAACGCTTCCGCCTTGGGCACGGTTACGCCAACGAGATCATCCACACTCAACTCTCGCTGCATCCGTTTGATGACGGCCGCCACGGTGTCGTGAACCGATGCCTGCACACCGTCATGGGCGAAAAGAACCGGCGCACAAAGCGCCGCCAGCAGGAAGATCAAAGTGGCCTTAACAGGCAGTCTATGGTGTTTCATCGTTTATTGTATCGGCGTTTGCTGCCGCGATTATGAGGATTGATGCATCATTGCGAAGAAAATTCTGCCAACGCCAGACGTTCGCACCCTCCCGCCTCCAGCAGCATAGATGTGCTTGATTCAATTCAAGCAGCAGCCCAACCTCCACCCGCAACTGATGAAACTATCCTCTCGCCTCTCAATCCTGCTCGTCTCGGGCTTGCTGGCACTGACAGCCCTTGCCCAACCCCAATCGCAACCGGCCTCACGCCTTGCCATTCCCGCAACGGACGATGGCTTGCCCGGAGCCGGCCCAATTCGCCGGTATGATTGGTTTCAGAATCTGTGGCTTGAGCGCCGCTCGTCGTGGGCGGCCCGGCTGGCGCGGGATCAGAACGCGCTGGTGTTTCTTGGTGATTCGATCACGCAGGGCTGGGGCGATGACATGGGCGGCAGTTTTCCCGGCGTGAAGGTTGCCAATCGCGGCATCAGCGGTGACACGACGCGCGGCGTGTTGATTCGCCTGGAGCAGGACGTTCTCGCGCTGAAACCCAGCGGGGTGGTGATTCTCATCGGCACCAACGACCTCGAAGAAGGCGCTGAACCGGAAACCGTCGCGGCGAATCTGAAACTCATTCTCGCGAAGCTCAAGGGGCACAATGCGAAAATGCCGATCGTTCTCTGCGAGGTTTTTCCCAGTTCCGAAACAAAGAAACGGCCCACTGACAAAATCAAAAAGATCAACCAGCTTTACGCCGCCGCCGTGAAAGGCGACGCGCAAGTTACGTTGATTGAAACGTGGCTGCTGTTTGCCGACGCACAGGGCGATGCCCGGCCGGATGAGTTTCCCGATTTGCTACATCCGAATCAGGCCGGTTACGCAAAGTGGGCGGCCGCCGTGCGACCCGTTCTCGCCACGCTCGGTTTTCTGGAAACGGAGCCGGACAATTTTACGCCCGAACCAGGCTTCGTCAGCTTGTTCAATGGCCGTGATCTGGCTGGCTGGGGTTATCGGCCAACATCCGAGGCGGACATTCAGAACGCGAAACGCTGGCAGGCCAGCGACCCGAACGCCGCCGCCTGGCCCATCGTGACGAGTGCCGTCAATTTCGATGGCAAGACCGCCAGCGATGATGGCCGTTACGTCGCGAAGAATGGGCGGTTAATTGTGACCACGCCGCCCGAAGGCCGAAAGATTCAAACCCTCTGGACCACGCGCGAGTTTCCCAATGATTTCATCCTCAAGCTGGAATTCCGCGCCACGCCGAACGCCGACAGCGGCGTGTTCATCCGCCGGCCACAGCTTCAGTGTCGCGACTATCTGCTGGCCGGGCCTTACAAGCAACTCAAGCAATACAAGCCGCAGGAATGGAACGAAATCGTCGTCACCGTCAAAGGCGGCGAAGCTCACGCCACCTGCAACGGCGAAGTCCTCGAAGCCGCGATGAAGCTGCCAGAAACCGGCCCAATCGGTCTGGAAGGCGATCGCGGCCAGATGGAGTATCGGCGAATTCGCGTGCAGGAACTGCCGTAGGCGCGGACGGTATTAAGGCAGCGGTGCGGTAGATGTTGCTCGAAGGGAATCAGGATGGGAATGGAAGGAACGCTCGCCCTCACCCCGGCCCTCTTCCCCGGGGAGAGAATTCGCCGAAATGATGATTCCCGCTTTGAGCCCCCGAACTCAGAGCCCCTCCTCTCCCGGCCTGCGGCCACCCTCTCCTCCATTCCGAATGGAGGAGAGGGACGGGGAGAGGAGGCGCTCGGGTTCATGGGGGAGAATCCTTCGCAGATTTTTTGCAATGTCGTGCGCTGGAGTTGGCTGGTGAGTCATTGAGCCATCGGAGGACTGGCGATGGCGACTCCCTCTCCTTGGGGAGAGGGCCGGGGTGAGGGAGGTCGTCAAACGTTTTTCAACGCAACCTGTCTCGCCAACTTGTCACTTCAAAATCAGATGAAGGCGGAAGGCGCAGGGAAAACTGGAGAGCTTCTTTGTGTCTCCGCACGCACTCGGGGAAAAGCGGCGGTGAACGCGCCGCAGTCCAGACGCTTCGCGAGATTCGCAAACGCCCGGCAGTCGCGGAGCGTTTGGACTGCGCGTGGCTTTAGCCCCGCTTTCGGATTGGGCGGGGAATTCAACGCCAAGTCGCCAAGCCGCCAAGCCGCAGGGAAACCGATGAACGTCTCAGCGCCGTAGGCGCGGAATCTTTGTAGCTCACGCAGCCAATATGATTCAAAGCTCCGTCAGGAGTGGCATATTCCCGATGTCACTCCTCCGGAGCTTGGGATGTTTTGTGGGCGGACGTTCTACAAATATGCCGCGCCGCTGGCGCTGGGAAAAGGTAGGGCGCGTCAGTCCGCTGCGCGCCGGGCGTCCGCAGACCAAAGACGGCGCGCACGGAGTGCCGCGCCCTACCAACCTATCTCGCCGAAATCCGATGCGGCGCGCTGGAATCAAACTTGTCCCGCCGAAATCAGAGGCAGGCGGAAGGCGTAAGGAAAACTGGATCTCTCTTTGCGTCTCCGCGACGGTCGAAACGCCGTCATTCTTGGTATGTCCAACCAAAGGCAGCCTCGAAACGACGACGGTATTCGGTATCAATTTGCTTGGGTGCCCTCCGGATATAACGCTCGGCCGCGTCTCGCTCTGCACCTCTCAAATTTTCGAGATATCGGACAGCGTCCTTCTCGGATGGGTTTTCTCCATCATTGCCGTGGAATTTGGCTGGCAGCGCCGTCCAGATTACCGCATCCAACCCATGTGACGCAGCCCAAGCGGCCAATCCAATAATGCAGTCCGGCGCAGCGTCTCCAATTTTCCAACTGCCAATCCAATTATCCGGTTTATCTCGGCCAATCCGTTCTCTGGCCCGAAGTGCTTTTCTCGCAGGCTCTATCTCATTTAGGTCCATCAATGCCCAAAGGCTACGTACAGGAAGAGCAGACTTGTGCAGGACCAGCGTGAGTCGCCCACCATTGGATCTTCTGAGAAATTCCACACGCACCATAGGCCCGTCGTCATACCATTTTCGGCGAATGGGCAATTCTCCTGGATCCCAAGTCAAAGATCCCCATGCCAGACATGCGATCGTTTTCATGAATTCACGGCGCAACTTTCAACCGGAAGTAAAGACTGCCCCAATTGTCCACGTCCCAATACTGTGGATAAATCATGTTGTTGTTTGTGGCCGTGAAGGCCGAACCGTGGTTCGTCCAGTTGATTAAGTTGCCCGAAAGCTGCAACTGGTAGTTGGTGCCTAGCGATAGCGCAGTGAACGATGGTTTGACCGCCTTAATCAAACCTATTCGCGGGCCGGGATTGTACAACTCCGCACTGGAAAGAACGACGCGGCTGGGATTGCTGCCCCCTGCGACCAAAGGCTGACCATTAGGCAACAAGGTCATCGTATGAAGAATGCGAGCGGCGTTCAACGTGCCGGAGACCGTCCACGTCCCCGAGGCCGTTTCGTATAATTCTGAGATTGCGTGATAGGGGCCTTCGGCGGTGACACCACCCACGACCAGCACCTTTCCGTTTTGCAGCATTGCTACGGTGTGGTGTATGCGAGGGTAACTTAATGAACCGGTTGGCGTCCATGTCCCTGTGGCCGGATTGTACAACTCGCAGGTGGAAAAAGTCGTGCCAACGTTGTATCCCCCCGCGACCAGCACTTTGCCGTTGGCCAGCAAGATCGCCACGTGACTTTGACGAGGGGTCGTTAAGGAATTGGTCACCGCCCAGTTCCCCGTGGCTGGGTCATACAACTCTACACTGGAAATCGCGTTGATAGTGGCCCCTCCTGCGACCAGCACCCTGCCATCGTTGAGCAGCGTGGCCGAGTGATATTGGCGGGCGACGTCCAACGAGGCGGTGGTCGTCCAAACCCCCGTGTTCGGGTCATACAACTCCGCGCTGGAAACGGGGATGTCGGCACCGTACGCCCCTCCTGCGACCAGAACCTTGCCATTGGGTAGCATCGACGCTGTGTGAGCATAGCGGGCGGTGCTCATTGATCCAGTATAGACAAAGTCTTCATCCGCCTTTGCTCCAAAACTCAACGTGAGGCAAAGGACCATAAACGAATTGCTCTTCATATTCGTAAGGAGACTTTTAGTGTTTTTCATAAGACGATGTTTGCTCATTCAACTTCTCTTGTCGTAATCGTGATTCAGCCCCTTTTCGAGTTATCCGTCAAGGACACAAATCAGTCGTTAACGACATGGTTGGATTACGTGTTTCTTGTTCTCTGGATTGCCCATGTTGGCAATCCAACAACACCGTCGTCTGCTTGGCGAGGCAATCCGTGCCGAACGCAAGAAAGTGGGCGTCAGTCAGGAAAAACTGGCCGAAAAAGCTGGCCTCTCAACCGTGTTCATCAGCCGCGTGGAGCGAGGCAAAGAATCACCGTCTGTAGATTCTCTGGTAAAAATCGCTCGGGCTTTGGGTGTTCATGTCCGCGACCTTGTGAACGAGCTTTGAGTCCGGCATGAAGTAATTGGCGGGGTGGTTTTCCGTTTCAGGCTTTCGTGTAGTTCGTGTGTTTCGTGGTTAAACTCCATCAGGCCGGCAGAGCAGGCGGCGGTATTGGTCTTGATTGGAACGCTCGCCCTCACCCCGGCCCTCTCCCCCGCGGAGAGGGTGAATTATCGTCAGTCGCTTTGCGAGCTATCGGTCGCTTCGTGGCTTGCTCTTCTGGTGCAAGCGGCGGTGTTGGTGCTGGTTTATTGAAGCGCACCCAGCCAATGCAGTGCGACACGGCACAGGAAGGAATTGAAGGCAGGAGAGCCTGGGAACGATCTCATTTTCTTGCCGTGAATTTTCCTGCCTGACACTTCCAAACTACTTCCTCCCCGAAGCCACTTCCAATCCACGAGCCGCGGCGTGCTGAATGTGATTCGGCTGCGAAGTCGTTGCAAGCAGTTGGTAAAGTGTCTGCGCGTCGGCTCGCTTGCCAGCGGCCAACAATCGTTCGGCGCAGGTTAAAATGGCATCAGCCACTTTCAGGCGAAGCGCCTCCGGTGCCTTCGGCTGATACTCACGCAGCGCCTTCGCGGCATTGGTGGTGGCAATGTCGCCCAAAGCCGCCGCAGCGGCACCGGCAACTCCGGCATCGTCATGCTTGAGCAAAGCGGTCAAAGCGCGGACGCTGTCGGCATCACGTCGCGCGCCCAGGGAGTTGATCACGCCGACCTTCTGCGCACCTTCCGTTTTTGCCAGGTTGTCGCGCAACGCCTTCGTCGCCTGAGCACCGGGGATGGCTTCGAGGGCATTGCGCGCCGCGTTGGCAAACTGGGGCGCGTTGAGCTGTGCCGCCAACGCCGGAACACAAACCTCTGAACCGATCACCGCGAGCTTGGAACAGATGTATTCGCGGGCGACCGCTGAACCGCCGTGTTGGAGTGCCGTCGCCAGTCGCTGTTCCAGCTCCTTCTGGGCGGCCTTGTCGTCGAGCGACGCCATCACGGCTTCGTCAATTGGCATGAGCGCGCCGCGGCTTGAACCCTGGTCGTAAGTTTTCAAGGCCTCGAACGCGGCGTCCAGTGCGGCGGCGTCCGGCTTCGTTTGGGTGGGGATGGATTGCGGCATTAGTGTCTCCTGGTCAGGGCGCAAGTTTCAGAGTCGTCGCGTTAAAGAACTCGATGCACTGCGCGACCTTGGGCAGTGACTCGAACCAATCGTAGGAATACTCCAGACCGATCATCGTTGGCTTGATGCCCAGGCGATGCAGTTCGCGGAAGAATTCCTCAGATTTGCCGATGCCTGTGCCCCACGGCACGTCGTGACCGTCGCTGCCGGTGGCGTGGAGGTCGTGCATCTGCACGGTCAAGAGGCGGTCCTTGAGCGTGCGCACGGCCTGGATGGGATCAATACCCGAGCGCATCCAGTAACCGAGGTCGCCGCACGCGCCGATGCGTTTGCTGCGGCCCTGGCACGCCTGAAGGACTTTTTCGGGATGCCAATAATCCGGCGATCCCTTCTGATCATGATTGTGGAGGGAAACATTGATGCCGTATTCGTTGCAGAACCGGTCAATCATTGGCAAGCAACGGGCGGGGTGGGAGTGGAGTTGTTCCTGCATCTGCGGCAGGGTTTGTTCGCCGACGGCACGGGAGACGGCTCAGTTCTCGACAAGCCCTTTCATTCCCGCCAGATTGCCGCCCGTGGCTTTCGCTAATCAATCATTGGTCATAGCTGGGCGGACGTTTCGTTCACGGCTGATTCTCGGCACCGGCAAATTCGCTTCGCCGGAAGCGATGCGCGACGCGCTGGCCGCCAGCGGCACGGAAATGGTCACCGTGGCACTGCGCCGCGCCGATTTGACCGGCAAGAAGGATCCGTTTGCCAACATTTTGGAATTTGTTGACCCGGATAAATACCTCCTGCTACCCAACACGAGCGGCGCCATGAATGCCGACGAAGCCGTGCGCCTCGCGCGGCTCGCCGTCGCCGCGGGCATGCCAAAATGGGTGAAATTGGAAATCCATCCCGATCCGCGTTACCTGCTGCCTGATCCGGTGGAGACGTTCCTTGCCGCCGAAAGGCTCGTGAAGGAAGGTTTCACAGTGTTGCCGTACATCAATGCCGATCCGGTACTGGCGAAGCGCCTGCAGGACATCGGTACCGCCACCGTGATGCCATTGGGCTCGCCCATCGGCTCGAATCGCGGCATCCAGACGCGGGACCAGATTCGCATTATCATTGAGCAGGCGACCGTGCCGGTCGTGGTGGACGCCGGGCTTGGGGCGCCCAGTCACGCGGCAGAAGCCATGGAACTTGGCGCGGATGCAGTGCTGGTGAACACCGCCATCGCTGTGGCAAGTGATCCGAACCGGATGGCGGTGGCATTCAAAATGGCCGTGGAAGCCGGCCGCTCGGCCTACGAATCCGGGCTGGCGACGCAGCAGCAGACGGCCAGTGCGACCAGCCCGCTCACAGCGTTCCTCGACTGACCGTTCTGCCGCTATCATCGCCTTGCCGTGCTCATTGCCTTCCACAAACCGCATGGCGTTCTCTCGCAATTCACGCCGGACGGCTCCCCGCATCGCACGCTGGCGGATTTTGGTTTTCCAAAGAACGTGTATCCGCTTGGCCGGCTGGATGCGGATTCGGAAGGGCTGATGTTGTTGAGCGAGGAGGCGGGAATGAACGAGCGATTGCTGCATCCGCGCCACGCGCATGAGCGGGAGTATTGGGCGCAGATTGAACGCCTCCCCACCCGTGAAGCATTCCAAAAGCTCTGCGGTGGCCTGGAGGTTCAGGGTATGAAGACCCTGCCCTGTCGCGCCTGGATTCTGGAGCCGCAGCCGGAGGTGCGGGCAGAATCTTCTTTCGTTGGCCCGAAAGCCAGTCTCCCCCCATCCGATTGGAAAAGCGATAACACGAGGGAAGAAGCGCAAGATTCTCTGACTTTACGTTTGACGCCGACAGGGCAGCAGTTGCCACCGCGTAACCCGCCCATCCGCTTTCGCAAGAACGTGCCCACCTGCTGGCTTGGCTTGGAGTTGATTGAGGGCAAGAACCGTCAAGTTCGGCGCATGACTGCGGCCATCGGTCATCCGACCTTGCGATTGATTCGAGTCCGAATCGGCGGATTCTGGCTGGGCGATCTCCCGCCGGGCCGATGGAGAGAATTAAGTCCGGTCGAACGGGCCGCCGTTCTCTCATGAGTCCGGTCGAACGCCCACAGGAAAGTTCCATTTGCCGACGACTTCGCTGCGCGCTAGCAGCCTGTCGGACTTAGCGCGAAGAGATTTCTGAAAATAGTTTGAACAAAAAGGGGGCGGTACGGATCCAAAGGCCATGTCTGCACGTTTTGTAAATGTGGATCGCCAGACGCCGATGTTTCTGCCCTGCGATCT
>JACZKP010000210.1 GCA_014860005.1 Verrucomicrobiota bacterium | reverse complement strand
AGATCGCAGGGCAGAAACATCGGCGTCTGGCGATCCACATTTACAAAACGTGCAGACATGGCCTTTGGATCCGTACCGCCCCCTTTTTGTTCAAACTATTTTCAGAAATCTCTTCGCGCTAAGTCCGACAGGCTGCTAGCGTTCCAGCAAGCTCTCTTCTGCGCTTCTTTTTCCGTCTGGTTCCCGGCGGGATTTTCTTCCGGCTTGCGCTCGCGCGGCCGGGCTTTTAACGGGGAGGTTTTTCGACCTCATGAAGCCGCCTGCCCACCGCTGCAAATGCCCGCATTGTCAGAAGTTGTTTGTTCCCGATTACCGCAATCGTGGACGCCAAAAATATTGTTCCGCCCCGGAATGTCAGGCCGCCAGCAAAGGGACCAGTCAAGCGCGTTGGCTGGGCAAAGCCGCCAACCGGGATTACTTCCGTGGGGTCGCCAACGTCCAGCGGGTGCAGCAGTGGCGGGCGCAGCATCCGGGCTACTGGAAGCAGCCGCCCCGCCAGCCGCGCCGTACGTTACAAGAGATCTGCTCGGAGCAAGTGCCTGGTTTTCAGGAGCTTGCTCCCGCACCGGCCCCGCAGGCTTCTCGGCCGGCGTTACAAGATCTCTGCGAGGTCAAAACCCCTTTGTTGGTGGGCCTGATCGCGCAGTTTACTGACGCGGCGTTTCAAGAGGACATCGTCACTTACACGCGGCGTTTGATAGCCAGAGGGCAGGACATTCTGGATCAACCTTCCAGAAGACTTGCGAAAGGAAACTCTGTTTATGATGCAAAAGAAAATCCTGCGTCCGGACCGGTTGCGGCAGGTGCCGGCGCAGTT
This sequence comes from Verrucomicrobiota bacterium, assembly GCA_014860005.1. The sequence continues at coordinate 5,279 of JACZKP010000210.1, read as the reverse complement.
CAGTTGGCTTGATCAACGGTTGGTGCGCGAGAACTTCCTGCGCCATGGCGAACCGACGGCTTGGGCACTCTACTTGGTGCTGGTCATCGTCGCCGATGCCCAGGGACTCAGTTATTACTCCGAGGCCACCTTGAGCCGGTTGCTCAAAGTGGATCCTTTGCAACTGGCGCAGGCGCGCCAGCAGTTGGTGCGCGCCGAGTTGCTGGCTTATCACAAACCGCTCTATCAGGTGCTGGCCTTGCCGCCGGCTCTATGTCGAGTTCACCCTGGCGCAAACGCAGGAACACTTCCTGGCCTGCCACCAGCAGGCGTTTGAATATTTTAACGGGGTCACCGCGGAAGTCATGGTGGACAACGGTAAAACGGCGGTGCTCTCCCATCCCTATGGTCAACCCGCGGTGCCGCATCCGCGCTACCTGGATTTTGCGCGGCACTACGGCTTCACGATCAAGGCTTGTGGTCCGCGCAAGGCGCATGAAAAAGGGCGCGTCGAAAAAGCCGTCCATTACGTAAAGCAAAACTTCCTGGCCGGCCTGCAACTGGCCAGCCTGGAGGCCATCAATGCCACGGCCCGCCGCTGGCTGGACGAAGTGGCCAACGTCCGCGTCCATGGCGAGACGCACCAAACGCCCCAGGAACTCTTCGCATCCGAACAACCCTCCCTCCAAGTCTTGACGGTCAAACCGTATAAGCCGGCAACCTTGCAGACGGTGCTAGTCAGCCAGCGTTGCCGCGTCACCTTCGACACCAATCGCTACTCGGTGCCGCCGGCTTATGCCGGCAAAACCCTCGTGCTCAAAGTCTATCCGGCCCGGTTGGTGTTATATCATCAAGACCGCGTCGTCACCGAGCAGGTCCGCAGTTACGACCGGCATCAGGATTTTGAAAAACCTGAGCACGTGGAAGAACTGCTGGCCCAGCGCCGACAAGCTCGGCAGCAACAACACCTGACCCGCTTCCTAGGCTCTCCCCCAAGGCCAAGGAGTATTACCAGCGGTTGGAGGAAAAACGCGGCAACGCCCGGCACCATGTCCAGAAGATCGTGGCCTTGAGTGAAATCTACGGCGTGGAAAAAGTGCAACGCGCCCTGGAAGACGCCTGGGCCTATCAAGCCTTCAGTTGCGAATACATCGCCAACCTGCTGGAACAACGGGATCGGCCCGTGATCCAACCCGGAGCGCTGCATCTGACCCGGCAACAGGATTTGCTGGAACTGGACCTGCCCGCGCCAGACTTATCCCTCTATGAATCCGAGGAAGGAGAGGTGCCATGAACGACCCCGAAACCCGCCTGGCCGAACAGTTGGCCGCGCTCAAACTCGTCGCCGTGGCCGAGCAATATGCGGCGCTGGCGGCCGAAGCCGCCCAAAAGCAATGGCCGCATGTGGATTACCTGGCCCGGCTCATGGACAGCGAGTCTGCGCGCCGGCAGCAACTGGCCATCCAACGCCGCGTGGCCGCCGCCCGCTTCCCCTGCCTTAAAACCCTCGACCAGTTTGACTGGAACTGGCCCAAGAAGATCAACCGCACCCAGGTGCAAAACCTGTTTCGCCTGGCGTTCCTTAAAGACAAAACCAACGTCATCTTCATGGGCGGCGTCGGCCTCGGCAAAACGCACTTGGTCAGCGCCCTGGCCCATGAAGCCTGCCTGCGGGGGCACGCGGTGCTGTTCACCACCGCCGTGGACATCATCAACACGCTCATGGCGGCACAAACCGTGGGCCGGCTCAAAAACGAACTCAAGCGTTACCTCAAGCCCACCATCCTCGCGATCGACGAATTAGGCTACTTGCCCATCGACAAAGCGGGCGCCGACCTGCGCTTCCAAGTCATCAGCCAGCGATACGAGCAAGGCTCCCTCCTGCTGACCACCAACCAGCCGTATAAACACTGGCCCAAAATCTTCAACAACGACAGCACCCTGACCAGCGCCGTGCTGGACCGGCTGCTGCACCACGCGGAAACCGTCATCCTCGAAGGCAAGAGCTACCGCATGAAGGATCAGATCGAGACCCCGTAAGCTCGGGTGCTCCGCTCACCGGCGGCTGGCGAAAGTCAGCCGCCCTTTTTCACGCCCCAATAACATCGCCACCGCCCCCGCATTTTCAAACCGGCGTTTTCACCCCATTTTCAAACCGGCGCTAACAACCCCGGAAACCCGCGCCCAAATGGGGAAAGCTTCAATGACATGGAAGACTTCGGCACAGCCAAGCAGGACTGGTTTAAGACGTTTCTCAACCTGCGCAACGGCATTCCCTCACACGACACGTTCAACCGCGTTTTTGCCGCGCTGGATCCCGGACAGTTTCTGGATTGTTTCCTGAGATGGATTCAACGTCTGCGCCAGGCGGTGGCGCAGGAGATTGTGGCACTGGATGGCAAAGCCCTGCGGCGTGCGCTTAACAAGAAGCAAAGCCCCAAGTACGTGGTGAGCGCGTGGGTTGAGAGCAACAATCTGGTGCTGGGCCAAATGAAAGTGGACGACAAGAGCAACGAGATTACGGCGGTGCCGCAGCTGTTGCGGGTGTTGGAACTGGCGGGCTGCATCGTGACGCTCGATGCCATGGGATGCCAGAAGAAGATCGCCAGGGAGATTATTGAGGCCGAGCGGATTACGTGCTGGCGCTCAAAGGCAACCAGGAGACCATGCACCAGGAAGTGAAGAGTTTCCTGGAGGCCACGCTGGAGGAAAAGAAGGCCCCGCGCCCCAAGGCGGTTCCTGTGTCCAAAGCGGCAGCCACGCTCCAGGAAAAGGAAACTGTGGAAAAGAACCACGGGCGCATCGAAATACGTCGTTACTATCAGAGCGATGCGTTGGACTGGTTGGCCGACCGGTCAAAATGGGAAGGGCTGCGCACGGCGGGGATGGTGGAAGCGATTCGAGAGGTGGACGATAAAACCACGGTGGAACGGCGCTACTATCTGTCGAGCTTGCAGCTCGACGTGGCGACCTTTGCCTGGGCGGTGCGCGGTCACTGGGGCGTGGAGAACAAATTACACTGGGTGATGGATGTGTGTTTCCGGGAGGACCAGAGCCGGGCCCGGACGGGTTACGCTGCGGAGAATCTGGCGACGCTGCGCCGACTCGCGTTGAATTTGCTGAAACGGAAGAAAACCAAGAAGCGTGGCATCCGCGGCAAACAACTCAACTCGAGCTGGGACCACGCCTGTTTACTGAAGCTGCTGGGAGTCCAGCCTGATGCCATTTCGATGCGTCTGCCCTGTGTTATGAAACGTGTGCCCTTGCGCATCACATTTCCCCCGCGTAAGCTTTCGCCGTGACGTGTGTGACGACTAAAAGGAATCCTTGAGAGCAGATGATTTGTAAGTTGGGTTGTGCGCATTTTAGTCTCAGTTTAGTCCCAGTCGCACCGTTCGATCAGGGTCGATCTTGGTCGTATGGTCAAAATTCGACAGTGAGAAACCATTGGTTTTATTGGATTTTCTTAAGCATCCGTAGCTCAATTGGATAGAGCTTCTGACTTCGGATCACGGTGTGGCGGGCTTGAGTCCTGCCGGATGCGCCAATAAAATCAGGGGTTTCTTCACCATTCTCTCCCCGACCTATAATGCTTGTACCCGGTTTGTACCCGGTCACAAATAAAATTATGGCTCGACTGACAAAAGTGGATGGCGAAAGGGCGCTCTACAAAGACCCCAGCAGCGGAACGTACTTCGTTCGCGTGTATCACAACGGCACGGACACTTTCCGCTCGCTGGAGACGACCCGCATCAAGGAAGCCATCGAGCGTATGGACGCGCGCAGGGCCGCAAAAGCTGCGGCCAAACTGGGGCTGACACTTGAACCGGATTCCGCAGCGAGAGCTGTGACTGTCGCCGACGCGATTCAGCGCTACGTGGTTGACGGTTACCCGGACAAGAGGGGTCGTCCAAGAATGCGAACAGAAATCGAAGCGTCGAATTGCGTCAAGCTCTCGAAATTCTTCGCTGACGGTGAATTGGTTGACAACCTGACTCCCAACGTGCTGGACAAGTACCACTCCTGGCGGATCAGGACAGTCAAGGTGGGCCAAGGTCACCGGGCGACGGATTTGGAGTTGAACACGCTGAACAACGCGTTGCGCTGGGCCGTCAGAAAAGAGCTTGTTCGCATAAACCCGATTCAGTCCCGCTCGCGGTACCACAGCTCACGGGAAGCACGGCATTGTCGAGAACTTGCTCCGGCAAATGCGGAGGAACTTCACGAGATCGCCAAGCTCTTATTCCAGAGTAAAAGAAGCGAAACGCTGGGCTGGCAGGCGCTTTTTGAGGGGAATCTCGGTTTGCGCACTGGTGAAACACTGAGCATGCGAATGGACGCCAGACCGGACGAAGCTGGCGGACTTACGGCTGACGGCAAGTCTCTCTGTGTACGTCGCAGCAAGGATCCGAGGCGGGACAATCCGTATGCATTCGTGCATGATGGATTGGAGGAGCTTTTGCCAGCTCACAAGCGATGGCACAGGCAACGGTATCCAAAGTCGCCGTGGTATTTTCCAGGTCGCGACAGGTCGAAGTTGCAGCCGGTTTACAAGAATGCACTCACGCAGGCGATGGAGCGGCTGCGCAAACAGGGCAAGTTGAAAAGGAAAATCACCTCACACGGCATGCGGGCATATTACGTGTTGGTGCGCCGCTCGCACGGAATCAGCGATCCTCAAATCGCCTGGGAGGTCAACCACACGGGCGGCGTTGGGACTTTGGAAAGTGTTTACGGCGGAGTTCCTCCGCACTGGCTGCAAGGCAAGGGACCGAAGCTCAATTGGCTTCCAAAAGGAAAACCTGCCTGGAGTGCGATTCGCTGGAAGACAAACGCCAAAGCAAAAACCCGATCGCAACACAACTCTGGTCTCTAAGCAACGTCCGATGCCGAACATTACAGCGTTCTCTACACCCATCAAGCGAACACAAGCGAGGCTTGCCGAAACCCACGAAAACCAATACAAAACGGGGGTTGCGGGATGCTCGCTTGCGATGAAATCAGTTGGTTAAAGCGGCGAACTCGTCGCAAAAGGCCCGTAAATGTGTGCATCCGTAGCTCAACTGGATAGAGCATCGGTCTTCGGAACCGAGGGTCGGGAGTTCGAATCTCTCGCGGCGCGCCACAAAAACAAGACCCCAGCACTTCGCCGTGCTGGGGTCTGTTTTTTTTTGCTAGGGGAGTGCACCGGTGAGCCGACGCGGAGGACTAACGCGGCCGGTCTTTTCCCCACACCCTGTCCAGGAACTGATCGCGCCCCGAGTTGTACCGGTAAAACTTGTAACGAATGGGGTTCTTTC
>JACZKP010000024.1 GCA_014860005.1 Verrucomicrobiota bacterium | reverse complement strand
TGCCGGAACAGCCACCGCCGAGGATTACCACATCAGGCAAACTGGTCGAATGAGCCTCTGTAGTGCAGACCTTTTTGATCGCTGGATTGGATGCCAACCACTTGCGTCATCATTCCACCCTGAATAGCGGAAGTCGGGTTAAGCTTGTTGAACGCCGAGGAAATCAAATCCGTTCTCGGGCATGAACTCGCGCACTATCGCCTCTGGAACAGGGGGAACTGCATATTGCCGACCGGTTAATCCAGGCCGTCGCCGGCGACCCGCGTGCTGCGGCCTATCGCTCCAACTGCGCTGTTGCGCGGGCTGACAAAACCTTCCGCGAGGGCAGGTAATTCGCCACAAATTCATGGTGGAATTCCGCAAACGTGCCGGTGGCCAGCGCCGCGCGCACGTCGGCCATTACTTTGAGAAATACGTGCGAGTTGTGAACGCTCAACATGCGCAGGCCGAGAATCTCGTTCACATTGAGCAGATGCCGCAGGTATGCGCGTGTGAAATGCCGGCACGCGAAGCACTCGCAGCTTTCCTCAATCGGACGGAAGTCCGCCTTGTAAGCGCCGCCTTTCAAGCCATACGCACCCTTGCGCGTGAACGCGGTGCCGTTCCGGGCCACGCGGGTCGGCAGGACGCAGTCAAACATGTCCACGCCGCGCGCGATCAATTCCACCATCTGCGCCGGGGTGCCGAGGCCCATGGCGTAACGCGCCTTGTGCACGGGCAGATGCGGTTCAGTCAATTCGACGGCTTTGAGCATCTCCGGTTCGGGTTCGCCCACGCTCACGCCACCGATCGCGTAGCCGTCGAATTCCATTCCAACGAGCGCCCTGGCACATTCCTCGCGCAATGCGGCGTTGCTGCCGCCCTGCACGATGCCGAAGACTAATTGACCATCGGCGCGCGGTTGTTCGCGGCACTCGCGTGCCCAACGGATGGTGCGTTCGACCGCCAGCCGTTGTTCTTTCGGGGGCGCATCGTGCGGTGGACATTCGTCGAACACCATGGCGATGTCCGAGCCGAGTACACGTTGGATTTCCATCGCCTCCTTCGGGCCGAGGAAAAGCGGCGAGCCGTCCAGGTGCGAGCGGAACTCGACGCCATGCGACTTGATTTTGCGGATTTTCGCGAGGCTGAAAACCTGAAAGCCGCCGCTGTCCGTGAGGATGGGCCTCTCCCAATTGATAAACCGATGCAGCCCGCCGGCCGCGCGAATGATGTCGAGCCCGGGCCGGATGTTCAGATGATAAGTGTTGCCCAGAATAATCTGCGTGCCCATCTCGAGCAACTCGCGCGGATCGAGCGCCTTCACGCTGCCCTGGGTGCCCACGGGCATATACACCGGTGTGTCCACGACGCCGTGCGCTGTGGTCAAACGGCCCAGCCGCGCCTTGGTTTGTGAATCTGTTTTCAGCAACTCAAACATGGCGGCGGAGGTTCGGGAAAAAGCGGGGCGTTGAACAGCAATTTTACGATGAGCGTGATCCCTCCGCGCCGCTCTGGATAACGCCTTGCCAGGATGAACCAGGAGAACCAGTTTCCAGCCATGAGCAAAGCCGAACTCTTGGAACGACTGGCTGGTCACGGGCTGGCCGTTGTTCACGCAAAGCCGAATCCAAGCGCGGGCCGTTGGCCCCACCATTCCCTCGGTCCGTTTCAGGCGATAATACTTCGCCGCGCGCCGAGTCAGCCGGCTTTGCCGCCATGTTTGGCGACGGCTTCGACGCGGTTGCGGACGTGCATCTTCTCGCAGATGTGTTTGACGTGGGTCCGCACGGTTTCAAGACCAATGCCCAACTGGTCGCTGATCTCCTTGTAGATGTAACCGGAGGATAGAAGATTGAGGACTTCCTGTTCCCGCGGCGAAAGGTTCTCGGATTGTTCCGGTGACGGACCGACGAGATGAAAATGGCGCACAACCTTCCGGGCAATGTGACTCGAGATCGGCGAACCCCCGCGCCGCACATCGTCAATGGCTTCGAGCAACACCTCGGGGGGACTCGACTTCACCAGGTAGCCGTCCGCGCCGGCTTTGAGCGCGCGGAAGATGCGCTCGCTGTCTTCATAGACCGTGAGCATGATGATTTGCAGCGAGGGCAGGGCGCGCTTGAGGTGCGTCACGCATTCAATGCCCGACATGCCCGGCAGTTTGATGTCCATGAGCACCACATCGGGTTGCAGGAGGTGAATCCGATCAAGGGCTTCTTCGCCGGACGCGCACGCGCCGACAAAGTGCACGTCGCGCGCCGCCCCCAGGATTTGGGCGAGTTGTTCGCGCAAACCGCGGTCGTCTTCAACGATGGCCACTTTCTTGAGCATAGAGTTCCAAGCCCAGTTTCATGATGGGCCGCCATGACACCGGCCGCCATCCCCGAAACCGGGGAGTTCAAAACGAACCGGCGGCAACCTCGGCAACCGGCAGTCGGAGCGAAACCGCGGTGCCCGCGCCCAGGCGGCTTTCAACGGCGAAACTGCCACCGATGCTTTCCATCCGGCGCCTCAGGTTGCCCAGCCCGTTTCCCGGCGGAGTCGTCGCCGGGTCGAAGCCGCAACCATCATCGTGAATCCAGATGCTCAGCGTGGAAGCCTCGAATGAGATGCGGACGCGCACCTCGGTGGCGCGCGCGTGCTTGATGATGTTATGCACCGCTTCCTTTACCGCCATGATGACGTTGTGCCGCACCTGGCTGCTCAACGGGATGCTGGGCGGCGTGTCCGGCACTTCCAAGCGGCAACGCAACTGGGCCTGCGAGCAAAGCTGGTTGTTCATCTGGCAGAGGTACGTTGCCAGCGCATCGAGGTTGTCGTTTTCCGGGTTCACGGCCCAGACGGTTTCGTAAAGCGCGGAGACCAGTTCCCGCGTCGTTTGCGAGATGGTGCCAAAATCCGCGCGGGCCTCCTCGGGCAACGACGGCTTGCGCTGGGCCACCGCGCTCAGCAAGGAAATCTGCGTGACGCGCGCTCCCAGATCGTCGTGGATGTCCTGGGCAATGCGCAGCCGTTCGCGATCCACGGCGCGCTGCTGTTCGAGACGCAGCATTTGCAGCCGCATTCGGCGCCAGAGGAGGTAACGCCAGCCGCCCACCACGCCCGCGAGCATCGTGGTTGCCATCGAGACCCAAAACCAAGGTGTCCGCCAGAACGCCAGCGGCACTTCAAACGCCAGTGAGGTTTCAGCCTCGCCCGGAACTCCGTTCACCGAGAGTGCGTTGATGCGAAACCGGTAGTACCCCGCTGGCAGATTGGCATACGGAATCTCAACCGGCGCGGCCAGACCGAAGCTGTAAGCCTCGTCCCACTCGATGACCAGGGAGTCGCCCGGGGTGACCGGCATCGCCATGTCCTTGATCGTGTTCCATTCCGCGTGTCCGCGTAAGTCGTCGTCCACGATCGCAAACCCCTTGGTCCGGGGCGTGGTGCCACTCTCGAAAACCGTCGCCATGCTGGGCCGCAAACCATCCCGCATCCAGCCGGCGGGCAAGCCGCCGGCAGCGATGCCGGGGGCGGCGGCGTCAAACGCCCAAGGCAATGAGACCGTGGGCGGAGCGCCGTTCGTCGGCTGGGTCTTGATCACCAGATTGGTGATTGCGTAAACGCCCACGGTGGCGGGCGGTCCAGCCGAAGACATGACCACCCAGAAGCTCGAAGCGCGGGGCGGCACCACGATGCTTTCCCGACGCCGGGTGAACGCTGCGGTTTCCGGGTTGCCGGTCCAACCTGCGCTCTGGCCGACGACACCAAATACCGTTTCGCCGACTTGATCCCCGGTGTCGTCGAGAAAGCGCACGCACAACCGCATGGACCCGTCGTACTCACGCCAGTCTGCGTCGTAACCATCGAGCTTGAAGCGAATGCGTATCGGCGACTGGATTGCGTTCGTGGTCGGACCGAATCCAAAGGAGACCGTCCGGGTGCGCGACGAAAGCCGCAGTTTCGTGCCAGAGTGCAGGGAGACCGGCGTGCCATCCACGACCATCGAGTGGACTTCCAGCAGCGCGTTGGTTTGGGCGTAGCCAGTGGTTTGCGCTTGCATCCAAATGCCTACTCCGAGGCAGAGCGCCGCGGCCATTACCAGCCGCGTAAAGCGGAAACCGCCACCGCGGCGTGCGCGAATTGAATCCATCCCGAGATCGCTCAAAGCGAAGGTGATTTAGCTGACGCCGTCTCTGAACGCAAACCTTGCTTTGGAGTCATGGTCATCGAGTAAACCGGACGGAGTCGTGCAGGCGATGGGCCAGTTCCAAGGGGCGTCACACGTCACGGTCGAGCCGGCATGAATCCAGAAGTTCCCTTAATCCGAAGGAACGGTGAGATCGTGACACTGTGCCGGGCATCCCCGTAATCGGGGAGTGACGGATGCAAGGGCAATGCTTCATATTGGCCACACACTGATTTAACCAAATCACCCCGCTCTCGTGGCCACGAATATGAAGCTGTTAAATTGACTCTCCACCGCCCTCCGCCGGCATGTCCAGCGCGGCGGCGCGACACCATGGCAGAAACCTCACGTCATCCAATCTCCATAACGACACCACTCTAATCATGAACCTGAATCCATTTTCCATTCTCGCTCTCACGTCGCTGGCATTGCACCTCGCCACCAACACCTTGACGGCGCAAGACACTGGGAAAATCCAGAAGGGCGAGATGGCCGGCTACCTCCTCGTCCCCAATGAGCGAGTCCCCGAAACCTACGATGCCGGGTTCTCCATGTATGTCGCCGCCTGGCCTTTGCTGGACCAGTATCCGGGGCAACGTTTTCAAACCGGACTGTTCGGCACCTGGATGTTCGCCCGGAAAGAGCCTGCGCCTCCGATCAAACTCTATTCCGACATCGAGGGCGGCCTGGGCTGGTGGCGCGACACGGAGTATGCCACGGAGACACCGAAGTTCATCATGGGTGGTGTGGCGCCGAATTTCAGCGAATGGGCCAACGGACCCGGAGCCGGGAAGGGTCGAGATTGGGAACAACCCAAAGGTAAATACGGCGTGGCACAACTCAGCCCCTGGCT
>JACZKP010000209.1 GCA_014860005.1 Verrucomicrobiota bacterium | reverse complement strand
TACCCCGACTGGCGCTTGCCCCACGCTCCCCGCCCCTCGCTCCTCAAATCGCCCTCCATCCTGGCAGCGGCAGCGAAAAGAAGAACTGGCCCGAACCCAGGTGGAGCGAACTGCTGACGACGGTCGCCGGCAAGACCCGATACGATTTCCTGCTGGTCGGTGGCGAGGTGGAGGGGCAACGGTTGCAACGATTGGCGGCGAGATTGCCGCCTCAGCGAGTCCAAATCGCGCAAAGCCTCCCTTTGTCGGAACTGGCCAAACGGTTGCAGGCCTGCGCCGCGTTCATGGGTCATGATTCCGGCATCTCCCATCTGGCGGCGGCGCTGGGTTTGCCATGTCTGGTCTTGTGGGCGGACACAATCGAGGAGATCTGGCGGCCCCAGGGCGAGCGTGTGACCGTGATCCGGGAAATCTGCGGACTCCACTCGTTAAGCGTCCAGCGCGTCACCGAAGAACTGGCCCGCGTGCTGTTCAGGGTTTGACCGCGGTATGGGACTGCAAGTGTCTATTCAGAATAACGGTTCAGTTCGGTGGGCCGTTGAACTCAGAGCTTGAACTCCCTTGCGACCAAGAATGCCAAAGAAAGCAGCATTAAACACGTCCCGGTGATCAAGAGCGGAATATTGCTCTGATCTCTTCCTATCCCCGGAAAGACGGCTATGAACCAACCGGAAAGATGTGTTGCCCACAGCAACAATCCCTTCAGGCGTTGTGTGCCAGTCGATTTCTGCATATCACTTACTGCTCTCGGCATTCGGTTAATTCCATGAGCGCTTGCTCGCTGACAGGAACTTTTCTGCCGTGCGTCCATAGAAAGCAAGGCGAATCCGGTGGTGGACCAGTTTCGCGTTTCGGTGGAGTGGGGATACTAACGAGCCAAGGCGCAGGCGGGAAAACAAGTTTGTGCGAACGATGGCTCGCGACTCTCGCCCTTCCTTGACCATTTCAAATCGCGCGCGGCGTCGTTTCAACTCGCTCCGAATCCTTCGCGCCACCACGAAATGCTCATCGGGGACTGGGCGTGGTTGGGAACTTCAGTCACGGTTCGGCACATATTGGTGACGGATAGGTGTTGCGGTGAGGACAGGTGAGTTGTTTTGTTCAGATCGCAGGCGACAGGATTTCGCCCACAGCTTCGGCATCGCGGAAGTTCGAGGCGACGACGGGAGGAACGTAGGTGAACTCCATCGCCTTCAGTGTCAGCCCCGGCCCGAAGGCGATGGCCGCGCCGGGCCGCGATTCGTTTTGCGGCGTGTGCCGGAGCAATTCTTCAAAGACGAACATGATGGAGGCGGACGACATGTTGCCGTAGCTCGCCAGCACGCGACGTGCAGGAGCTATTTGTTCCGACGTGAGCGAAAAAGCCGAGCGCACGGCATCGAGAATCGCACGGCCACCGGGATGAATGGCCCAGAGGGCTCTTGGATCACCCACGGCCTGATCGAAACTGCCGGTGTCGCGCGCGAGGTATTCGCGGATCCGGTCCGGGATGTCGGCGTCGAGTTTCATCGCGAAGCCCTGGTCTTCCACAAGCCATTGCATCTTGTCGGCATCTTCCAGGCTCAGGTGACTCGTGAACGAATCAAGGCGGAATCCGCCTGACTCCGCAGATACGAGCGACGCGGCGCAGCCGTCGCTGAAGAGCAGCGAGGCTACGAGGCGATCTATCGGTGCGTCCTGCTGGAGGTGCAGGCTGCAGAGCTCAAGGTTGACAACCAACACGCGTGCTTCCGGGTCTGCGCGGACGATGTCATTCGCAGTGCGCAAACCGGTGATGCCGGCGTAGCAACCCATGAAGCCAATGAGCGTGCGGCAGACGTTTCGCGGTAGCCCGAGCAGCCGGATCAAGTCCACATCCAGCCCCGGCGCGTAAAATCCCGTGCAGGACGTGATGACGAGATGGCTGATGAAGTTGAGTTCCACGCCGCGAGCTTCGAGCGCTCGAACTGCTTGCACGGCGAGCGCCGGGGCCGTCTCGCGGTAAACTTCCATGCGCCTGCCGGTGCCGGGGAAATTTCCGATTTCGTAAAATGCGCCAGAGCCGGGCTGGCCGACGACTTGATCCAGAACGGTATGACGGCCTTCGATACCGGAGCGTTTGGCAATCGCGCGCAGTTTGTTCACGAGAGCGGGGTCGGGAATCCACGACGGCAGGGAGTCGAGGAACTGTTGCTGACATTCGCCGGCCGGTACGGCCGTTCCGATTTCATTGAGGTAGGCGTGTATCATAAAATCTTTCAGGCCAGGGCTTTCATCATGTTCCAGCAGGCCTGGCCGGGGGTGTAAATGTTTCCAATCATGCCGATGAACGAATTGCCGACGCCCTCCCGGAGCGAGAGCAGGTCGTGAACGGCGTTGCTGAGGCGCGGGCGGCGGATGATGGCCTGGAACGCCTGACAGCACCAGCGCTTGCCGCGATGCTGTCGGCGCCGTTGGATTGCATAACCGCGCAAGGACGCGTTCAACGCGGTGTCGTTCGCCCACGCACGAGAAACTTCATTCGTCAGGGCGCGGGCCGTCCAGAGCGCCTGATAAATTCCTTCTCCCGTGAGCGGATCGAGAAACCCCGAGGCATCACCGATCAAAGCGGCATTTGTGGTCACCACGTCGCGGACGCTCGCGGCGGCAGGAAACGTGGCGCGGACGCTGGCGGCGTTGGTCAACGGTGCGATGCGCGGGCGCAGGTGTTCGGAGGCTTGCGTGCGGCGATTGATGAACTCCATCGCCGTCGTTTGCTGCAATTCCGCCGGGTCACAAAGCGCAGAGACGTTGAGCGTGTGCGGCCCTACGGGGTTCAAGCCGATGTAGGTGCCGTCCGGAAAGACGTGCATCTCGCCGTAAGGCTCGGTCGGCTGCAAGCTGGGCACATCCACGTGCAACGCCACGCGTTCCTGCCACGGTTCGGTGGCGAGATTCAGCAACCGCGCAACGCGCGATTTGCGTCCGTCCGCGCCAATGAGCAGCCGCGTGGAAATCCTTTCGCCGTTGGCCAACTGCGCACGCCAGCCTGCGTTGGTTTGCTGCAATGCCTGTAAGCGCTGGCCCATGCGAATTATTGCGCCGTGTTGTGATGCGAGATGGAGCAGGTCATGGTCGAAGTCGGGACGGCGAAGCGAGATGCCGAAGTCGGGGTAGCGGGCGTTGGAAGGGAAGCGGGTTTGCAGGCGATTGCGCTTTGGGGAAACCAGCACCATGCCGAGCAGCGAGCGCATGTTGACTGTGAGTTCGGTGCGCAGACCGAGTTCATCGAGCAAGGCTACGCCCGCCGGACACAGATAGGCGCCGCAGACGCGTTCGCCGAGGACGGGTTGGGCTTCGATGAGTGTGACCGCGAGTCCTACTTTGGCCAGCCGCAGCGCCGCCAGCCCGCCTGCCGGGCCGCCGCCAATGATGAGTACGTCGCAGGTCGTATGCATGTCAGAATCAGGGAGGTTCTCTTTGAAGTTTGACGTGCGCCTTAACTCTCACCAGGTCGCGGACGGAAATGGCGCCCAACAGCGCGGACCGCGGCTTGAGTTTGAAATCCTTGAGCGAAATGTCGGTTTCCAATTGAAACTCCCAGCCTTCGACCAGGCGCAGCGGATTGACGGTTCGCGCCTGAACGTCTTTGGTGATGCCGCAAAACGTCAGTTGCACCGGTAACGTGCCCGGACTGGTGTAGTTACTCGACGGCGACAAGTTTGCCGCGGCCAGTGGCGCATTGGTGACGACCGCAATTAATCTCGGAAAGAGATCGGCTTGAAACATCTTGTGCATGTTCGCGTCACGCTTGGCGTGGTGCGTGGTCAATTGCCGGGGGCCGATTTCGATGCGGGTATTGAGCCACGCTTCGCCCGCACTGTTCGTTTCGCAAATAACCGTCAAGGGGACGTTGCTGATGTTTCCAGTGAAACCGTGCAAGGTGGAGTCGCCCTCGAACACCACGTCGCAGTAGCCAACGTATTTGTCTCCGGCGGAGGCCACGCAGCAGAACAGTGGCAAGGTTGCGACGACTGCCAGCCCGAGAAGAAAGTTGCGCTTCAGATTCATGGCTGTGGCGCGGGCGTCAACACCGGCAGAGCGTTCGTCGAGGGGGAAGGATTTCTTTCCGGCCAACGCAAACAGCGGCGCGCGGCGTTCAACGCCGGGATGTATTGCCAATAGGGTTTGCGCAGCGGCAGGTATTGCAACACCGACAACGCCGCCTGCGTCAGCCACGCGTGCCCTTCGCACGAGAGCATCACTTGCCGATGCGAACGCTGGAAGTCGCGCAGCCGGGCTTCAAGCCATTCGGGCGGAGTCTGGCTGGAATAATAGAACGGTACATCGGCGTGTTCAACGCGGCGGCGCAAATCCTCCACGCTCAGCCGGCCGCGATCCAATTCGTCGCCAATCGGACTGCCGGGATAGATGCGAATGCCGGACGTGATGTAAACCGCGTTTGGCGAGGGCACGGATTGGGCGATGAACGAGAGAGTCTGCTCGACGGTTTCCGGAGTTTCGCCCGGACCGCCCAACAGAAAAACCCAGAGCGCCCGGATTCCGTGTCGCTGCAAGGATTCCGCCGCGGTGAACAGACGGTCGCGGCGATAATTCTTCTCGTAACTGGCGAGCATCGTGTCGGACGCGCTTTCCGCAGTCAGGATCACGCTGCGGAAGCCAAGCGAGCGCATGGATTCCAGCAGTTCGTCCGGTAGTTGGCGCGGGTTCAGCCCGGTGCCGATGTAATTCGCCTGCAAACTGCGCTCGCGCAACGTGCGCAACACTGCCAGTGCGTGATTCACCGGAAGATTGAACGTGCTGTCCACGAATTCAAAATCGCGGATGCCCTGTGAGAGTGCGCCTTCGATTTCGTCGGCGATGGCGATGGGATTCAGAAAACGGTAACGCACGCCCTCGATGCGGCCATACGTGCAGTAGGTGCATTTCAACGGGCAGCCGCGTTTGGTTTGCACCGGATAGCCGGCGTCACCGCGCAGGTAGGGTGCAAAATTGTTCACCCAACGGTGCAGTGCTGGTGCGGGCAACCCACTGGTGTTCACGACGCGGAACGGCATGTTCTTTTCGTCAGCACCTACGATGCGCGAGACAACCTTGCCGGCTTCGAGGCGGGCGATGAGTTGCGGCAGACTTTCTTCGCCTTCGCCGAGCACCAAGTGATCGCAACCCGTGGCCTGCACCACGCGCGCGGGTTCAACAGTCCCGGCCGGGCCGCCGACGATGATTGTGGTGTGCGGAACTATCCGGCGCGCTTCCCGTATCAATTTCGCCGGCCCGTCCAAGTAAGTCTCCAGCGCATGAAAGTCCGAGTTGTCGAGGTTGCGAATGCTGAAGGCGAGATATTCCGGCTGCCAATCGCGCAACGCAGCGATGAATCGCCGGCGACCTGCCTGGGTTTGGGGTAAATCCACGAAGCGCACGTCGTGGCCAGCCTGTTCTGTCGCGGTGGCCACAAACGCCAGTCCGAGCGGCGCCACGCGATAAGGCCGGGTCGTCTCGTTAGCATTAACGAGCAACACCCGGCGCGGAATTCGTTTACTGGTCGAGCTGTCGAGCATTCGCGGTGGCGCAAGGTAGTTCAACCATTTCAAATCAAGCTCGGCTCAAATGTTAAAAAACATTTAAGCGCGCCTTCTCCGCGCATGCAAACAGTGTAATCTGCTCGCCGGACCAAACAGCATGACTCATCGCGTCCGGGAAGTGAGTCACTTCCGGACGCGAAACGTTCAAAGAAATCCTGAAGATGGAAGTCCCGTCGAGTGGTTGAACTAAGAAAGCTGGTATTGCCCTGGAATCGGCACTTCGGGGAACGGTAATTTGCCGAAGTCGTATTTCTCCGGCCCGAGCCGGGTTTTGGAGTTGAGCGCCGCGTCCCACTCCACGGATTGTCCGCTGTAAGCCGAATCGCGTCCCATGATGCCCGTGAGCGTGGATTCCGCGATTGCTTGGGCCTCGTTGATGGGTTGGCCCGCGCGAATGCTGTTGATGAGATTCGTGTGTTCCTGCTGGTAGGCGTTGACGTCAGGACTGCGAAAACGCCAACTCTCACCGCCGGTGACGCGGAGCCAGTCCTTGCAGTTGCTCGAACCTTTCAATCCCACGATGTGTTCCTCGACTTTGCTTTCGCAGCGGTCCATTTGACGGCATTGGCTGAACATGCGCACGCCATTCGGGTATTCGTATTCGACGGCGAAGTGATCGTAGATGTGGCCGTAGTTTTCGTTGGGTCGCGCTTGTCGCCCGCCCATCGCCAGCGCCTTGACGGGATGCGTGCCGATGACCCAGTTCATGATGTCAAGGTTGTGAACGTGCTGCTCGACAATGTGATCGCCG
The DNA here is from genome assembly GCA_014860005.1 of Verrucomicrobiota bacterium. The sequence goes on along the minus strand of JACZKP010000209.1, from coordinate 111,782 downwards.
GAGAGCCAGGTGAAATAATTCCAGTTCCGCAATTGCCACTCCATGTCACTCCAGCCGGGCGAGCGTTCGATGACCCAGATGACTCCGCCGTTCCAATAGCAGCGTCCGTAAACCAACTCTCCGATGGCGCCATCCTGAATCCGCTTGATGGTCTCATTGTAGCTGCGCAGATGGCGGCGTTGCGTGCCGGCCACAATGCCCAGCCCCTTTTCTTTCGCCAGCTTGCCAGCCTCCATTACCAGTCGCACCCCCGACCCGTCCACGGCCACGGGTTTTTCGACGAACACGTGTTTGCCCGCTTCGATTGCGGCTTTCAGATGCACCGGTCGAAAATGGGGTGGCGTGGCCAGGAGGACATAATTGATTTCCGAAATCGCCAGCAACTTCTTGTAGGCATCGAATCCGGTGAAGCAATTCTCGTTGGCAATGTTGATGCCGAGCCGGCCAAGGTTCTGCCGGCAGGCATTGAGCCGGTCCGCAAAGGCGTCCGCCAAGGCGACGACGCGCACATTCTTGTTGGTCAACGTCGCGCCTTCCTTGACGTCTTCCGTGTGATAACCGGCACTGGGATAGATCACCTTGGTTTCCGCGCCCAACACATCGAGCACCGCGCCGCTGCCACGTCCACCGCAGCCGATCACGCCCACGCGGATGGGATCATCCGGCGCGGCATGGGTGGTGAGGGGGAAAGGAAAGTTGCTGAGAGCGGCACCGCCCACCGCGGCGAGCGACGAGTGCTTTAAAAAGGTGCGGCGTGAAAGGGCGGGGGAGCTTTCCGGTTGCGAAGCGTGTGCATTCATAATTTCGGGAGTGTGATGCGGCTTTGACGATTTGTGAATCGAAAAATCTGCCATCAATTATGATGACATGACCGGGCGGCGCGTTCTCAGGCCACCGGGGCCAGAACCACTCAATTCCCTTCGCCCGGAGTTGCTCCACCAACTCCGCCGGCGCCGGACTGTCCGTGACGATGATGTCAATCGACTCCAAATCGCAAAGCGGCGTCACGGAGCGACGGCCGAACTTCGTGTGGTCAAGGCAAAAAATGACTTTGGCCGCCAGGCTGGTTAAGACTTCTTGAATTGCTCAAAGCGGGCGATACGAGCTTGGATGTCGCGGATGATTTCGCCGAGTTCATGCTGGTCGTCCGTTTCCAGATGCGGCTTCAACCGTTCGAGCAGCGGTTCGACAACACGTTGATGTCGCTGGATCAAATTGGCGATGTCGGCCTCATAAACCGAGACGCGATCAAACAGGCCTTGGCGATACAACGAGGGCAACTCGTAAAGTTTCAGGAGAATCAAACCCTCAGGCGTGGCGGTGGAAACACCAATCTCGGCGAACCGGTGCATTGTGCCAAAGTTTGCCCAAACCTCCGCAAAAAATTTATTGGCGGTCAACAAGAAGTCCACGCGTACACTGCGAAACCGGCCCCTAACGAAGAATTCACTTTGCTCCTCAATCGTAACCTCAGGAAGACTTCGGATCGAGGAGAGCGACATGAGCAAGTCAATGTCCTCCGTATTCCGGCCCTCCACATAGCGCAACATCGCGATGCCGCCCACCAGCAGATAGTTGATCGTGCGTTCTCCCAGCAGGGTGAATAGTTCCGCAACGTCGTGGTCGGTGGGCAGCAAATGTGGCCGTGGCTTTGGGTTTGGGTTCTGATTTTGCGCGCCGCCTTCCCATGCTTCCGGCCCCAGCCGGATCGCATTGCGAACGATCTCGGCGATGCGCCGGATGCTGCCGCCGGGAGCAAGGGTTGCGTTCATAATTGTTTCGAGGAGGGTGGCATATCCGCTTGGAAAAGAAACGTAGAAAGTTTGACCGTTTCAAACGGTCACGCGCGGTTTGCAGACGCCTAATTCGCAACGGATTCACTCCGTCGGCGCGATGACGACTTCAATCCCCTTCGCCCGGAGTTGTTCCACCAACTCCGTCGGCGCCGGACTGTCCGTGACGATGATGTCAATCGGTTCCAAGTCACAAAGCGGCGTCACGGAGCGACGACCGAACTTCGTGTGGTCGAGGCAGAAGATCACTTTCGCCGCGGCGCGCATCATGGCCAGTTGGATGTCAATCAAGAGGCCGTGCGAGTTGGTCAATCCTTCGAGCGTGATTCCGCCTGCGCTCATCACGGCGACGTCGGCGTGGATTTTGGAGAATGCCTCCACCGCGAGCGGACCGACCAGCACTCCGAGCCGCGGATAAATCACCCCGCCACTCAACACCAGTTCTACGCGTCCGGCCGAGGAGTAAAGATTTGCGACGGGCAGGGAGTTGGTCACGATTTGCGGCGATTTGTCTTCGAGATGCTTCGCCACGTGATACACGGTCGTGCCGGCATCAATGATGACGCTTTGGTTGGGCCGAATCAGATCAGCACAAGCGCGCCCAATGGCTTCCTTGGCGTCCAGTTGATGGGTGTGGCGCGAGGTGAAGGTGAATTCATCTGACTTGGGCGCAATGATCCGTGCCCCGCCATGGGTGCGCTTCAAGTTTCCGGCGGCTTCAAGCACCGTCAGGTCGCGGCGAACCGTGGAAGTGGACGAGCCAACGTGCTTGGCCAAGTCTTCAAGCGACGCAAATTCAACCTGTTGGAGATAAGCTTCCAACCGATGTTTGCGCTCTTCTGCTGTCATTGCGGCTTGATATTGGGAGATATTGATAGATTTTGCAAGATATTTGTTGACTGAAGCTCAAAATCGGTCAAAATTGCGCACGTTATGGCTGTTGCTGCATCTGCCCCTCACCGTGCCGTGATTGAACACATGGTTCGGCAGGCGGTTTATTCCCGACTTGGCAAACCGCTGCCGCGCACGGCGTCGGCGCCGAATCCATTGGTCGTGAACATAAGTGCGCGCCATTGCCATCTCACCCCGGAAGCAGTTGAGGCGCTCTTTGGCAAAGGCCATCAACTGACCGTTCACAAGTGGCTTTATCAGGATGGACAGTTCGCGGCGAAGGAAACCGTGACGCTCATCGGCCCGCGCAGTCGGGTGATTTCGAATCTTCGTATCCTCGGTCCGTGCCGGAGTCTCAATCAGGTTGAACTCGCTTACACGGACGCCATCGCGCTCGGCTTTGATATTCCACTGCGGGCCTCCGGCGACATCAAAGGTACGCCCGGTGCGATGCTCATGGGCCCAGCCGGATTTTTTGAAATGCCCGATGGCGTGATTCGCGCGTTGCGTCATGCGCATCTGAGTCCGACCGATGCTGACTTCTACGGCGTGAAGCACGGCGACATGATGAAGCTCAAGATCGGCGGCGATTGCAGCATCACGCTCGACAAGATGCTGGCTCGTGTGGACAAGAGCTTCAAACTCGAGGTTCACATTGACACCGACGAGGGCAACGCGTGCAACCTCCAACCCGACACTCCGGTGGAACTTGTAAAGTAACCACGAATGAACACGAATAGACACGAGTTGTTTCCGCGGAGCGCGGCTATGGTCGAAGACCTAGCCGCAGCGCGTGGACAGTTCGTGCGGGCTGCGACTGGTGCTGCGCACACAGTCGCGCTCCGTTTCGTTGATTCGTGTTCATTGGTGTCCATTCGTGGTTTGAATTTCTTTACCAACAATTAACCCAAACAGGAGAAAACAAATGAGTGAAGCATTAGGAATGATCGAAACCAAAGGCTACATCGGCAGCGTGGAAGCCAGTGATGCCATGGTCAAAGCGGCCAACGTAAAGTTGATCAAAACCATCCCCATCGGCGGCGGTCTCATCACCGTGCTGGCGCAGGGCGATGTCGGCAGCGTGAAAGCCGCTGTGGACGCCGGCTCGAAGGCTGCGGCGAAAGTCGGCGAACTGGTCAGTTCGCACATCATTGCACGCCCGCACGAAGACTTGCTCAAAGCCTTCGTGCCCGAAGTCGCGAAAGCCGTGGCGAAGTAAGTGTCTCAACTCTCAACCAAGAACGATTAACCATTATGGCACAGCAAGCAGTTGGAATGATTGAATGCAAAGGTCTTTGCGCGCTCATGGAAGCGTGCGATGCCGCGCTCAAAGCCGCGAATGTCACCATGACCGGCTGGGAAAAAATTGGCAGCGGTTACGTCACCGGGTTTTTCCGGGGCGACGTTGCCGCGGTGAAAGCCGCCACCGATGCCGGGGCCGCCGCCGCCGCGCAAGTTGGTTCGGTCGTCGCCGTCCAGGTGATTCCGCGTCCGCACGACGATCTGGGGATTTTGGGCAAGTGGCTGCAATGAAGTTCGAAGTGAGAGGGGAGAAGGACGAAGTTTCGTTTCTTCGCACCTCGCACTTCACATTTCGCACCTCGTGAAGATTCTCGTCGCCAATATCGGCTCGACCTCGCTCAAGTGGCGGTTGTTCGACTTCTCGAACAACGTAGCTGCGACGCCCCGTCGCGGTGAGGTGGACGCGACGCCCCCGTCGCGCGGCCTTGACGACGAGGCGTCGCTGCCACGCCTTTTGCACAAAGGCGGCTTCGAGCGCGTGGCCGATTATTCCAAGGCGATTGAGGATTGCCTCGCGCATTTGAAGGACGCAGGAGCGATCAGCAGCGAACGCGAACTCGCGGCGGTGGGTTTCAAGACGGTCATTGCGAAGGGCATCACGGGATGCGTGCAACTCGATGAACGCGTGCTTGGCGCGATGGAGGCTTACAACGGTCTCGCGCCCGCGCACAATCCGCCCTACATCACCGGCATCCGCCTGTTTGGGAAACGCGTGCCGGGAGTGCCGCTGGTCGGATTGTTCGAGACCGCGTTCTATCAGTTCGCGCCCGAAGCCATGATGCGCTACGCGGTGCCGCAAGCCTGGCATGACATTGGCATTCGCCGCTGGGGTTTTCACGGCGCGAGCCACAAATTCATCGCGGAACGCTCGGCGGAATTGCTCGGGCGCAACGATGTCGCCGAACGCGTCCGCAAACTCTACGTGGATGGTGGCAAAACTCCCGTGAACGAACCCGCGCTGCGCGTGATCTCCTGTCACCTCGGCGGCAGTTCGAGCATCACGGGAATTCGCAGCGGCGTTGCCATTGGAAACAGCCTCGGCATGAGTCCGCAATCCGGGCTGCCGCACAACAACCGCGTGGGGGATCTCGATTCCGAAGCGATTCCATACGCGATGAAAACCCTCGGCATCACGATTGAAGAAGCGCAACGGCAACTCACCAAAGAATCCGGCCTCAAGGGACTCAGCGGTGTGTCGAATGACATTCGTGATGTGATTGAAGCCAGCGGGAAGGGGAACGCCAGTGCGAAGCTGGCGATAGATGTATTCGTCGCGAGCGCGCGGCATTGGATTGGTAGCTATGTTTTTGAGATGGGCGGTGCGGACGCCATTGTGTTCACCGCTGGCATCGGCGAGAACCAAATTACCATCCGTTCCGCAATTTGCGCGAATCTCGAAGGCCTCGGGATCGAGCTCGATCCCACGCTCAATGCCAGCACCCGTGCCACTGAAACCGTCATCAGCAAACTTGGTTCGCGCGTGAAGCTCATGGTGATTCCGACAAACGAAGAACTTGTTGTCGCCCGTGAAACGAAACGAATTTTGGAAAACCCCCGAAATTAACCACGAATGAACACGAATGGACACGAATCTCTTTGTCGTAGCCGCGGACGTCAGTCCGCGCTGACTATCCGTGCCGGAGATTTGCGCCGATTAACGTCGTCGGCTACGCCGAACAGAAATTCGTGTTCATTAGTGTCCATTAGTGGTTTCTCAATTCTCCAACTCTCAACCATCAATTCGAAACGAAAGTAAAACTATGCCTCAAGCCATTGGAATGATTGAAACGCGCGGACTCGTGGCCCTCGTCGAGGGCACGGACGCGATGCTCAAAGCCGCCAACGTCGAACTCGTTGGCCCCATGACGCAGGTCGGCAACGCGCTCGTCACCGCCTGTGTGGTGGGCGACGTCGCCGCCGTCAAAGCCGCCACTGACGCCGGTGCGCAGGCCATCAAAGCCATCAAAGGTGAACTGGTCAGCGTGCATGTCATCGCCCGCCCGCACAACGACGTGGAAGCGGTGTTGCCGAAGAAGAAATAATTTGAGGGGAGCGCACGCGGCCCGCGTGCTGAATCCGGCGGCCCGCCGGATTCACCGTTAAGCCAATTAAGAATGGTTTGACGAAATTGTCGGCGGGCCGCCGAAAGTTGCAGGCCGGCGGCCTGCGCTCCCTGGAAAGAAAACCATGTTCCTCGCCAAAGTCGAAGGCTCGGTGGTCGCGACCAAGAAAGACCCGTCCATGAGCGGGCGCAAGATGCTGTTGCTCCGCCCGCAACTCGTGGACGAAAAAGACCCCACGAAGTTCCGCCCCGGCGCGAACACCATCGTGGCTGTGGATTGCCTGGGCGCCGGCATCGGGGAGATGGTGATGTTCACGCAGGGCAGCAGTGCCCGGCTCGCGCCCGGCATGAAGGACGCACCCGTGGATGCGGTCATCATCGGCATCGTGGATGTGGTGGACGTGCTGGGTAAACAAATCTACAGCGGGAAGACGTGAACAAAGCGACCAGAAACAACCAAGTCACTGGCAACATAGGTTTGTTCTATGTTTGCTATCGGCTTTCTTGCCAGGGCTGGAACGTAATGCCGACAGCGAGAAATGCGCGCGGTATAGACGTTTTGATCTATAGTCAGGACGCTCGGAAGAAACTTGCTCTCCAGATAAAGGCGCTCTCTAACCGCAACCCGGTTCCGCTCGGAAAAGATTTGGATTGTCTTGGTGATTTCATCGTGATCTGCCGAGAACTGAATAAGGAAAAACCTGAATGCTTCATCTTAACCCCCGCAGAGATCTGTGAAGGCGTGAGAGGGAAGGAAAGTTTTTGGTTGAAAATGAAGCACTACGAACAAGAGCGTTTTCGCGAGAAATGGGAAAGGATCGGACGCGGAGACGCGAAAATATGAACACAGTCAACAAAGCTTCTATCCGTGACGTGGTGGCAGAGGTGCTGGGCCGCGCGAATGGGAGTGCGTTTACTTTTTCACAGGTGGCTAGGAGCGGGATGCCGCTCACGGAGAATTTCTTCGTGGCGGATGGCCTGGGCCACGGCGCGATTCAAGTTCAATGCCGTAACAGTGGTACGTCCGGTCGGACTGATGCCGATGGCGCGAACGCCGTCCCAGCGAAAATGCAATCGCCACGAATCGCGACGGGGATTAAACAGGCGGACTTCCTTTCCGGTCTTCGAATCGCGCGCCGTCAGTCTTGCGCCCTTGCGAAGCGAACAGGAGACGCAAGCCAGAGCGAGATTGCCGAGAGTCGTTTGGCCACCAGCGTTGACGGGAATGATGTGATCAATGTGGAAGGTTGCTTCCTGCGAGGCTTGGGCGAGGCCGCAGTATTCGCACCGATTCTGCGCGCGATGAATGACCTGACGCCGAAGGTGCGTCGGGATGGTCATGTGGTTAGTGGCGACCGTTGCTCAACCGTTCAGAACGCAAGCGCAGCAACGAGAGCAAGTCATTCAAGTCAGCAAGGCCCTCGGCTTCTCGCTTCTCGGCGGGTGTCAAGCGGTCGCCGCGATCCTGCTTATCAAGCAAATCATGAAGTCGCTTTTGCACGCCCTTGGGCAACCGAAACTTCGCCAGATCGCCCGGCATCTGCACTTTCAACTGGATGGCTTGAGACATATTCGTTTTCCGTTTCTGTGGCGCAATCTATCAGAACGCAGCGGGCTTGTCCAAGGCTGGAATTACTCAATCCGTGTACATCAGTATCCATTCGTGGCTAAAATTTTATGAGCGTAGTGAACGAAACATTGATCCGTGACGTTGTTGCTGAAGTGTTGGGCCGGCTGGGCGGCGTATCCGCAACCGCCTCTGTAACAACTCCCGCTGCTGCCGCGCCAGCCGTAAATCCCACCTGTGGATGTCCCATTGGCGTGGCGAAGCCGGCAGCCAGGGCGGCGTCGCGCGGCAAGTTTGGCGTTTTTGCGGATGCCAATGAAGCTTGCGTAGCGGCGCATGAAGCTTATCTCCAATTGTCGGAAGCCGGAGTCGCAGGTCGCAGGAAGGTCGTCGAGCTCATCAAAGAGATTTGTTACGCCAAGGCGGAGGAGTGGGGACGGTTGGAATTGGACGAAACCAAGATTGGCCGGCTGGATCACAAGATTGAGAAGCTACAGGGCCAGCGCGGGATCCCGGGCGTGGAATTCCTGAATCCTTATGGCTTGAGCGGCGACCACGGGATCACCCTTGAGGAATACGCGCCGTTTGGAGTGATTGGCGCCATCACACCGAGCACGCATTCCATCCCGACGATGGCATGTAACATCATCAGCATGGTGGCGGCGGGCAACGCGGCGGTGTTTAATGCGCATCCGGGCGCGTACAAGTGCGCGGTGACGGCGGCGCGGTATTTCAACCAAGCCATCCAGCGTGAGTTGGGGATCGAGAATCTTGCCTGTATCGTGGAGCCGCCGACCTTGGAGTCGTTTAATGCCATCGCGAAGAATGAATTGGTGAAGCTGCTTTGCGTGACCGGCGGGCCGGGTGTGGTGCAGGCCGCAATGGCCAGCGGCAAGCGTGCGGTTTGCGCCGGCCCGGGTAATCCACCAGTGCTGGTGGATGGCACCAGTTGCCTCGACAACGCCGCGAAGTGCATTGTCTTTGGCGCGGCGTACGACAACAACCTGCTCTGCATCGGCGAGAAAGAGGTGTTCGTGCTCGAACCGTACTTCGACAAATTGATGGCGGCGCTGGAAAAGCACGGTGCATATCGGCTGAACAGTGCGCAGATTGAAACTCTTGCCAAGGCGGCGTTTGTATTTCCGCCTGGGCAGGGTGCGGGTTGTCCGCATCCAGTCGTGAATCGCGATCTGATTGGCAAGGATCCCGAAGTGCTCGCCAAGGTCGCCGGGGTGACGATTCCGCGCGGCACGCAGTTGCTGATCGGTGAAACGACCGCGGACCACATATTCGTCGAGGAGGAGCAGATGATGCCCTTCCTGCCGGTCGTTCGGGTCAAGAGCGTCGCGGAAGGCGTCGTCGCGTCGAAGAAGGCCGAGCACGGATACAAACATTCTGCCATGATTCACTCGCATGACGTGGCGAACATGACGGCGATGGGCAAGGCATTGGAGACGACCCTGTTCATCAAGAACGGTTCGTGCCTGGCAGGGCTGGGCAGCGGCGGCGAAGGCTATTCGAACTTCTCAATCGCCACGACCACGGGCGAGGGCATTTGCAATCCGCGCACTTTCACGCGCGTGAGGCGCTGCGTGATGGTGGACAAGCTGAGGATTTTCTGAGCCATGCTCCTCGCTCGCGTCGAAGGCAACATCGTGGCGACTCGGAAACATCCGAGCCTGGAGGGTTGGCGACTCGTGATTTGTCAGCCGATCGGTACTAATGGTGAAGCCGAAGGCGCGCCACAGGTGGCGATTGATTCGCACGGCGCCGGTCTGCATCAGCAGGTGGTGATTTCTTCGGATGGCGCGGCGGCGCGCAAAGCGGTGGGCGACGACAAGAGTCCGGTGCGTTGGCTGGTGATCGGCGTGGTGGATGAGCGCGAGCCGGGGGTGCGGGTATGAAACTCGGCACAGTCATCGGTCGCGTGACGTTGAGCAAGACAGTGAAAGCGCTGGAAGGCGGGCGGTTTCTGGTCGTGAGCCCGTTCAGCCGCGAGCAGTTCGCCGCCGGCCTGGATGCGCCCCCGAGCATGGGCACGGATCCGAGCCTTGTGCTGTACGACGCCATCGGTGGCGCACCGGGTCATGTGATTGGGTATGTCGAAGGCCGCGAAGCGGCGCAGCCGTTCGAAGTGCCGACGCCGGTGGATGCCATCAATGCCGCGTTGGTGGACGAAATGTTTTACAGTCCGTGGAAAGGTTGAGTGAACGGGGATTTTAGCCATGAGAAATGTCATAAGTTTGAAAGATCTGGAGCAGATGGTGCGGAACGGACAAAGTCTGGCCAGCCTGCCCCCGGACGCAATTCTGACGCCGTCGGCGCGCGAGTTTTTACAGGATCGGGAAATGAGTGGCGCGGTCAAAGTATCCGCGACGAGTTCATCGGGTGGCGGCAAACCCACGCCGCCTGCAAAGCCGCTCAACTCCAAATCGCCAAAAGCAGAACTTGAAGCATTTTTTAATTCCGCCTACGCGCAGGATTTGAAATTGCAGATCTGCGAGATGGGCCATCGCCTGTGGAAGCGCGCCTATGTGGATGGCAACGGCGGCAACATGGCCATCCGCGTTGGTGAAGATATTGCGATCTGCACGCCGACACTGGTGAGCAAAGGCTCGTTGAAACCGGAAGACATGTGTCTCGTGGACTTTGAAGGGAATCAACTGCTCGGCACGAAGAAGCGCACGAGTGAAATTCTCATGCACTTGCAGATGATGAAGCGGCAGCCGAAAGCGGTGGCGACATGTCATTGTCACCCGCCGTACGCCACAGCATTCGCGGTCGCGGGCATCGCGCCGCCGACTTGTATGCTGCCGGAGTATGAAGTGTTTTGTGCCGTCGGTGTGGCGCCGTATCGCACGCCGGGTTCTCCAGAAATGGGCAAGCTCGTGGCCGATTTGACCGACCAATACAACACCATCCTCATGTCCAATCACGGCGTGGTGACGTGGTCGCACAATAACATCGAGGAAGCCTATTGGCGGATGGAAATCATCGAGGCGTATTGCCGCACGATCGTTGTGGCGGGACAACTCGGCAAGCCGATCAATACCTTCACGGGCCCACAGATGAAGGAACTGCTTAACATCAAGCAGAGCCTCGGCTTCGTGGACCCGCGCTACGGCATGAAGGAATGTGAACTTTGCGACAGCGGTGACTGGCGTCCCGGTGCGACCTGTTCAGTGCCGGCGAAACAGGAAACGGCAGTCGGCTATGATGAGGAAGTTGAAAAAGCCGTGCAGGCGATCACGGACCAGATTCTGGCACAGATGAAGGCGTGAAGAATACCTAAGGACCCAAATACCCAATGACCCAAGACTTGGCATTTTTATGGCGGTGGTACTTCGGTTTGGGTGATTGGATAATTGGGCACTTGGGTGTTTCCTGTCCCCCATGAAATCCCTCGACCGAAAACTCGCCGAGATCAAAGCCAACCGCACCTCGCGGGCGTTCATCATTGCGGATGCGAAGGACGCGGACATGGCGTTCGGCGTGCGGGCGCCGGGACCGCGTGGTTATCTGGCCAAACGCGGTGCGAAGCCGGCGCGGTTTTCGCCGGAAGTCTGGACGCGCGAGGAGTTCGGCTACCGCAACCTGCCGGAATTCCTCGACATCATTCGCGAGGTCACCCATCAGGGCTTGGTGGACATCATGCTGATGTCCGCCTACGTGAACGAGCAACTGAGCATCAAGGAAGGGCTGTTCAAGAATTCGCACGTCACGCCGGCGGCACGGGCGAATGACACCACGGATGTCTGGGCCGTGCGTCACGGCTGTTACACGCGCGAGCCGTCGCAGCCATTCCGCTCGGCGAGCATTGATCACATTCAGTGCGGTGAGGTCGAGTGTGAGCGTAATGGTGGCGAATTCCCCGGCGCGAACCTAGGCCTTTACTCGATCACTTATGTCAACGAACTGGAGCAGGATCGCGAGGCGCTGCTCTGGTACAAGTCGTTTCGCGAAGAAGCGGAGCGGAAGCGGTTCCGCCATTTCCTCGAAGTATTCGATCCGAACGTGGACAGCGGCATCGCGCCAGAAAAATTGGGCGAGTTTATCAACGACAACATTCTGCGGACGCTCGCGGGGGTGCCAGAATCGGGCCGGCCAGTTTTCTTGAAAATCGTTTATCACGGTCCCAAGGCGATGGAGGAACTGGCCCAGTATGACCCCAATCTCGTCGTGGGCATATTGGGCGGGAGCGCGGGAACGACTTGCGATGCGTTCCGGCTGATTCACGATGCACAAAAGTATGGTGCGCGGGTTGCCTTGTTTGGTCGCAAGATCAACAATGCCGAACATCAACTCGCATTCATCGAGATGCTGCGCCTCATCACGGACGGCAAACTGAACCCGGAAGAAGCCGTGCGCGCGTATCATGGCGTGTTGCAGGGCAAAGGCATCAAAGCGCATCGTTCTCTCGCAGACGACCTCAAGCTCACTGACCAGGCGATGAGTTACGACGGCAACGCAGCGCGGCGGGCCACCGTGGAAGTGAAAAACAATCCGCTGACGGAGCGTAGCCGGCAGGGCAGTCAGGCGGTTGTTCCTCAGGCAAATGAACTTCCTGGAGTCTCGTCTGACACCCAACCTGCCAGTTGGCCCACGCTGACCGACGGCACCCCGGATTTCACCCGGATGAATTCGGAACAACGTCGCGCCTATGATGCGTGGCGGCTGACGCGGAAATTTGGCTGAAGCCGGATCAGTCACGGGCAGCGGCCGATTTGAATCCGACCGGGCGAGTCCGCCTGGTTCGCGTTGCGGCTCGTTTCCCTCCTTGCCAAATTCTCAGGTTCTACGCAGACTGCCGACACAACGTTGAACCGCAGGAATTGTCATACATGAGCAAAGAGGCAAAACTGGTATTGGATGGAAAGACGATCACGCTTCCCATAGTCGAGGGCACCGAGGGCGAACAGGCGGTGGACATCTCCTGCCTTCGCAACCACACGTCCTGCATCACCTTGGACGATGGCTACGCGAACACGGGTTCGTGCCTGAGCAAGATCACGTTCATTGACGGCGAGAAGGGGATTTTGCGTTACCGGGGCATTCCGATTGATGAACTTGCGGAGAAATCCAGCTTCATCGAGACGGCCTATCTGATCATTTACGGCCACCTGCCCACCCGGACGGAACTCCGGCAGTTTTCCGAGTTGCTCACCGCCAACGCGAATCTTCACGAAGACATGAAATATCATTTCGAGGGTTTTCCCTCGAACGCTCACCCGATGGCGATTCTGTCCGCCATGATCAACGCGAGCAGTTGCTTTGATCAAAGTTTGATGAAGTTTGGCAATTCCGGTCGGTTTGAACTGTACGCGGCCCGGTTGATTTCGCAGGTGCGGACCATCGCGGCGTTTTCCTACCGCAAGTCGCGGGGGTTGCCGATCATTTATCCCAAGAGCGCCTACAAGTACACGGCCAACTTCCTGCACATGATGTTTTCCGAGCCGTATGATGATTACGAGATCAAGCCGGAGGTGGTGCGCGCGCTGGATTTAATTTTCCTGCTGCACGCCGACCACGAGCAGAATTGTTCCACGGCCACGGTGCGGATGGTGGCCTCGAGCCAGGCAAACATGTTTGCCTGCGCGGCGGCGGGCGTGTGCGCGCTGTGGGGGCCGTTGCACGGCGGGGCCAACCAGGCGGTGGTGGAAATGCTGGAGCAGATTCACCAATCGGAAGACGACGGTTCCAAGTTCATCGCGGCGGCCAAGGACAAGGCCAGCGGCAAGCGGCTCATGGGCTTCGGCCACCGCGTCTATAAGAATTACGATCCCCGCGCCAAGATCATCAAGCAGGCCTGCGACAGCCTGTTGAACGTGCTCCAGATCAGCGATCCGCTGCTGGACATCGCCAAGAAACTGGAGGAAGTCGCGATGAAGGACCCGTACTTTGTCGAACGCAAGTTGTATCCCAACGTGGACTTTTACAGCGGCATCATCATGCGGGCAATCGGCATTCCGATGGAGATGTTCCCGGTCATTTTCGCCATTGGCCGCATGCCAGGGTGGATTGCCAACTACAAGGAGATCGAGGAGGACACCAAGAGCCGCATTTACCGCCCACGTCAGATTTATGTGGGACCGACGTTGAGTCATTACCTGCCGCTGCACAAGCGGAAGTAGGCGCATCCGTCGCTGGCACGGGGCTGGCTTCCGGGTGAGGGAGCATGGACGGACGGATGACCTTGCGTCCGTCTGCGGGAGGTAACAGCCGTTGGAAAGTCCGACCGGGGGCGATGGACACGATTTGCCCCACGACCGCGAATTTGACCCATGCCAAGCTTGCATGGTATCGAATTGAGGCAACGCATCTGAATGAAAAAGATTCTCGTCATTGACGATGAAGAGTGGCTGCGCGAGATGGTCCAAATGGCCCTCCGCCAGCGCGGCTATGACGTGATCGAGGCGGAGAATGGCGCCGTGGGGGTCGAGAAAGCGCGCAAGCAATTGCCCGATCTAATCCTCTGCGACGTCAACATGGAGAAGATGGATGGTTATCTCACTTTGTCCTCTCTGCGGAATGAATCCGTTACTGCGGCCATCCCTTTCATTCTAATGACAGGCCTGGCGGATAACGCCGGTATGCGCCACGGCATGGAGTTGGGCGCGGACGATTACCTGCCCAAACCATTCACGATTGACGGCCTCTACGCGGCCGTGGATGCGCGCCTGCGCAAGGCGCAAACGGTTCGCGCCGAGGCGGAACGCAAACTGACAGACTTGCGGGACAACCTCAGCCTCATGCTGCCACACGAGTTGCGCACGCCGCTCAACGGCATCATCGCCTATGGCGATATTCTCATGGCGGATGCGGAAAGCCTGCAGCCCGCCGAGATTGCCGAGATGGGTCAGGTGATTCATCAGAGTGGGCGGCGGTTGGAGCGCCTGGTGGAGAACTTCCTGATTTACGCCCAGTTGGAACTGTGGGGTGCCGATCCGCAGAAGTTGAGTCTGCTGCGCGGTGCGCAGGCCGCCGCACCCGCGCGGTTCATCGAAGAGCACGCGCGCAAACAGGCCGAGGAAGCCCAGCGCGCGGCGGATCTGCAACTGGTTCTCGCCGATGCTGCCGTTCCCATGGCGGAGGAATATCTGGGCAAGGTCGTGGATGAGTTGGTGCAGAACGCCTTCAAGTTTTCATCGCGTGGGACCGAAGTGATTGTCGAACTGGTCCAGCAGTTTGATGCCGTGGTCCTGACCGTGAGCGATCAAGGGCGCGGTTTTTCGACGGAACACATCTCTCGAGTGGGCGCCTACATGCAGTTCGATCGCAAGTTGCACGAGCAACAGGGGATTGGTTTGGGACTGACCATCGCGCGGCGGCTCACCGAGCTGCACGGGGGCACGCTGGTAATTCAAAGTGAGTCAGGGGCCGGTACCATTGTGGTGATGAGGCTGCCCAGGGCGTCATCAGTCTGAAAGCGTTCTCTGGTCGCTCCTGGGTGAGCAGAATGTTGGGATGACCATTCTGGGAGCGACGTTACTGTGGCCAGATTGTCAGGTCTTTTCGCTCGAGGAGTTTCAGAATCCATTGTGGCAGGGAATGTAAGAGCAGCAGCGAGAGGACGATTCCAATGAGCGGAGCAAAATCCATCCGGCCCAACCGTAACGGCACGCGCCGCAACAGCGCGAGCAGATTTCGCCCGGTGATGCCGGGAAAATCCCAGAACGGACTGCTGCCAAAATAGACGTAGCTTGTGAGGAAGTGGACGAAGAGGAGGCCCGGGACCAAATACTTGAGGCTCAGAAACGTGCCGGCCGCGATTAGCAGTCCTTGCAGGAACAATCGTCCGCTGGTGGAAGCTGGATGGGTGATCCCCGCATTGGTCAGCAACGGCTGAAGTCCAGCCCAGGCGATCGCCACGAACAAAAGCGGTAGCAGCATTTGCAGGAAACGTGGACCGCCGGCAACGCGGCCAAGCTGAAGCCGGATGAACTTGGAAATGGGATTTGCGGTGGCGCTCCGATTCACCGCATCCAGAAAGAGCAGCCAGAAGTAAACCACGACGAGGGTGCGGCAAAAACTGAGGGTCGAGAACAGCAGCATCAGGTCAATTTTATCGCTGCGGAAAAAGAGCATTATGGCGCCAAGATTCAAGGGCGCCGTCCATTCCACCGCCGGCCCCAGATGCCGATAGAACCAGGCCCGGAGGCAAATCAAACCGAATAGCGCCGCCAGCATCAGCCAGCGCTGAAGACGGGACGGCGCCGTCCGCCGGATTGTGTTGGCAATCGTGCCCGGTGCCGTGCGGACCTTTGCTTCCAGTTGGGCCGCGCGCCAGTTGAACCAGAGCAACAGCCCGGCGAGGTTTAGAATGAAATCAAGGAGGATCATGGAACGCGATCCGTGAAGCGCAAGGCGTGCGAGCCGGGCCGCAAGGTCCGCGGCTTACGGATACGCGTAATGCTCCTTGCTCACGGCATCATTCGCAGTAGCGTATCGGCCATGTCGCTGGGAGTAGTCGCCACGCCAATGCCCGCCGCTTTGAGCGCGGCAATTTTCGCCTGAGCGGTACCTTTGCCGCCGCTGATGATCGCGCCGGCGTGGCCCATGCGGCGCCCGGGTGGCGCAGTCGCACCAGCGATGAATCCCGCCACGGGTTTCTTGCAGTGCTGCTTGATCCACTCGGCCGCTTCTTCTTCGGCAGAACCGCCGATTTCGCCGATCATAATGATGCCGTGCGTCTCGGGATCATCGTTGAACAGCTTGATCACGTCGAGGTGCGACGTGCCGTTCACAGGGTCACCGCCGATGCCCACGCACGAGGACTGCCCCACGCCACGGCAGGTCAATTGCCAGACCGCCTCGTATGTCAACGTGCCGCTCCGCGAGACGACTCCGATGTGGCCCTGCTTGTGGATGTAGCCTGGCGAAATCCCAATACGACAGCCGCCGTGAGAATCCTTGCCCTCGCCTGGGGTGACAATGCCCGGACAATTGGGGCCGATGAGCCGCGTGCTCTTGCCCTCCATCGCGCGCTTCACTTTCACCATATCATTTACCGGGATACCCTCGGTGATGGCGACGACGAGTTCGAGTCCAGCGTCCACGCCTTCGAGAATGGCATCGGCGGCGAAGGCGGGCGGCACGAACACGGCGCTGGCCGTCGCGCCGGTTTGCTTCGCAGCGTCGGCCACCGTGTCGAAAATCGGGACTTTCCTGCCGTTGTGTTCAAAGACTTGACCGCCTTTGCCGGGCGTGACCCCGGCGACGACTTGCGTACCGTAATCAATGGACAATTGGGCATGCCGCGCGCCGAAGCTGCCGGTGATGCCTTGGATGAGAACTTTGGTGTTGGGTTTGACTAGGATTGCCATGTAGATTCAATGCCTTTGTGGTTTGATTCCAATTATCTCAGGTCGAACAAATACAAGACTACCGCCCAGCCGCTGGGCATGCGGTCGGGCGCGCTCGCCAATTCCTTGCCGTATTTGACGGCCATCTTCAGAAAGTAATGCGCGTGAAAAAACGCCTCGACGATGGGCCGAGTGTGCCGAAGCCATTCCTTGTTATGTGACATCTCAAAATCCTTGCCGGTGCCTTGAGCAACAATCTCGGTGAACCACCCGTTCATGGGCCGGCCTGGAAAAAGTTCCTGCAATGCCTTGCACATTCCCTCAGTCAATCCCTGAAGGTGATAGACCTTGAAAGATTGGTGGTAGAACCGGTAAATGCCGTCCTCCATGCCCCAGTGACCCTCGACGTGCGCCAACAGCTCTTCTAGCTTCGGCAAGTTCTGCTTGATGTTGTGGAGCAGCATGTTCGAGTTCTCGAGCTGCTCGCGAAACAGGTCCGCGAGTTTTGACTCGTCAGGAATTCGACTAGGCGTTTGCGCCGGTTGCATAGCGAGTCTCACCGTCCGGGATTCCGCTTGTGAATGCAAATCGCGTTGCCGTCGGGATCGTAAATGAACGCCATCCGGCAGACAGGCGTGGCGAACGGTTGCCTTTGAAACTTCACGCCGCTGGCTTTCAGATGGGCGATGGCCGCGTCGAAGTCCTCAACCTCAAGCCCAACCGAACAGCCTTCCGCGGTTGGTTTCCAGCCGGGTGCGCCCGCCCCGATGGAGAGTGTGCCGTTGGCGATGTCGTATTCCGTCCATTGCATGCCGCCGGGTTCGCCCACGGTCATGGTGGGTGTCAAACCCAACACTGCTTCGTAAAACTTGCGCGCCCGCGCCATGTCGGTGACGGGGTAACAGCTAAAGGCAATTTCGGTGACTTTCAGCATGGCGATGACTCCTTCCGATTGAAAGAGATCAGGCGCAATGCCGTCGTGCGCCACCGCTGGTTCAAGCCCGCGGTCTCGCAGCGTTTGGCGGCAATTTCCTTTGCCACCTCTACGCGTAGTGCTTCGTACTCGCGACGTGATTGCTTATGTTGTTGGGCGAGTTCAATCATTTGTTTCTGCAATTCGACCAAACGGCGATAGGGCGCTAGGTCGTCGCCGACCCATTTGGTGGATTGAGTTGCCTGGCGGTCTGGTGACATTGCCCTCGATTTTAACGACTTGTGTCAAGCGCCTACGGCCGCGATGACGTTCTCCGCCGCGTCCGCCAATGAAACGCCGGTGATGAGCTTGAGGTCGCATACAGTCAGCGTCCTTTGAGACTGGCAGCATTTGGATGCTTTCTTCACGCGGCCAATTTCATCCGCTTCTTGGGTGCAGTCACTGCTGCTTCCCCTCTGTAAACCTTGTAGGAATGTCTGGCTGCGGCTTGACGATACACGGCGGATTGCTGGGCAAGGTTGTGATCGCACTCCGCCGCAATTTTACCCCGCAGCTTGCGCAACCATTCCATGCCATCGTCCGGTGGTTCAGTGGTCTTCATCATTTTCAAGCAATTGTAGCGGCGTGACTATCTTCGGCGTGGCCAATCCCAACATCCAGTTCACGCGGACCATGTGGTCGAGTTTGTTCGGGTTGGCCAGATGTCGGCAATTCCACGTGACAAGGTAATCGCACTTGTGGAGGGTGGCGAGAGCCAAGTGGGTGGCGTCACCAAACACTCCAGCCGGCATCAGTTTGTGTTGGTGATAGAACTCAATCACTTCCTGGGCGTCCTCAGTTTCCTCCAGCACGGGAATCTGTTTGGCGAACAGCAATGCCGGCCTCCGCTTCCTGCCCGGCGTCAGTTCAAGTTCGGCAATGACTGAATAACCGGTGACCAGAATCGCCCCCGGTTTCCCTTGATCCCACCACCGTCGCGTCCAGTGGCGCCGCGAGCGAATTTCCAGCGAGCGGCGCGTGTCGTGGTAGAAACTCGGGATCGTGGTTTCAATATAGTATTTCATTCCCAATCCCAAACCGGCGGTTCATTTTGCGGCGACGGCCTTTACCACTGCATCCGCCATCAAATCGCGGGTGATAAGGAAGAGGTCGGATTCGGGCAGAGGCTTCCTGTCGGTGATGACGCTGCTTTTCATGCCGCGAGAATTGGTCCGCCGGCAACGAGTCTTTTGGCTCGGTAATCTACCCGCAGGTTCAAGCCCTCAAGCGAGCGAGCGCCGAGCAATTCCAAATCGCCCGACTGCGCAAACACAACTTCGTCAATGGTGACCGCATCGCCGACGCGAAGGATCGCAAACCCGATCGTGCGGGTGATTTGCTGGCCGTTCGCCATCACAAACGTGTAGTCCTTCTTTTCCCGCGCAACCTTGGCGCGCTTGAGCGTTTCGGCTTGGATCCAGGTGAACTCGCTGCCGCTGTCCACCAACAGCTTCGGCACCTCGACCGCGTGCTTGCGGTCAATGTGATTTTCCACCCGGCAACTCGTACAAAATGTTCCCATACGATTTTTCATGATTGCAGATTATCACTTGCCAACAGCACTGACAACCTGCTGCGCCGCATCCGCCATCGAATCGCCTGTGATCAGCGTAAGCCCGGAGTCAGCCAGCGTCTTTTTGCCGGCGACGACGTTGTTGCCTTCGAGCCGCACCACGAGCGGCAGGTTCAAATGCGTTTCCTTCACGGCGGCGACAATGCCGGTGGCGATGACGTTGCAATCCATGATGCCGCCGAAAATGTTCACGAGAATCCCTTTCACGTTCGGGTCCTGCATGATGATTTTGAAAGCGGCGGTGACTTGTTCCGTGCTCGCCCCGCCGCCGACGTCCAGAAAGTTTGCGGGCATGCCGCCGTAATGCTGGATGATGTCCATCGTCGCCATCGCGAGGCCCGCGCCATTAACCAGGCAGGCGATGCTGCCGTCGAGCTTGATATAATTGAGATTGAATTTGCTGGCCTCGATTTCGAGCGGTGCTTCCTCGTTTAGGTCGCGCATGGCCTGAATGTCCTTGTGCCGGTACAAGGCGTTGTCATCCAAACCGATCTTGGCGTCCACCGCGCACAACGTATCCTTGCCGTCCGCGCCGGGAATGATGCAGAGCGGATTGATCTCCACCATCGAGGCGTCACATTCCCACCATGTCTTATACACACCCGACAGCAGTTTGACCGCACTGTTGAAAACACTGCCTTTAAGGCCGAGTGCCGCGGCAATCTTACGCGCCTGGAATGGCATCAGCCCAACGGCCGGATCAATCCATTCCTTGACGATCTTCTCCGGCGACTTTTCCGCGACCTCTTCGATGTCCACGCCGCCCTCGGTGCTGGCCATGATCAGCGGGCGCGACGTGGCGCGGTCGAGCAATACCGCGAGGTAAAGTTCCTTTTTGATTTCCGGCGCGGCGGCGACGAGCAACTTGCTGACGAGCCTTCCTTCCGGCCCGGTTTGTTTGGTCACGAGCACGTTGCCCAACATGGCTTTGGCGGAATCGCGAACCTCGTCCGCGGTTTTGTACAGTTTGACGCCGCCCTTGAAGCCGTTTTTGAACGTGCCTTTACCACGCCCGCCGGCATGAATCTGAGCTTTGACCACAATCAGTTGCGCGCCGCCGTTGAGGAGTTTCTCCGCGATGCTTTTGGCGGCTTCGGGTCGGTCGCAAACTTCCCCGGGCGGCACGGCGACTCCATATTGGGCGAGCAGTTGTTTGGCCTGATATTCGTGAATGTTCATTTCCAGATAAAAGCTTGCAGGATTGAAGTCGGCTTCGTAAAAGAAAGCAACTGCGAACCCGCAATCGCCGACAAATATGAAACCGCATCGTGGAACACTGATTTTGGTTCTTGGCATTCTCGGGTTCGTCGTTTGTGGGTTCTTCACCGGCATCCCGGCTTGGTATATGGGCCATACCGACATAAAGGAAATGGACGCTGGTATGATGGACCCAAGTGGACGCGGCATAACCAACGCAGGGAAAATTTGCGGCATTATCAGCAGTGTCCTCAGCGTAATAACGCTAATCGTCTTCGCAATTCTCTTAGTCGTGTTTTACGACGTGATAGTCAACGTAATAGTAAATCGCTGAACGATGCGTGGCGTTTATCCCGACCGGCAATGAAACGACATCGAGGAGAGATAAGTCTGGTTTGCGGCATCCTCGGGTTAATCTTTGGGCTTCCGTCGCTCTTATGCTTTGCACCCTTAGCAGTATTCTCATTACCTTTGACCATCATTGCTTGGGTCGTAGGTTCGAGCGACTTGAGGCAAATGGACGCTGGGATTATGGAGGAGAGCGGAAGAGGAATGTGCGCTGCAGGGAAGGTTTGCGGCATTATCGGCACGATTTTCTCCGGTATTGCGCTGCTGTTTTGTATTGGAGCCTTCATAGTCTTCTTGGCTGCGTTGGCTGCGGGCGCTTGAGCCAGGAGTTGTTAATTGCTGAAGCCCCGCCATGGTTGTAGTTGGCGCAGCGTCTGGGAATTCTAGGTTTCAACCTTGTTACAAAGCATGAGCATCGTCACCAAATCCGGCGACAAGGGCAAAACTGCCCTGATGTATGGCCGGCGCGTTTCCAAATGTCATCCGCGCGTCGAAGCGTACGGCTGTGTGGACGAATTGAACACCGCGCTGGGCCTGGCGCGCGCCTCGGCGCACCACGATTTCGTCCGCGATAATTTGCTGCCGATCCAGAAGGACCTGGTGATCTTGATGGGCGAACTGGCCACCGCCGTCGAAGACCTGCCGCGTTACGTGAAGGATGGTTACTCGTTGGTGACCTCGCAACTCACCCACAAGCTCGACGCGCTGGTAAGGGAGATTGAAGCCCAGAGCGTGTCTTTCAAGGGCTGGGCCACGCCGGGTTCATGCCTGAATTCGGCGGCGCTGGACGTGGCGCGTACGGTCTGTCGCCGGGCGGAGCGCCGGGTGTGCGCGTTGCAGGAAGCCGATCAACTCCAGAACTCCGAAATCATCATTTATTTGAATCGCCTGGCGGATCTGCTCTGGTTGCTCGCGCGGTGGGTGGAGACTCAATCCGCGCCGGCTGCGAATCCAGAAAGTCCCGATCCAAAAGCGGGGTAGAGCGGGAAAGACGTCTCTATAGTGTTGTTTCCCCCGTCGCGCAATTCAGAGAAGATTATTTAACGCAGAGGACGCGGAGGTTGGCGCGGAGGAACGCAGAGGTGAATCGCTTTGCGGCCTTTGCGAGAACCCCTGCGCCCTCTGCGTTAAGTTGGGCGGCGTGGGTTTGGTTGCGGCTCTGCCGCGCTGCGCTTATGCCCCGGGCTTCCTGGGTGTGAATGCTTCAGTGCGACGACGGCCTTCGACGATTTGTTCGCGGGTCATCTTGCTTGTCAGACTGTCACGAGCCCGCACGGCATCTTCAACGCCCTGCGCCGCCGCCAAGCTGAACCATTTATAGGCTTCCACCGGGTCTTGCGCGACTCCGTCACCCTCCGAATGGCGCACGCCTAAATTAAATTGCGCAAGTGAATCGCCCTGTTCAGCGGCCCGCCGGTACCATTTGACGGCTTCGGGAATATCCCGCGCGACCCCTTTGCCCATGACGTGCAAGACCGCCAGGCTGTATTGCGCCACCACATCACCCTGTTCGGCAGCGTGCCGAAACCAGCGGGCGGCTTCCGCCGGATCGAGCGGCACGCCCTGGCCGGCTTCGTAGAGTTCGGCGAGGGAACGCTGCGCGGCGGCATGACCTTGTTCGGCGGCCTTGCGATGCCATTGGGCGGCCTCCGCGTAATCCTGTTCCACCTCCTGGCCTTTGGTCAGAAGCCCGCCAAGTTTATATTGGGCCGCCGCCTCTCCGCTTTCCGCTTGGGTCCGGACTTCCTCGACGTTCACCACTTCGACGGCTTCCGGCTCGGTTTCCGTGCCGCCTCGCTTGCCGATGACGATGGCGAGGAGCAAGCCGAGCAGGCAGACGCCCGCAATGGCAGCAATTCTGAAAAGTTTCATATTGGGATCGAATTCTGGATGGAAGGTGAAGCCGCCGGGGTGAACAACCAGCCCACCGTGAACAGGTCGCTCAATCTGGCAGTATGGGTTTCGCTTCGATTTTGGTTCATGACAAATTGCGGCGTTGCGGGATTGTGAAAATCATCGCCGGGGTTCGTCCAGAAAATTCCAAGCATCGTGCGACCGGGGGGAGTTGGCGCGCCATGCCGCAAGGCGGCAAATCATTTCGCGAAGTGGCAATTAGTGATGGATGGAGAGGCGCGCCAAAAAATACTTCAAAAAAACCAGTTGACAATCCAGCGGGGGAAATGGTTTCAATTGAACAGCCCAGAGAATCTCAGAAACAAACGTCGGTGGACGGCTGCTTTGGGAGCCGTGTGGCGGTGCGAGTTAATGTGCGATGTGCGGACGTATGCAGGCGAGCAAACCATTTGTAACATCGGTGTTCGTTCAGATCCCAGCCCACAACCCCGCAATAATTCCAGCTTCATTCTGCCGGCAAACCCCATCCTTCCGATTGTTCGCCTGATTATGAATTCCTTTCGTCCTCATCTCCCTGACTTTGCTGGTGACAAGTGCTGCGTGACGGCCGGCACCGGTTTGCGGCCAGCATCCGCCAATCGCGTGACGCGAACGTCACCGGATCGTCACTTTGGAGGGCGCAGCTTTTTGGTATGGTCCACCGCGACTGAAAAATCCATGAATGCGAATCGTTCAGCCAAATCTGTAAACGCCTCGCTTGCGAGTTGCCGGCCACGCTGGTCGGTTGGCCGCTCAGGCGCATTCACCCTGATCGAACTGCTGGTCGTGATTGCAATTATTGCCATCCTGGCCGCGATGCTCCTGCCGGCCCTGTCGAAGGCCAAGGACCGCGCCAAGGCGGCCCAATGTACCAGTAACTTGAAGCAAGTTGGCTTGGCGGGTTCGCTGTATGCGGACGACAACAACAATAGTTACTTCCATACCGGCAATGGTAACTTTCCCAATCACGGCCAATGGACCGCCAACCCGCGTTCCGATATTCTGCTGACGCCGGACAATGGTTTCGCCTATTGGGCGCTGGGTTATCTCAATTACTTTGGCAAGAATCGCAAGGTTTTCCGTGACCCCAGTGCCAAGCACGTGGATGAATGGCGGGAAACGGGCCTGAATTACGGCGCCGACTTCTGGTTGGACTCCAGCTACGGAATGCATCAATACCTCTTGCGAGGCTACGACGCCGCGGTTGAGGCGGGAGTAAAGAAACTCGGCAGCTACCAGAATCCCTCAAAAACGATATTCTGCCAGGATGCGGCGGAGTCGAGAATGGAGGGTTCCGAGGATAGCATCGGGCTGTTTCCAGGAAGTTCCGCCATCTTGACCCAGTGGATCGGCAATAATCCTCCGCCCTATGGCGGGCTGACAACTTACTACAACGGCCATCCGTTTGACCGGGAATGGTATCGTCACAGCGAGGGTTGCCAGACAGTTTGGGTGGACAACCATGTGTCGCGGATCAGGTTCACGGGTTTCCGTGTGGGGATTGATTATCGCCACTACACCGGCATCAATCCGTTGAACCCGGTCAAGGACTAGCGCCTGGATTTCAACGCCAAACTTTCAAAAGCTATGAATACCCTTAACCTAAAATGTCTTTGGTTCGTCGTGTTGCTCGCGATGGTGTCAGGCGCGGGTTGCAGTCGCAGCAATCCACCGCCGACACCACTGACGCTGGAGGAGATGCCCTCGGTCATCGAGAAAGCGTTCAGCAACGCCACGCCGGAGCTAAAACAACTGACCGCTCAAATCCTGGCGGCGGTGCAAGCCAAGGATTACTCGAAGGCGTTCATGGGAATTCAAAACCTGCTAAACAAGCCTGACCTGAACAAGGAACAGTTGATGGCTGTCAGCCGGGCTTCGTTGACCATGGGTGAGCTTGTGCAAGCCGCCCAAAGCCAGGGCGACGCGAAGGCCACCCAAGTCCTCAAGTATCACATGGAAAACAAGTGAGTCTCCCGAAAGCCGCTTTGCGTTGCCAGATGCTTCGAAAGATTTCGCTGACGATACGAAAACCCAACCAACCCCAACTATCCCAATTCAAACGATTCGCCGAATGACTCACCGCTGCCAGGCATTACTGACCCTCAACGTTCAATCCTCAACCCTATGAAAAAAATCCTCAATCCGCGCCTTTTGGGTGCAATCACCGTCGCGAGCCTTTTGGCTGTCGCGAATGTTCCCGCCCAGCCGTTTGGCCAGTGGGACTTCAATACTGGTAATCTTAATCCAACCGCCGGCGTAACCGCCGGGGCCTTGCAGTACGCTGACGGTGACACCACCACCGGAACGGCCTTCGGGACCACGACTTCCTTTGGCATTCCGGACATCAATGGTGCCGCGGCGCAAGTGATGCGGTTCCCGGTCGCAACGAATACCATGGGCTATTTCATGCCCACCCCGCCCGCCAACGGCGGCGGCAGCACCGTGAACGAATACACCATCATTTTCGACGTTCTCTATCCTGCCAGCGGCACGGTTCGTCCCCTGGTGGATACGGACGGCTCGTTGTTTGTTGCCGGGGCCGACTTGATTGTGAATGCCGCTGGCGGAATTGGCGTCCCCCCCAATGGGCCGTTTGACGGCACCATTGCTCCGAATACCTGGTATCGCATTGCCTTTGCGGTCACTCCCACTGAGGTTCGCAAGTACATCAACGGTGCGGAGGTTGGCTCTCAAGCCGGGGCTGGATTTGAAGGACGGCTATCACTCGATGCGAGCGCCATCAGCACCCGTATCCTGGCAAATACCGTCGGTGATGCCGCCCTCGGCTACGTCAATAGCATCCAGCTTCGCGACGTGGCCTTGAGCGGAGGCCAGATCGGCGCGTTGGGCGGCCCCTCGGCCGCTGGCATCCCCCTCGAGATACCGGCGGTGCCGTCTTTCATTGTATCCCGCACGCCCGGCACTGGCGCGACTGGAGTGGGGCCGCAGCCGGAAATCACCGTGGTTCTGGACCAGGGCGATACGACCATCACCAGCAGTTCAATTCAAATTGCGCTCGACGGCGTCAATCTCACAAGGGTAATAACGCCGACTCCGCCGACCTACACCGCCACTGCCCAGACGCCCACGGTCCTCGATCCCAACTCCGCGCATACCTTGCAGGTGACCTGGCAGGATAGCGTGGCTGGCAGCAAGACCAACACCTGGTCTTTTACCGTGGCCAACTACCAGAATGTTACTTTGCCCGCACCGTTCTACGTGGAAAACTTTGAGGCCGTGGCGGAGGGGGCCATGCCGGCGGGCTGGGTGGTCACCAACAACACCTCCACGGACGTTGCCGGCTATGATCTGAACAACGCGCGCTCAGACGCCTACAAGGATTTTGTGGTGATAAGCCGGACGACGATCGAAGGCATCACCCAGTTCAATCCGGAACAACGTCTGATGTTGCCACCCATTGTCCTGAACGGGGCCATTGTTCCCTCGCTGGTTGATGGCAATTTCGTATATGGCGAGTCTGACTCGCGTTCCGCCAACCAGGTGCAGGTCATGTTCACCCACGACATCAATTGCACGGGCCGCTCCAACATTTTTGTGGCGTGGAAGAGCACTTATACGCAAAACCAGGACAATATCGCCTCGGTGGAGTATTCGATTGATGGTGGCGCGAACTGGCTGCCCGTCATTTATTACATTGACGACAAAGCTTCTGGCGGGGACGTCATTCGCACCAACGATGTCATTGACATCGGCGCCACACTCGGCACGCCGCGGGGCGACCAGGCGTACGGGCTGGCCTACAGCAATTACATTGGCGCGCCGGTCAGCACGGCTTTGACGCCGTACATTGCCGGTCGTATTGATGACAATCAGCTTGATGGCAAGCGGATCGAAGTGGTTCGTCTCCCGCAGGCGGACAACGCGGCCACGGTGCGTTTCCGTTTCGGCCAGGCCGGCACGGCCAGTTGGTTTTTCGGAATTGATGACTTCGGCCTCTATGAGGTCAACACGCCGGTGATTATTGCCCAACCGCAGAACCGGACCATCAATGCCACCGAATCCACGACCTTCTCCGTTGCCGCGACCAGCCCTACGCCGCTCACGTATCAGTGGCAGCGCAACGGCGTCAACTTGTCCAATGCCGGGCACTACTCCGGGGTCAACACCGATACGCTCACCGTTTCCAATGCGGAGCCGGAGGATGCCGGTTCTTATCGCTGCATCGTGTCCAATGATTCCGGGCCGGTGAATAGTTCACTGGCCACGCTTACGGTCATTGATGCTCCCTCAATCACCGTCCAGCCGTCCTCGGTGCTGGTGAGTGCCGGTTTCCCGGCCTCCTTCAGTGTCAGCGCCATGGGCCGGCCGCCGTTGAGCTACCAGTGGCTGCACGACGGCGCACCCGTGGGCGGCGCCACCAGCACGCTGACCTTGGCGAGCACCGTCGCGGGGGATGCCGGTCAATACCGCGTGGTAATTACCAACGTGACGGGCGCCACCACGAGTTCCGTGGTGGTGTTGACGGTCGTCAGCGCCGGGATCACCGATGCCTTGGTGGCCCATCTCAAGTTTGACAATGACTACAATGACGCCTCGGGCCGCGGCAACCATGCCACGCCGATCGGCGCACCGGCCTTCAACACCGGGGGCCGGCTCGGCCAGGCCTTCCAATACACCACCAGCGCGGGAGTGGAACAGCATTACGCAACCTTGGGCTATCCCGAAGACCTCCAGTTCGGGAGTTCCACCGACTTCAGCATCGCGTTCTGGTCCAAGATCGCGCCGGGCAGCAAATCCAGTGATCCGGCCATTTTGGGCAACAAGAACTGGGGCAGTGGTAACAACACCGGCTACGTTTTGGGCGTGCAGGGAAATAACAACTTCGAGTGGAACTACCGGGAAGAAGCTCCCAACACGCGCAAGGATTTTGATTCCGCGATCAATATGACGGATGGCGAGTGGCGTCACGTGGTGTTCAGCGTGCAGCGGGGAGTCGTCGCGCGCACCATCATTGATGGAGTTTTGGTGGACACCCGCGCCATTGTGAACGCCGGCAACGCGCCAACTTCGATTGACACCACGCTCGCCGTCAACATCGGTCAGGATGGCACCGGGGTTTACGGTGCTTCGGTCACCAACGCCCTGATTGATGACGTTGGATTCTGGCGGCGGGCTTTGACCACGCAAGAAGCCCAGGCGATTTACAACGCCAGTTTCTCCGGAAAGAATCTGGCCGAAGCGGAAGTCGGCGGGACGGTCACTCCACCTCAGATTACCGTGCAACCGGTGGCCCAAGTTGCCAGTGACGGTGCGCCGGCCAGCTTCAGCGTCACGGCGACGGGCGGCGTTCCGATCACCTATCAATGGCGGTTCTGGGGCACGAACATTGGCGGTGCGGTGGGCAGCACTTACAGCATCGCTGCCGCCAGCAGCGCCAATGTCGGCGAATACAGTGTGGTCGTCAGCAACCCCGGCGGGAGTGTGACCAGTTCCGTCGTGACACTCTCGGTGGTTTCGTTGCCTGTCATCAGCGCCCAACCGCAGAGCCGGACCAACAACCAGAACCTGGATGTTTCGTTCAGCGTCACGGCCAGTGGCGGCGCGTTGGAGTATCAATGGAAGCACAACGCGGTGGACATCCCCGGCGCAACCGAAGCCACGCTCTACCTCCACAGCATCTACCCGGCTCAGGCTGGAGCATACACGGTGGAAGTTCGTAACTCCAGCGGCCCGGTGCTCAGTGACCCCGCCACGCTCACCGTGATTGCCGTTCCGCCACCGCGGTTGACCGGTCAATGGGACTTCCAGAACGGCGACCTCGCGGCAACGCTCGGCCTGCCGCTGGACTACTTCGATACCAAGGTCCAGACGGATACCACGTTTGGCACCACGACCAGCCTCGGCATTGGCAACATCGCCGGGGCACCCGCGAGCGTTCTCCGCTTCGTGCATAGCTCGAGTCCGTGGGGCGGCTACAAGATGAGTCACAACGCCTCGCCCAACGGCGGCGGTGCTTACGTGAACCAATACACGATTGTCTTCGACGTGTATTACCCCGCCGCCTCGAACGGTCGCTGGCGCTCGTTCTTCCAGACCGCCACGGGTAACAACAATGACGGCGAATTCTTCGTCAACACTGCCAACGGCATCGGCATCAGTGGTAATTACCAGGGCAATGTGACTGCTGAAACATGGCACCGCATTGCCTTCGCGGTGGACCTTTCCAGCCCGCTCAGTCCGGCCGTCGCCAAATGGATCAACGGCGTCAAAGTCGGTTATCAGACGGGACTATCCGGCGGTTTCGACGGGCGCTTCTCGCTCGATCCGGTGGCGTTGCTCTTCGGCGACGAAGACGGCGATCAAGCCGAGACCTACGTCAGCAGCATCCAGGTCTGGAACGGCAAATTGCCGGATCCGCTCCTGGCGCTGATGGGAACGCCGACGGCGGATAAACTGCCCGGGGCCATCACTGCCCGCCGCGTGCCCGCAGGTGTCGAAATCTACCGCACTGGCGGACTTGGCCTCGAACAGGCGGACAGCGTGAACGGCCCGTGGACCGAAATCGTCGGGGCTGCGAATCCGCTGGTCGTGCCCGCCATCGGCGCGTCCAAATACTACCGTCCGAAGTTCTGAGGCGCGGCCTGACTTGGAGTGGTCATGGTGAAAGCTCCGGTCTGGGATGCATAATCCTGGATCGGGGCTTTTCCATTTGTTCCCGCGAAACCCAGTGAAGAACCGCCGGGAAACCGCGATGAGACGCTGGTTTGCGCATAGCGAATGGGAACATGAACGATGAGTTGAGGAACTGGCAACGATCAACGACTGGGGCCGCAACTGGCAGCGCAAGCGCAGTGGTCCGTGGCCGAACTGGCGGGTATTTGCGGTGTCTCGGTGAAAACGCTGGAACGGCGCTGCCGGGAAACGTTGGGTGTCCGTCCGCGGGATTGGATGATCAAGCTTCGCCTGGAGCAGGCGCGTACCCGCTTGCAGAACGGCGCGACCGTGAAGGCGGCCAGCCTCGAAGCGGGTTACCCGCACCCGAGCCATTTCTCCCGCGCCTTCAAGAAACACTTTGGCCAGCCGCCGCCCAGATATCGGCGGCTGCGCTGGCCCTGATCCGGTTCGTCAACGCCGGGCCTGACGAAAATTGGTAGGTTTGACGAAAAATGGTAGGAGTTTTTGATTTACGCTGCTTCTGCTGACGTGCATTCCTAACTCCGATCAATAGGAAAGTGAATGAACGAGTTAAGTACATTCGCAAAAAACCGGTGCGCGTTCTCGAAACGAGCGACGAGCTTAATGTGCCTGCTTTCGGCTTTGCACGCGGGGTGGCTCTTTGCCGCCGCTGGCATCCAGGTTGAGGGAACGCTCGTTTACAGCACAGCCGGGCCGATTCCAGCGGGTGGCTCGAACGAAGAGCAATATGTCTTCAAGCTGACTGCGCAGGGTCAACAGTGGAATATCCAGATGACCCCAACGGATGCGGAGAAACGTCCGATAAAGTACATTGAAATCGGATGCGACGGAGAGATGATGTACGCCTACCACGAACAGAACGTCGAGCGTGTTTTGTGGAAGGACACGAACAACGTCCCCATTGTCCCATTGAATCGGGGCTTTGCCATGATCATTCCGGATACCCTGCCCAGCCCTCGATTTTTTCGATGTGAACCGTTATGGCTGGCGTATTGTTCAACCTGCTATTTTAGCACGAACCACACCGGTAAGGCTCGGCAGATTTGGCTGTCCGGAGACATTTCACCCAGTCCAGTGGTGACCAATCCCCCGGTAAAGGCCGTCTGGGATTGGTGTGCTAAGGGGGGCCAATATCTTTCGCGCGTGGAGTACTTTCCGGAATCACGTCCTGGAGGTTCAGCCGATTTCCCTCTGGTTGTGTTCCGAGTGACTCAGACGAAGACCGTGGAAGGGGTTGAAGTGCCCAGTCAGTTTAAGTTTATCCGTTACCGGGAGGAAGATGTCAGCAAGCAAATCCCGTATGTGACATTCTCCTGCCAAGCAACCAATGTGATCCGCATTGATTCCATGGCGAACCCAAAACCGAGGATTGCAGTCCCTGTCATAATGCAGGACTACAGATTCTCCGGGGATCGGTTGCCCGTTCCCGTGGTGCGACACTTGGTAACCAATGGCTTGTGGCTGGACAAATCTGAAATGGCAACGACAAAGCATTTCGAGATTGCGAAACGGGTGGCCAATATCGAGTCATCGGGACAAACGAATACTCCAACGAAGAATCGCCGGCGCATTATTCTCATCGCTTTTGTCGTCGCAAGTATTGTGATCTTTGCCTTTGCGATGACAAAAACCAGTAAACGTTAACCAGAGATTGCTCTGAGGAGTGAATAGGCAAACCGGAACCAAGCATGGCCAGTAGTCCATTGAAGCAAGCCTTGGCGACTGCACCGGTAGTACTCTTGCTTGCTCTGGTTTTGTTTGCCGACACATCGGCGGGCCAAGGCACGTGCTACTTTGGACAAGTTGTGGCGGAACTTCAGGCGGCAATGCGCGACTCATCCACGCAGTGGATGGTGTTTGGCTGTTGCGCTTTGTACTTCGCCACATTCACGCTGCTGGAGCGACGGGCAACCGGCGGGCGGTTCTGGCATTGGGGCCAGCCGCAGGTTTGGGCCGTCGCCTTGCTCGTGCTTGTGAGCTTGCACTACGCGTTTGATTACAAATCGGCATCCGGAAGCACATACGCCTTGACCTTGCTGGGGGGTGCGGTGCTTGGGAAAGGCGCGGTGGTGTGGAGCCGGTGGGAAGGGCAGAAGTTTCGACACCTCACCCAATCCCTCTCCCCGGTAGAGGCGGAGAGGGTATCAGCCGAGCCGGCGGGGCGCATTTTCATCGGTATGCTGGTTGTTCTCTTGGCTGCGGCTGCATTCCTCAAAAGCGAAACGGGTTTGCAATTCCAGTATCGCGGGCAGGGACGGTGGACGGGGCCGTGGGATAATCCGAACATCTTCGGGATGTTGATGGGTGTAGGGTGCGTGCTGGCGCTTGGGTTGGTAATCCGAGACACCTCACCCGGCTTCGCCACCTTCTCCCCATCCGATGCGGAGAAGGAAATCGAGGCGGAGAGGAAAGGGACGAAGATGCCCGAAATCTGGCGTTGAATACGGATTGTGATGTTCATTGCCGCCGGGGCGATTTGCGGAATCGGCTTGATCAAGAGTTACAGTCGCGGCGCGTGGCTGGGTGTGGCAGTCGCGATGGGTTATTTTGGCTGGGGTTGGTGGACAGCAAAAACCCACCGCACCCCGGCCCTCTCCCCCCATCTGATGGGCGGAGCGGGAGAAGCACCTTCGCGGTTGATTCCCTCTCTTCGCCGCGATCTGGTTCCGTTGTCGGTGGTCTTGTTGTCCGTGGTCATTCTCGCGTTTTGGAACTTCCGGCACACGGAGCAGGCCACCGCCCGCCGCGCGTTTTCGGTCGCGAACATGAATGATTTTTCGTGGCGTAATCGCGTGGCGGCGTGGGAAGGCGCGCTGCAAATGATGGCCGGCAAACCGTTCCTCGGCTTTGGCTGGCACCAGCCCGAACGGGTTTATGATCAGTTTTATCGCGTGCCGAAAGTGACTGAGAGTGCCGCTTTGCAGATGAATGATTACTTCACTCTGGGCACGACGCTGGGGATTCAGGCGATGGTGTGCTTTCTTATTTATGTTGGTCTGAGTCTAACCTGGAATGGAGAACGGAAAGACCGCCCCTCACCCCAGCCCTCTCCCCAACGCGGAGAGGGAGAAAACCAAGCGCCCGTGCGCCGGGAAACGGATTCCCTCCGTGAAGCCTTTGGTAGCCGCCGACGTGAGGAGGCGGAAAGGGCTGCGAACCCAAGGCGTCCGCCTCGTCACCTCGGCGGCTACAACGCAGAATCCAACCTTGGGATGTCGGTGACAGGCTGGCAGCGCTGTCCCACTACAGATTGGCTGCGCGCAGCCTGTCGTGCCGGGGCCATCGTCCTGCTCGTCGGTTTCTGGTTTGACGGCGGTTTGTTCAAGCTGGCAACCGGGTCGGTGTTTTGGATTCTGTTGGAATTGGGCCGAAGCGGAAGGGTTGAACCGTTGGAGAGCCAGAGTGTCAAAGCACCCGATACCTTATGAGATTCCTGGAAACCCTCCACCGGAGCTTCCATTCGCACGGCAGCGTTTTGGACTGCGGCAGCCCTCTGCCGCTTTTGGATGCAGACCGTGTGAGCCGTAACAATGCAGTTGGCCCGCAAGAAGGTAGCGCCGACGCCCCGTCGCCACTGGGTGGAAGCGACGCCCCGTCGCTTGCGGCAGCCTCACCGAATGGTGAAGGGAAAAGTCAAAGGCGACGAGGGCGTCGCTGCCACCTTCATGTGACGAGGCGTCGCATCTGCTTCCTACCGGCTGCATGGTTACGGCTGAGGGAAAGCGGCAGAGGGCTGCCGCAGGCCAAAGCTTCGCGGAAAACCGGTTTCACTCTGCTCGAGTTGCTCGTGGTGATTGCCATCATCGGGCTGCTGACGGCGCTGTTATTTCCAGCCTTCTCGCGGGGCAAGCAGCGCGCTCAAGGAGTGGTGTGCTTGAACGAGGGCAAGCAGTTGATGATGGCCATGACCATGTACGCCGCCGACAACCAGGATTATTTCCCCCCAAATCCGGACGACGGCAACAGTATTCCGGGCCACAATTGGTGCAGCGGCAAAGCGGGAATTGGCGGCGCGAATGAGTTCAATCCCGACGTGCTCAAGGACCCGGAGCGCAGCCTGTTGGTTTCGTATCTGAATGGCAACGTCTCTGTGTTTCACTGTCCGGGGGACAAGCGCATGGGCGGATATCAGGGCGCGGACCCCGCCCAAGCTGGCCGGCAGGTGCCGTCGGCGCGCACCTTTTCGATGAACCAAGCGGTCGGAACAATTTGTCCGGGATTCGATTCCGCCCTGCGACGGGCTCCGCATTACGGGGCGCCGCGCCTCTCGGTCAATGGCCCTTGGTTGGACCACAGCAACGCGCATCGCCGGGACCAGGCCTGGCACACCTACGGCAAGCTCTCGAGCACGGTTGCACCGGGACCTTCGATGTTGTGGGTGCTTATGGATGAGAGTCCCAAGGAACTTAACGATGCCGCATTTGCGTTTGGCATGGTAACGCCCATCTGGCATGACGTGCCCGGGACGTATCACGATTACGGTTGTGGCTTTGCCTTTGCGGACGGCCATTCCGAAACGCGACGCTGGGCGAGCCGCGCCGAAAAGCAACGCGGGTTCATCCGGGATGCGGCCGACCGGCGGGATTGGCTTTGGATGCGGGAACGCACCTCAGCCCACGTCAGCGGCACGATGCCGGAGCTGAAGCAGTAGCGCTGGGGGCCGAGGGGCGACGTGCCTTGCGGGAGACACGAGAGTAACCCGGTGGTGTGGCTTTTGCGGAGCGCACGCGCCCTCGCGTGCGGCGCTGGCCGCCCGCGGCCAGCGCACCCGAGCGCGCCCTCGCGCGAGTTTCCAACGCGCGATGGCGCGCGTGGTTCCGGCTGCGAGGCGCAACCGGACGCATGCGAGGCGCGTGCGCTACCCCAGAATGGGAGTTGCAGGAAACTGAGATCGCCCGCTTTTGGGCGCGAGAATGACGAAAAATAGCAGGAGATTCTTGTTTACCTCGCCCTTGTTGTTGTGCGTTCATGTTGGCGAATCACCCGTCAGAGGCGCAATGAATCGCACGTATGCCGAGACCGCTGTTGTCCACCCGCTAAGGGCAGGCAAGCCACTGGCGGCATGGTTTATCCTTACCGCAGGAGTCATCCTGGCGGTCACCGGGGCCGCCAAGATCTGGAGCGCGCTCGGAACTTCCAAGTTCCTGGCGGCGGTGGATCCGATCCTCGGCCTCAAGTTTGGGCAATTGCTGTTGGCCGTGGGTCTGGCCGAGATTGCGGTGGCGCTCGTGTGCTGCTTCAGCCGACGGCAAACGCTGGCGCTCGGCTTGATAGCCTGGCTGGCCACGAACTTTCTGGTTTATCGCGTCGGCCTGTGGTGGATGGATTGGAAGCGGCCGTGTGGGTGTCTGGGGAATCTCACGGACGCCCTCCACCTCTCGCCGCAGGCGGCGGAGAACATCATGAAAGTCCTGCTCGCCTACCTGCTCATCGGCAGTTGCGGGCTGGTGATTTGGCGCTGGCGGCAACGAAGGAACAGTCTGGCCGCCGAGATTTCGCGACTGGGATCATCTTTGGCTGGCTCTTAACGTTCATTGGTATGGCAAACATTTCCACCCCGGATCAAACCGCCCCTCGCTGGCTGAGGATGTCAAAAGCGCACTGACATGAGACCACGCCACCGACCACAGAACTTGGTGCTGGTATTGCTCTCCCTGGCGGTATGGTGGGAGAAGGCTGTCAGCGCAGAGGGTTATGCAGTCTTGGGTTATTTGACATACACCCGTTTCGATACTTCGGGCCAGCCAACTCACAAGAAAGTGCTGATGTTCGATGTGCAGGTTCATGGTGCAGACTGGCGCATCCGCACGGAACCGGTGATTGAAGGCAATGGGGGCATTGGATTCTATGAGGCATCCCACACAACGAATGATTCTATTTTGATGGTGACTGCTTTCGGATCGGCCTACAAAAGAGCTGAATCACCATTCGGGAGTCTGCGTGCTGCGCTCAAGGAATCGAGAAAAGACGATGTTTACTTCAGTAACCCACCCCCCGCACGCACGCTTTTTTCCAATGTGCCCTCGGCCACAATCGCTTCCGGGCAATCAGCGAATGTATCCAATGTCGCTGTCGCAGTTGTCCTGAAAGGGAAGTACCCGCAGGTGGATCAGTCCTATGTTGCATTGCTACGCTTCGCCTTCACCCCACCCGAGGAAGAAAAGGACGGAGACAACAGAATGCTGCCACAGATTTGGGATGATGGCAGCCCGCGCTCAACCCGCTTTCGGCGCGCCCAGTGGATCTGTTTTGAAGGGCAACCGTGCTTGGTGTCCAATGCAGTGTATAATTGGGCTGGAAAGGAGCTTGGCTCAGACGGCACGCAAAAAGCAATTGACACATTAGACGTAAGCCGCCCGTTGGAAATGGCGGCGCGCTATGAGGTTGATGCGGCGACAAACGTCGGTGGCTTCATGCTACCTCTGAGTTTCAAGCTCACGCGTCTTATGCCTGAACGCTCCGCACTTGGGGAACCAAGAATTTCCAGCATAGTACTAGCCTCAGTAACACGGGTTAGGCCGCTATCATCCAATGAATCCTTTGACGTCGGAGTTCCTGGCAAAACGTATGTTTCGGATTACCGGTTCTCATCGGGCGAACTAAAGGGAGCTTCCCTTGGTTACCTGATCGAGTCAAACACCCCACCTAGCGTCGACGAAGTTAAGAGCAGCGGACTTTACAGGCGAAGTTTGGGAACAGTCAAAAGCGTGGGGCCGAAACCTTATGTGCGCTGGGTGCTGCTCGGGTTTCTGCTCATATCCACGCTGTCCGCGATCGTCCTGTGGAAATACGCGACTCGAGGTAGAGGATCGAACACTTAACGACTTCTCTCTGCTACACGGAAAACCAACAGCAACAAACAACGAAAGAACGAAAATGAAACGCACTACCTCGAAGACAGACACGTCAAGATGCAGAAAACGTTGCCAGCAGACGGCGCAACTATCTCTCGCACTCGTATTATTAACAGGAATGTTCTCACCGCAATCCATCGCTGATACGCCTCAAGGTTGCGGAACTCCAAACGATTTTCCGAATCCGTCGTGCGGCCTTGTACAATTACCCACCCCACATTGCGAAAAATGGGTTTTCTCCGTTGCCTCACAAGACTGTAGTGGCCCTAACGTTAATAACCTGGTGTGTTTTACATATCAAGTCACTGCCACTATAACCGTTTTTACTCATGCCGGGACGACTCCTGCAGCTTGTTCCTGCAGCTCAAGCGGTTGGGAATGGGAAAGCGATGGTCAGACATTGATCACGCGCGCGTACAATAATGATACGTCTTGCGGTGGCTAGACCTTGGCGGGTCTGATCGGTAGCTGCGCGAGTGTGCAGAATGAATGGACCCGAAGCAAACACCGCAGGCGGCGGAAAACATCATGAAAGTCCTGCTGGCCTACCTGGTCTTGGGCAGCTACGCATTGTTGATTTGGCGATGGCGGCAACCACGAAACAGTCTGGCCGGTGACATTCCGCGACTGGGATCATCTTTGGCTGGCTCCTAACGTTCATCGGTATGCCAAACATTTCCACCCCGGATCAAACCGCCTCTCGCGGGCAGAGAATGTCAGAACCGCACTGCCGTGAGACCACGCCACCGACCACAGATCTTGGTGATTGTATTGCTTTCCTTGGCCGTAGGGTGGGAAAAGGCTGTTGGTGCTGTTGCCCTCCGTGGCGGGTTTCCGCGGGTGGACCGATCGAACGTTTTATTCGTCTAGTTCGCTTTTACCCCGCCCGGCAACCAAACGCATGAGCCATGAATGGCGGATTGGAATTAGCCCAACTCCTACCGGAACTGGCAGCGCAAGCGCAGTGGTCGGTGGCCGAGTTGGCGGGAATGTGCGGTGTCTCCGTGAAGACGCTGGAACGGCGCTGCCGGGAAACGTTGGGTGTCCGTCCGCGGGATTGGATGATACGGCTGCGGCTGGAGCAGGCGCGCACCCGCTTGCAGAACGGCGCAACGGTTTCGGCGGCCAGCTACGAAGCGGGTTACCCGCACCCGAGCCATTTCTCGCGCGCCTTCAAGAAACACTTTGGCCAGCCGCCGTCTTTCCATCGGCGGCCGGTCAGTCCCCAGACCGGTTCGCCAGCACCGGAAGTGACGAAAAATGGCAGGTAAAATGGTTTCACACTTGAGGTTCCGTCGCGTATGAAGCGTTTCATCATGAAGAGCGAATGGTTGCTGATCAGTCGTTGTGGGTTTTGTGGGGTCTTTCTCGCCTCGTTTCTTGGCTTCGTGGATTCTCCCAGGGCTGAGGTGAAAACGAACCGAGTTCTTGAGATTGAAGGCATAGGTGAAGGCGTTTTCAGCACTGGCAAGGGAAGCGCCACGCGCAAAATCAAGTTTATAGTTAGAACCGACGGCGGAAGATGGCGAATACGCATCCTTGGTGCGGACGACAATTTCTCATTCTACGAATCAGGTTCCTTGGGAAGCACAAATCGAGTATTTACCCTTGCTTCTTATGATCCGAAGTTTATCGAGAAGGAGGCAACAAGCGACCCAAGCGTCAATACCGCAATTCGCAGCCTCTGTTGGATTGAAGCTGGACCGGTCCCCGTTTTCCAGGATTCCTGCCCCTACATAGGCGTTCTCTGGTATGCCTTCTGTTCCTCACACTACCTTGATTCGCTAGCTGATTCCTCAAGATTGATCCCTCCCTACCAGGTGGATAATGTGGACAACTACTCCGCTCTGGGTTTGACCAATGTATTGGCCAGAACCACCCGCTCGCGCGCATGGCCGAATTATCCTGAAACGATACACTTTGTCCACACCGGCCGACGTTGGAGTGTGAAAGGGGCATTTGATGCGCCTCCTCCATTCCATCACGGCTTCACCAACGCGGCGTTCTTGGCGGAAGAATTCAGCGAGATTGGAGGATTTAGTGTTCCCAACCGCATTCGGTTTGTCGTGGAGGAACCAATTCATCTCCGGGCAAACGGCGCAGTGAAGGTAGAGATGGCGCCGATGCGACGGATTCAACTCCAGATCACGGGGGTGCGCATCCTACAGTCAGCGATTGAGGGTTTCATCCCGAGTATGGCCGGGCGTTCACTCAGCAGTGATTCGCGGTTCGTCAGCCAGCAGCGCCCGTTGTTCAATCTGTCTTACGAAAGCGACCGCTGGTTATCGGACGAGGAGGTGGAGAATAGCCTGGCATTCAAAAACGCAGAAACCAAACTGCGAATGCTCTCCGGCGCCTTTCCGAAGAATTTCCACGCAGACGGGATCCTGCCTGGGAGAACCGGGCCGCGGACTCGGACGAGCCGCACCGTTCTCTGGACCTTGATTGTATTTTCGATTTGCTTTCCCATCCTCCTTGGGTTGATGGGAAAGCGAAGAAACAGACCAAACCAAACAAACGAGTAAACAAGAGGAGCAAAATGAAAAGAGCCATCACAGCCGTCGCAATCGTCGTGCTAATCGCACTTCCTGTATTCCTGGTCATTGCAGAATGTGAGCACGCGATGCCTTGGACCGAGTCTGATTTCACATGTACACAAGCAGGCGAGCCATGTTCCTTTATGCAATCTGACTGCAATCTTTTCTGCATTTTCTGGCCATGGCAGAACTGTACGAATCCTCAAGGAAGCGCTACATGCAAATTCCGAATCTTTAGTGGGATCTGCGAAGCCAACGGATCCTGCACAGGCACCTGGGGAAGTTGGAGCGCGC
Source organism: Verrucomicrobiota bacterium (assembly GCA_014860005.1). The sequence goes on along the minus strand of JACZKP010000209.1, from coordinate 72,539 downwards.
CGAGGACCATGCCGGTAAATGCTGGCAGCAGTTGTATCTTTGGGTAGGTTGCCGTTCTTATCCTGTGCCCACCCGCAGGATGACGCGTTCCCAAGTCTCCGACCCGTAGGGGTTGGCAATCAGCGGCTCACGTCGCAGCAGAGGGTTGAGCATGGTGTTTTTTCCACCGCAGTTGGCCCACTGCATCCAGGGCGCGAGCCCGCGAATGAATCGTGCAGAACACATTAACGTCTCGCGCTACGCTCCTGCGGCCGTTGCGCTCTATCTGGCCCGGAATTCTACTGGCCGTCATCACACCAAGTTTGGCGCTCTTGTGCCATCACTTGGCCGCCAACCGTTCCGGCGGCCAGGTGCGTCAAATGGTGGAGGAACTGGGATCCATCCTGGTCTTCGCGGGTCGCCCGCTCCCCAACCATGCCGGCAGCAAGCTGGTGTTCATTCAATACCGGACGAATGATGCGTGGGGCATCTATGTGCAGGAGATTGCCCACGGGAAGCGCAAGTTGCTCGATGTGTTGCTGACGGATACCTGGCGGGAGGGCGTGGTTTATGAACAACTCCGGACCTTCGGTTGGTCGCCGGACGATCAACACTTTGCCTACAGCCGGGGCCGGCAAAGGCGGATCGTGATCTGCGACGTGGAATCGGGCAAGCGCACAGTTGGTTTGCCCTCTCAACTCTCAGGTGGAGCTAGAAACCCAATGTGACGAGAATTGGTAGGTGTGACGAAAGATGGTAGGAGATTTTGCTTCCAAGCTGGTTCGGCTTTGTGGCTTGCTCTATGGCGTGACTCACGTAACGCGCCAGAGTGGAAGAAGGTTGAGGCTTTTCGCTCTTTCAGCAGGAGTGCTGTTACTTGTTACAGGAGTGGCCAAGATCGTAAGCGCCCTTGGCAACAGTGCCGTCTTAGCGAGACCAGACCCAATTCTCGGGATCCATTTCAATCACCTTCTGATGTCGGTGGGCGTGGTCGAGTTTGCAGTCGCTATTCTTTGTTTAGGTCGGACCACCCAGAAACTCGCCTTGGGCCTGATCGCCGCGCTCTCGATCAACTTCCTGAGCTACCGCGTGGGCTTGTGGATTAGTGACTGGCCAGGATATTGTCCCTGCTTAGGCACACTGACTCAGGCACTTCATCTCTCCGCTCGGCACGCGGACCTCCTGACGCTGTTAATGCTGGTCTATCTGATGTTGGGAAGCTTTTGGTTTCTTGCCTGCACTTGGCGTGGACATGAAAGACAGCGCAAGTCTGCTTCCAGTGCGAGCACGTTGACAGTAATTTCTGGCTACTCTGACCAGCACGGTTAGAAGAAGCCAGACCTCCCAGAACCAGAACAAAACCAAAACAAAAAGGCAAAGAATGAAGACGTTAATGACCAAACTGCAATTACTCCTGTTTTTAGCGATGGGCGTCGCTGTGCCATTCCTCTACGCTGCAGATGATTGTGTTTCTGAGACCAGTTGCACCTACATTATTACCGACATGGCATTCTGTCTTGGCTTCGCTCCGCAAGCAGGATCGACATCTGGCGAAGATGCCTACTGGTTGGCAAGCAGTTATCTTAATTGTGGGAAAGTATGGTTCAATAATACGCCAACGAATGTTGATTGCGGCACTGGGATTGCGACGACGTGTACATAACACCTCTTCAACTTGGGCAGCTAGAGCGAAATGAATCTGGCTGCTTTGCCTCCGCCCATCCATGAGAGAACGACTGATTCCGTTGGTCTTGGCTGCCTTCGCTTGCCTGCCACTGGCGAGTTCGGCGGATCAAGATGCACAAGCTAGGTTTGAAAACTCGCTGAGAAACGCGAAATCCCTTTCGAATGTGGAAGTCCATTGGCGTGACACTCTATGGATAAAGGAGTTGGATTTGAAGGCGGTAAACCTTCAAGACTTTTCCCGCACGATGCACTATTCCTTTATAGCCTCGGGACCCAAGTTTCGCGCAACCTGCAAGCTAATATCAGGGACGAGTACAAACATAACGCAGCTAACGGAAGCGGCCTACGACGGCAAATCGTATGCCGAATACTCATCCAAGGGCTCCATGGTAACGAGCAGCCGAAAAGAGCCGGGCTCTAATAGTGAGACCCCTCATAACCCGATCATTGCGCCGTTCATGTTTTTAACAAAGCTTTCCGATGACTGTAGGAAGTGCGTGCTGCGTTTCACAGATCTCACTTCCGAGGGATTTGCGAATGGAGTGACTCTCGCAAGAGGGCAAAAAGCGGATGGCTTGCTCGAGCTCCAGATGCCAGGTCTCCCACTTGGGAAGCAGCCGACGACATGGACAATTGCCATGGACGAGGATGGCGGTTCGTTCACGCCAAGGACCATTAAGTTTATTGCTCCTGGAAGTAAGTATGAAGTCGTTCATCGGTTCCTCGAGTACACTAACCTGGGGGCATATCAGTTTCCAAGCAGGGTAGAATGGACGATGTGTTCCTATCCTCCGACTTCTCCCCCGACGGTGCTTTCAACAGGAACGGTGACTTTAGTATCGGCACACATTCCAGACCAGATAGCAGATTCGGTGTTCAAGCTCGACGAAAACGCGGCTGCTGTGGTTTGGGATTCGGACCAGCGAAAGTTGACAAAAACGGCTCCGGAGTTAGTCAAAGTCAAAACTGCAACCAGAACCGCAAGAATTGTCCTGCTGGTGGTCATGTTCATGACAGTGGTCGCTTTGATAGTAGTTGCGAAGAGATTCGTTTCGAGAAAGGGGTGAATTACTGGCTTGGCTCCGCCAGCCGTTACGGCAGGCATGGACTGCCACTGGACGTGAGCGCGATCATGTCAGGCAACGTGAATTCCAAATGGGCAGCGCTAACCCTGGCGATCATCACGCCTTTGGTAGCGATCTTTTGGCACTGCTCCCTACCACAACACTCTGTCGCGGTGTATCACATGGTGGAAGAACTGGGGTCCATCCTCGTCTTCGCGGGCCGCCCGCTCCCCAACCATGCCGGCACCAAGCTGGTGTTCATCCAGTACCGGACGAATGATGCGTGGGGCATCTATGTGCAGGAGACTGCCCACGGGAAGCGCAAGTTGCTCGATGTGTTGCTGACGGATACCTGGCGGGAGGGCGTGGTTTATGAACAACTCCGCACCTTCGGTTGGTCGCCGGACGATCAACACTTTGCCTACAGCCGGGGCCGGCAGAGGCGGATCGTAATCTGCGACGTGGAATCGGGAAAGCGCACAGTGGTTTATGAGGCGGATACGCCCGTTACCTCATGCGCGTGGCTGTCGCCGCAGACGTTGGTCTGCACGGATGGCGAACGTCTGCTGGAGTTTGTTCAATCCGCCGGGCAATGGACTGGACCGCGAGTCTTCACGGCTTCCGCGGCGCCGGCGGGCAGCGCCGCCGCCACGAACCCGCCCATGGAATCGCTCCAGGCGTTTTCAGCGGATACCTTGCTCTGGCAGCAAGGTGACGCGATTTGGAGCGCGGGGAGGGATTCGGCGCCCGCCAAAGTCTGGCAAGCCGGTGAGGGTGAATTGGTGGAGTATCACTATTCTCGGGAAGCCCGCCAGTTCCTGGTGCATGGCCGGGATCAGGAAAACGACTTTCTGGCGGAGTTGTTCCCCGGGACGCCGGGCAGCCTGAACACGCTCACGAACCAGGAAAGCATTGGCGGCGAGGGGTCGCATCCCACGCAGGCGCGGCTGATCAACGGTGGCCGCGGCTACGCTTATCTCAACGAAAGCGATTTCAGTCTCAACACACCGGTCGTCAAGGTCGAAAGATCGCAGCCTCCGGTCAGCCTGCCGTGGCGGAGCGAGATCAAAAGTTTCGCGGTGAGCCAGGAGCAACTCTTTGTCATCAGTGCCTTGACGAACGAACCGACGGGTATCTGGAAGTTGGACCTGAATTCCGGCGCGCTGGATTGCATTGTTTCCAACCAGGAGCGCCCGTTTCGCCATGCCACCAGCCAGCCGCCGCTCCAGAACTTCATCACCAATGCATCAGGCAAACACCTGACCTATTATTTGTTGGCGCCGTCACACGTTAAGCCTGGCCAGCAAGCGCCCCTGGTCTTTGGCGTCATGGGCAAACTGGAACAGGCCTACAATTGGGACCGCTACGCCCAGACGATTGCCAATTGCGGCTACTACTTCGTGATTGTTGACCGGCGCAACAGCGCGGTCAACGAATGGGCGGATGAAGCGCTTTCAGTTTACGAGGCACTCGTCAACCAGTTCAGCATTGACACGAACCGCGTGTACGCGCTGGGCATCAGCGTGGGAGCGGTGCCGATCAACCAGCTTCTGGCGCGAAGGCCGGAATTGTGGCGGGGCGCCTTGTATTACAGCCCGAATTCCCTGCCGGACCCCACTCGCTTGAAGGCGTCGAGAATTCTCATGGACATCGGCGAGTTGGACAAATACTCCGGGGAGAACAACCGCACGGCCAAGGACTTTCGGGATGCGGCGGCGCGGGCGGGAGTGAACGTAACCCTTTTCATCCGCCCGGGTGTCGGCCACAATTGCCGTCTGCTCTCCATTGAGAAGGAAAGGCTGCATCAGTTGGCGGCCTTCCTGGGCAGGCCGTGAGGGACCGTGTCAAGTTGAGCGTTGAATCGGAAGTGTCCTAATTTGCAGGCGAGAAGGTAACGAGTCGTTTGGGAACGCACTCCTTACGTCGTGCCCTACAATCGAATTAGGACACTGCCGTTGAGCCTTGAAGTTATGCCGAGATTGGTGCGTGGATTCATCTACTCCGCCGGGGCCATCTTTCTGTTTCTGGCCACGGCGTTGTTCCTCGTCAATGCGACGAGTCCCGCCGATTGGTCGCCGACCAATGTCCCCATCCTCCGCGTGCCCGTTTCCCGACTCTTCTGGGTCGTGGGCGGAACCGGGCTGGCCATAGGTCTGATTTGCCTCTTGGCGCGAAAATCCAAGCTGCCGATAGCGCTGGTTTCCCTGTTTGCGACCAGTTTGCTCGCTGCTCGGATCGGTGCGTCCGCCTTGGGGTTGAGCAATGGTTTCAAGGGCTATTTGGGACCCTTGGCCGACGTCTTCGGAGTTCCGACCGGCACCGCCGATGGTTGGCTGATCGTGACGAGTGGGTATTTGCTCATCGGAGGCATTGTTTCCTGGCTGGCAGTCTCCGCACCGAGGCCGTCCAAGGCAACCGATGAACCGAACGCGAAGGCCAAATGACGGTCAACCCCAGGGCAATTGCGGAGGTTGGCTCGTTATGGTTGCGTTTGCTCATCGCGCATCCCGCTTGGGCTTTAACGCTGTTGGCGGCGCTGGGTTTCGGAGGTTCGCTGGCTTGGGCCCAGGCGCGCGATCCGTTCGACCGGATTTGGTTCACGGTGAAAACGCCGGCTCACGGGAAAACGGAGGGGGTCGCCGTGCTGCCAAAAAGCGCCGGGAAACCACTGCCAGTCGTCATGTATTTGCATGGTGCCGGTGGGAGCTTGCGCCGCAGCGGGAATGAACTGCGACAGATGGCGGAAATGGGACTGGCCGTGGTGGGGTTGGAGTACGACCAGACCAACATGGCTGCCTTTCACGCGCAATTCATCGCGCTGCATCAGTATGTGATGCGGCAAAAGTGGGCCGAGACGAATGTGATGGCGTGGGTGGGGTTCAGTTTGGGCGCCCAACGGCAGTTGAGCTTTCAGCTAATGCAGACGGAATGGCGGCCGGAACTGTTGGTGCGCCTTGCCGGCGGTTGGGTGCCGGAACTTGAATCATTCGACCGCGCATTCTCAACCCGGCCTTCTTTTCACGGGCAGAGAGAATCTGGTTCCGGCCTCCTGGCTTCAGCCTCCGGGGAATTTCCCCGTGTTCTCATCCTCCACGGCGATCAGGACAATGTCTTCCCGCTTGCAGATGCCGGGCGCACGGCGGCGTGCCTGCGGACCAACGGCGTTTCCGTGAGCGTGAGCGTTCTTCCGGGCCAGACGCACACGCCCATGGCGGATCGCGGAATCATCTTTCGGGCCATTGGTGAACATTGCCTCACCGAGCTACGGGGTGCGCCGGCGCTTTCTGAATATCGCTCCGTCGCGGCGTGGCAAGCCGGCGCCAAGCCATTATTGTTTTACTGGCTGCCGGCGTTGTTCTGGTCGGGGCTGTGGCTTTTCGGAAGAAACCGCCTCCGGCGGATCGTGAACACTGGTGTCCCGCATTCTGCTTCCGCCCTGTCCAGCGGAGAGAAGCCAGTCGCAACGACGGCTCGAAGAATGATGTTCGCTGGCGCCCCCAAGCGCACGCCACTCCGAATCGGCTTATGGTGGGTCGCGGCCGTTCTGGCGATTCTGGCAATCGCCTGGACGGCGTTGCATCTCATTCCGCCCCGGCTCACGATTACGGACAAGACGCTGACCATCGCCCGCAAATATTTGATCCAGCCGGGCCAGCAGGCGGATTTCGATTCCCTCGCGACCGAATCAGTGTGGCCGGATAAACGATTGCAGAGCCTGCTGACCCACGTTGAACTGGCCGGTTACAATCGCCGACTCGTGAACTGGGAACTTGAGGATGACCTTTACCGCAACTTCGTGTTGTCACCGTGGGTCAGTTCGGAGGAAGACAAGGAACTGGACTGGCGTCGCCCTTTGTGGGAAAGCCTGTATCCTCGCATCCGCAGGGAGACGGATTTGGCCAGCGCGGCGGGCATCGTCGTCCGTCATCTGCGCGAACGGGTGAGCATTACTGAAGGAGAGAGTCTCCCGGTGGAAGTCGAAACCGTGTGGCGGCGGCAGATTACGAACGCAAAGGGTTTTGAGCGGATTTACGTGGCGGCACTGCGCTCCGTCGGCGTTCCCGCGCGCTTGAATCCGCAAGGGCGCGCGGAGTTCTGGACGCCGACGGGCTGGCAGCCCGCCCCACGCCCACTGATCGAGGCGCTCGGAGAATAGGAAATGCGGGTTGCCGCTCTTGGAAATCCTACCGTTCGTGGTTGACGCGGCGCACGGTCATCATTACTGCTTTGCCGCAATGCACAAGCGGATCATCCAGTCCAACTCCCGCCACTTGGAGGAGCGGCCATTTGATGCCATTGAATCTCGCAAGACGGCGCGGTGTTGAACCACGAATGAAGTTTAACCCGCCCATCGCACACCCGGCATGAAACTGCGCGCCATGCTGGCCGCCGAAATCAGGAAGCGACTTTCCATGGTGCTTCGCGGCGTCCGCCTCCTCACGTCGGCGGCTGCGTTGCCGGGCGAATGGACCGCGCGTCTGGCGTGTGAAGCTTACGCCAGCGGCAATAACTGAAGCGACATCATGCAAACCGATCCAAGCAAAATGACCAATCTCGAAGGCCTGCGCGTCGAAGGCGACATCAACCTTTCTCCGCATCGCCAGGCTTGGCAGGAAAAGCATTTGAGCCCGGCAACGCACGAAATGCTCGCGGAGGACGCGCGCCATTTCCTGCATCAAGCCATGTCCACGCCCTGCCTGAACGCGTTGCGTTCCGCCAAGGGCGCGTGGATCGAGGATGTCGAAGGGCGGCGCTATCTCGATTTTCATGGCAACAATGTTCATCAGATTGGGTTCGGCCATCCGCGCGTCATTGCCGCCGTCAAGGAACAGCTCGACAAGCTGCCGTTTTGCACGCGGCGCTATACGAACGAACCGGCCATTCATCTGGCGGAAAAGCTGGTCAGTTGTTCTCCGGGTGATCTCCGTCGCGTGTTGTTCGCGCCCGGCGGTTCGTCGGCAATTGGCATCGCGCTCAAACTGGTGCGCGCCGCCACGGGTAGATTCAAAACCATTTCGATGTGGGATGCCTTTCACGGCGCGTCATTGGATGCCATTTCCATTGGTGGGGAATATGGCTTCCGCCACAACGCCGGTCCGCTGTTGCCGGGTTGTGAACACGCGCCGCCGCCCGATCCTACGCATTGTCCTTTTCGGTGCGGGGCGTCGTGCAGTCTTGCCTGTGCCGACTACGTGGAATACATGCTGGAACACGAAGGCGACGTGGCAGCGGTGATTGCGGAAACGGTGCGCAACGTGCCGGTGATTCCGCCGCCGGATTACTGGAAACGCATCCGTGCTGCGTGCGACAAACACGGCGCGTTGCTCGTGCTCGATGAAATTCCCATCGGCCTGGGCCGCACCGGGCGGTTTTACGCCTTCGAGCATTTCGACGTCATCCCGGACATTGTCGTGCTCGGCAAAGGACTGGGCGGCGGCGTTTTCCCGCTGGCTGGCGTGGTGGTGCGCGAGCATCTGAACATCGCGGCGGAAAGATCGCTTGGTCATTACACGCACGAGAAGAATCCGGCGGCTTGTGCCGCCGGCCTGGCCACGCTGGAAGTCATCGCGGAACAGAAGCTCGTCGAACGCGCGGCGGTCATCGGGCAAAAGACGGTGGCAGACTTGCGGCGACGGCTGGTTGGTCAGCCATTGGTGCGCGAAGTGCGCGGGCTGGGCTTGTTGATCGGCGTGGAGATCGCCGGCAACCGGAGCGAAGCCTCCGATCTCGCGGAACAAATCATGTATGCCGCGCTCCGGCATGGTTTGAACTTCAAAGTGTCGAAAGGCAACGTGCTCACGTTCGCGCCGCCGTTGAACATCACTGAAGAAGAACTTGACCAGGCGTGGACGAGACTGGAAACCGCCCTCCATGAAGTGAAAGGCCGCAACGTGTGAGCAATCAGGAGACGGCGCAGAGCGAATCTTCGATGAAGCCCTCGCGCGCGTGGGTCCTGCTTGGCGTCCTGGTGCTGGGATACATCGGGATTTACCTTTGCCGAAAGAACTTCGCCGTCGCCAATCCGCTGATCCGCGAGGCGTTTGGTTTGACCAAGGAGCAGATCGGGATGGTGGCCAGCTACAGCACCATTGCTTACATGATCGGGAAATTTGCATTCGGCCCGTTCATTGACCGCATCGGGGGCCGGATTTCCTTTCTGCTGGCGCTGCTGGCGGTGGCGGTGTTCGGCGCATTCGGTGGCCTGGTGAGTACGCTGCCAATGCTGACGCTGATTTACAGTCTAAACCGGCTGGCCGGCTCGGCAGGTTGGGGCGGCATGGTCAAACAAGTGCCCGATTGGTTTCCGGGCCGGTTGATGGCGTTGAGCATGGGCGTGCTCTCGCTGGGCTTCGTGTTTGGCGGCGTGTGCGCCACCTTGCTGGCGGGCGTCATCGCGGATTGGAGCGGCAACGACTGGCGCTGGGTCATGAGCGGCCCCTCCATTGTGCTCGCGGCGATATTTCTGTTGTGCTGGTTCGTATTGCCGCGCGGCACGGCACCCGGTGCGGCAAAACCCTCGGCCAGTGGAGATAAACGCAACGGATTCCAGTTCCGCCATATTGTGGAGTTGTTGTTGATCCGTCGTTTTTGGATCGTTTGCGCGCTGAGTTTCACGCTGACGTTGCTGCGCGAAACCTTCAACACCTGGACGGTGGACTTTTTCAAGACAACTGGCGGGGACGAGATGTCCAGCCGGATTGCTGCCTTTCTCTCGACGCCGTTCGATGCGTTCGGCGCGGTCGGCATTGTGCTCCTGGGTTGGGTGTTTGGCCGCATTGGCCCCCTGACGCGCACCTGGCTGCTTTTCGCCATTCTCACAGCCCTCGCCGGATGTATTTTTCTTCTGCCGGCGCTGGCGACGCGTAGCATGTGGCTGGCAACGGCAGGCGTCGGCGCCATTGGTTTCCTGGCCTACGGCCCCTACAGTCTTCTCGCCGGCGTATTGGCGGTGGAAATCCGGGGTAAGGAATATGTTGCCACCGTGGCGGGCCTGGTGGATGGCGTGGGTTATCTGGCCGCGATTCTGGCCGGCCAGCAGTTCGGCCGGATTCTGGACCTGGGCGGCTACCGGCTCGGCTTCGACTGTCTGGCCGGTCTGGCCTTGATGTCGGCTGTGTTGTGTCTCTTTCTGTATGGCTGGCCCTTGAGATTCGGCCGGCGACCGGCCCCGGATGAGCCACCAGCATTGACCAAATGAATCACGATGGTGAAGGAATTCTGCGCTGCATGATTGATCCCTTATGAATGTTGAACCCAACCTCCCTTCCGCCCGCGACAAACTGCTCTTCACACCGGGTCCGCTCACGACGAGCCTGAGTGTCAAGCAGGCCATGCTCCACGATGCCGGCTCGTGGCATTTCGAATTCAATGAACTCGTCGCCAGTGTGCGCGAACGATTGCTCGAACTAGCCGGCGTCTCGCGCGAGTCCGGCTGGGAGGTCGTGTTGCTCCAGGGCAGCGGCACGTTCGGCGTCGAAGCGATCTTTCAATCGTGCGTCCCGCCGGACGGCAAAGTGGCGGTGCTCACCAACGGCGCGTACGGCGACCGCATCGTGCTTATGCTCAAGCAGGCTAAGATTGATCACGTCGTCCTGCGCACGCCCGAAGACGCACCCGGCGATCCAACCGCGCTTGAGCTTTGTCTTAAAACCGTTCCCGCCGTGACGCATGTGGCCGTCGTCCATTGCGAAACCACGACTGGCATTCTGAATCCCATCGAAGCCCTTGGCCAGGTGGCGAAGCGCCACGGCAAAGTTTATGTGGTGGACGCGATGAGCAGCTTTGGCGGGATGCCGATTGACTTCGAGGCGTGCCATACGGATTACCTCGTCTCTTCATCGAACAAGTGCATCGAGGGTGTGCCGGGATTCTCCTTCATCTTCGCTCGTCGCACGCGGTTGCTGGCCACCGAAGGATGGGCGCGCAGCCTCAGCCTCGATTTGTTGGGCCAGCTCAAAGGATTCGAGAAGAGCGGCCAGTTCCGTTACACGCCTCCAACGCACGTGATCCTCGCGTTCGATCAGGCGCTTCGAGAACTGGAAGCCGAAGGCGGCGTGGCCGCGCGCAGTGAACGTTATCGGCGCAATCACGAAACGCTGCTCGCCGGCATGAAGCGACTGGGCTTCCGGCTCTTTCTCGATACCACGGTGCAGAGCCACATCATCACGGCGTTCCGTTATCCGGCGGTGGGATTCGACTTCAGCACTTTTTACCGCAAGCTGAGTGAACGGGGCTTCATCATTTATCCCGGCAAGCTCACGCAAGTGGACACGTTTCGGATCGGCAACATTGGCCGCCTCTTTCCGACGGAGATGAAGCAACTGGTCCACGCCATCGAAGGAGTACTTGGCGAAATGGGCGTGACTTTGGGAAACCGGACTTGATCAAATTTCGTGCCTCGCTTCACCCTGATTGGTACTATGGATTGAAATGGAACTCGTAACCCAGCGTCGTCCCGTTGTGGTGGCATGAATTCAGCCCGCGTCACTGTCCTCGCTTCGCTGCTACTGCTCATCGGTCTCAGCGGACTGTTGGTGTGGAACTCCGCTTCGCGGCAGGGAACGGGCAGCGCCGCGGAGCCGCTGCTCGTGTACTGCGCCGCGGGTCTGAAATCCGCCGTGGAGCCTGCGGTTCGTGAGTTCGAGGCTGCCACGGGCGCCCGGGTGCAGTTGCAGTACGGGGGTTCTGGCACTCTGCTGGCCAACATCAAGGTTTCCGCCGTCGGCGATTTGTTCATTGCGGCCGATCACTTGATCCTCGATCAGGCCCGCGCGGCGGACTTGGTGGCCGAAATCATACCGCTGGCGCGCATGACCCCGGTGATTGCCGTGGCGCGGGGCAATCCGAAAGCCATTCACTCCCTTGAAGATCTTTTGCGACCAGACGTGCGGTTAGTGTTGCCCAATGCTGACGCAGCCGCGGTGGGCCAGGTCGCCCGTCGCGCCTTGGCGTCGGGCCGCCGATGGGATGCGCTGGCTGCGCACGCCCGGGCCTACAAACCAACGGTCAATGATCTTGCCAACGATGTGAAGCTGGGCAGCGCCGATGCGGTGATCGTCTGGGATGTCACCGTCCGCCAATACCCGGAGCTTGAGGCGGTCGCCAGCGATGCTTTTGGTTCGGTGGGCTCCGAAGTGGGTGTGGGCGTCCTGCGTTCGTGTCGCCAGCCGGCGGCGGCACTGCGTTTGGCGCGCTTTCTCGGCGCACCCGAACGTGGTTTGCGGCACTTCGAGCGCGAAGGGTTCGTTCCCGTTCCGGGCGACCGCTGGAGCGAGACGCCGGAACTGGTGTTGTTCAGTGGCGGCGTGAACCGGGTGGCCATCGAGGAAACGCTGCGGGACTTCGAGAACCGCGAAGGTGTGCGCATCAACCGCATTTACAATGGTTGCGGCATTCTCACGGCGCAGATTCGTGCCGGCCAGAAGCCCGACGGTTACTTCGCATGCGACGTGTCCTTCATGCGCACTGTGGGTGATGAATTCGGCGCCGCGCTGGAGTTGGCGGAAACCCGCATGGTCATCGCCACGCCGCCCGGCAATCCGCGCGGTTTGCACGATCTGCGTTCGCTCACCCAAGCCAGCTTGAAGCTTGGCGTGGCCAACGAACAGCAAAGCGCACTCGGTTCACTTACCGCCCGACTGTTGCGGCAGCACGGTCTTTACGAGGCGCTCATGGCCAACGTTGTCGTGCAAACCCCGACCGCGGATCTGCTGGTGAATCAATTGCGGGCCGGCGGGCTTGACGCCGTGATTGTCTATGAAGCCAACACGGTGGCGGCGGGTGACAAAATTGCGGTGCAAGTGATCGAACTGTCGGGCGCCACCGCCATCCAGCCCGTGGCCATTCATCAGCAAACGGTGTATCCCCGGCTCATGGAACGATTGATCGCCGCGTTAAGCTCCGCGGAGTCGCGGTCCCGCTTCACGGCCACCGGCTTCCGCTGGCGGAAGGAGGACGCGCCGTGAGCCGCCCGGTGGGTGACCACGCGCCGTTGTCCGGCAGCGACCGGCGATTCTACGCAGTTCTGGCATTCATCGGGAGTCTGTACGTATTTCTGTTGCTGGCCATGTTGGTGGCGGATGCGGCCTACACCACGCCGGGCCATCTGTGGCAGGCATTGCAAAGCCCGGAGATTCGCTACGCCATTCGGCTCAGCCTGTTGTCCTGCACGCTCACCACGCTGCTCTCGCTTTGGGTCGCCGTGCCGCTGGGCTATCTGCTTTCGCGCACCCGATTTCCCGGTCGTGGTCTGGTGGATCTCATTGTGGAAATTCCGATCGTGCTGCCGCCGCTGGTGGTGGGTTTGAGTCTGCTCATACTTTTTCAGACGGCGCCCGGGCGCGCGCTTGAAAGATTCTTTCCCGTTACTTACGCGATCCCGAGCGTCATCCTCGCGCAATTCATGGTCGCTTGCGCTTTCGCAGTGCGAACGATGCGCACAACTTTCGACCAACTCAGTCCGCGCCCCGAGCAGGTCGCGCTCACGCTGGGATGTCATCGGGCGCAGGCGTTCTGGCTGGTGGCGTTTCCGGCGGCGCGGCGCGGCATGTTGGCGGCGGCCACGCTGGCTTGGGCGCGCTCGCTGGGCGAGTTCGGTCCGATCCTGGTTTTCTCCGGCGCCACGCGCTTCAAGACCGAGGTGCTGTCCACGACCGTTTTCCTTGAGTTGAGCGTTGGCAATCTTGAAGCCGCCGTGGCGGTTTCGCTGTTGATGGTGGTGACGGCGGTCGCCGCTTTGTTCGTTCTCCGCCACTGGGGACGGGAAACCGTTCTGGGCGAACCGCGCCGCTCATGATCATTGCCGAACAACTCACAATCTCCGCCGGCAAGTTCGCCTTGCGCGACCTCTCGTTTGAACTGCCGGCGGGCAGCTACGCCGTGCTCATGGGCCGCACGGGATCGGGCAAGACCACGTTGCTCGAGGCCATCTGCGGTTTGCGTCGCGTCGAGGGCGGGCGCATCCGCCTGGGCGTGGAGGATGTGACCGACTGGCCGCCGGCGCAGCGCAACATCGGATTTGTCCCGCAGGACGCCGCGTTGTTTCCGCATCTCAAAGTGCAGGACCAAATTGGCTTTTCGCTGGCGGTGCGTCGCCAGCCTGCGGCAGTCATTTGCCAGCGCGTCGAGGAGGTGGCCGCCTGGCTGGGCATCACGCCGTTGCTGGAGCGTTCGGTGGCCGGGCTTAGTGGTGGCGAAATTCAACGCATCGCGCTCGGTCGCGCGCTGGCGTTTCAACCGCGCGTGTTGTGTTTGGACGAACCACTTGGTGCGCTGGATGAGGAAACGCGGGACGCCATGTGCAATCTGCTTGAAGAAATTCAAACCCGCACGGGCGTGACCGTGCTGCACATCACGCACAGCCGCGCCGAAGCCGACCGGCTGGCGGACTGCGTTCTGCAACTTCACGATGGCAAACTGGAGGTGCATCATGGTTGAAAAAACGCCCGGCCATGAGCTTCCGCCGTTGAACGCCGAGGAGCGGTCGGTGTACGAATGGCAGTTTAACATCGAAGGCTTCGGTGAAGCTGGCCAGCGCAAGCTCAAAGGCGCCACCGTCTTGATCTCACGCATCGGCGGATTGGGCGGCTCTGTGGCTTGGCAATTGGCTGCCGCCGGTATAGGCCGCCTCATCCTCGCGCACGCCGGCAACATCAAACCCAGTGATTTGAACCGGCAGACGTTGATGACGCAGGACCGCATCGGCACGGCGCGGCTGGATTCGGCGATGGATCGCTTGCGCGCCTTCAATCCGCGCCTCGAGATCGTGGCCGTGCCGGAGAACGCGAGCATGGACAACACCCTGCAACTCGCGCGCGAGGCCGATGTGATCGTGGACTGCGCCCCGTTGTTTGGCGAACGGTTTGCGCTTAACCACGCGGCGGTGACGTTGCGTCGGCCCATGATCGAGTGTGCCGTGTATGATCTGGAATTGCATCTGACCACCCTGATTCCGGGCCGCACGCCGTGCCTGCGCTGTTTGTATCCGGAGTCCAATCCGCATTGGACCCGCCGCTTCCCTGTGCTGGGCGCGGTGTCGGCCACCGCTGGGTCGCTGGCGGCTACGGAGGTCGTGAAAGTGCTGACCGGTCTCGGCGAGCCGCTGGCGGGCCGGATGTTGATTGGCGACCTGCGGACAATGACATTTCGTCAGGTAAGGATCCAAAGGTTGGCGGACTGCACGGAATGTGGCAACCTGTGCCCCGAAAGCAACGCCACATGAAGCAACGAGCCGTCATCATTTTCGTGTTTCTTACGCTGCTCGGCGTGGCGTGGGCGTGTCGTTATTCGGTGCGCGACACTGGGTTTGTGGACCTCGGCGATGAACCCTACCAATTGGTGCTGGCGGGACGCGACCTTGGCGCCCGCGCCGAAATCTATCGCCGCATCAGCGCCGCGAGTCTGCTGGATGCGAACATCACCTTTAGCGTGCGCGAAGAAACTGCCACATCGGAACGAACGCTGACGCTGGTGTCGGCAGATGGCCGCAGGTTGCTGATAGCGCGAGGTGACGAATTACCGACGGAGGTGTCAGCCGCCACGGCGTTGATTGAGTCGGTGGCGCTGTCGCCGTTGCGCGCGGAGATTCATGAGGCGGCGCTCAACGCGTTCGCGGTCGTGATTCTGATTGAAGGCGGTCCGGCGGCGGAAGTCGCCCGCGTGCAGACTGCGGCTGAAGCGGCCATCCGCGCTGTCACTCAACTTATGCCTTCAATGCCCAAGCCGGTGGACACGCCGCCCAAGCTGATTCCTGTCACAGCGGCTCAGGCTGCCCGCGAGCGCGTGACGTTGTGGGGATTGGGCTTTGATCCCGAGCTGGCAGATGAACCGCGGGTGGCGCTGGTGTTTGGTCGCGGTCGGCGCATTGGCAGCCCGCTGGAAGGGCCGCTCATCACCCAGACGGTGTTGCAGGAGCGCCTCGTGATCATCGGCCAGGATTGCGAGTGCGAACTGGATCGCGAATGGATGAAAGGTCAGCTGCTGCCGGCGCGCTGGGACGCTGACCGCCAGCGCATGGCCGTGCAGCGGTTGGGCTTTGACCCGGAGAATCCCATGGTGCGCGCGGAGGTCAGTCGCATCGTAATGAGGGGGCCGGTTACGGGACAAGTTCGCAAACTACCCGGCGCCGCGGCGGGAATCGGTTACGCGGAGATAATGGTCGAAGACATTGCCGCCGAAGTGGCAGTCTCAGATAAAGCCCCGCCCACTGCGAATCCTTCCGCGCCCGTGACGCCCGCGACGGTGGGCACGGTGACTCCGTTGGAAACCACGAGCCGCGTGGTTTGGATGGCTTTGGCCGCAGGTGCGGTTGTGCTGTTGCTGGTCGCTGTCGCTTGGTGGCGCAAGATCCGAAGGGAGCAGGGATGAGTCTGGCGGGTCTCATTCTCCGCGAGTTGCGCCATCACTGGGCGAACGCTTTGTTGGTGACGCTGGGATTGGTCATCGCGGTTGCCTTGCTGGTGGCAGTCAAAATGACGACCGCCGCCGCCGAACGCGAAACCCGGCGGGTCATGCGTGATCTCGGTTTCAATTTGCGCATCATTCCGCGCGCGACCGACATGGACCACTTCTGGACGCACGGTTTCTCAGATCAGACCATGCCCGAGGAAGCGGTGCGGCGATTGGCCGCAAGTCATGGTGTGTTTCTGAGTTTCAATCATCTCACGCCCGCGCTCGAAGGACGGCTCGAACTTGGTGGACGGCCCGCGCTGCTCACTGGTTTGGGCGAAACCATTGTGGACCCCAACGAAGGCAAACAGCCAATGGGCTATCGCTTGAAGCCCGGCCAGGTGATTCTCGGTCGCGCCATCGCGGTACGGTTGGAAGCAAAGCGCGGCGAAACCATCCGCTTGTCGAACCGCGAGTTCACGGTCGAACGCATTTTGGGGGAAAGCGGCACCGAGGAGGACGTGCGAATTTATGGCGCGCTCGCCGACGTGCAAGCGGTCCTTGGTTTGCCGGGACGGATCAATGAGATCAAGGCCATTGACTGCCTGTGCCTCACGGCGGACGAAGATCCGCTCGCGCAGTTGCGCGCAGTGATCGAGGAGCTTCTGCCCGAGGTACGTGTCCTGCAACTGACCGTGCTGGCCGATGCGCGGGCGCGGCAACGGCAGATGGCGGAGCGATACGCGCGCTTTGCCGTGCCGCTTGTGCTGTTGGTGGGCGCGGGCTGGCTCGCGTTGCTGGCCTGGTTGAATGTCCGCGAACGACGGTCAGAGATCGGTCTGTGGCGCGCACTCGGACATGGCTCGGCGCGGATCGCCGGATTGCTGCTGGGCAAGGCGCTGTTACTGGGCGCAGTCGGAGCATTGGCGGGGTACGCCTTGGGCACTTGGATTGCCTTGAGCGCCGGGCCGGAAATTTTTAAGGTGACGGCGAAAAGCCTGATTGCCGATCCCACGCTGTTGGGTTGGGCGTTGGCATTGACTCCGGCCTTTGCGGCGCTGGCCAGCCTGCTGCCCACGCTGGCGGCGGTAGCGCAGGAACCGGCAAAAACTTTGCGAGCCGACTGACAATGATCGTGTGCGAACAAGTGGAACGACGCTTTCCCGGTGCGACCGGTGAAGTTGCGGCGCTCGCCGGTGTGAGCGTGACCATCGCGCGCGGGGAGTTCGTGGTCATCAAAGGGCCTTCCGGCTGTGGCAAGACGACGTTGTTGCTCGCGTTGGGCGGCATGCAACGTCCCAGCGCTGGTCGCGTGAAATTTGAAGGCCGCGATCTCTACGCGCTGTCCGCTCCTGAGCGCAACCGTCTCCGCGCCGAGCGCGTTGGGTTTGTGTTCCAGTTGTTTCACCTGGTTCCATATTTGACGGTGAGGGAAAATATCCTCGCGGGTCTGCCGACGGGTAGTGACGTGCCGGCGGCCGCGGCGCGCGTCGAAACCTTGCTCCGTCAACTTGGCTTGAGCGAACGCGCGGCGGCGCGTCCGGGCACGTTAAGCGCGGGTGAACGGCAGCGCACCGCTCTGGCCCGCGCCCTCGTCAAGCAACCCGCGTTGATTCTGGCGGACGAACCCACGGGCAATCTCGATCCGGCGAACGCCGCCGAAGTCTTTCGTCATCTGGCCGCCTTCCATCAGGCAGGCGGCACCGTGGTCGTGGTGACGCACGGCAACGATGCCGCACCGCACACGAGCCGCATCCTGCACCTTGCAGCCGGACGATTGGTTGATGCTGATCGTTCGATGAACTTTCCAGTGGTTAATCCCGTTCAACCCATTCCTTCAACATGATCACAGTTTCAAAATTACTTGTGGCGCTGACGCTGGCGTCCTGCGGCACGGCGCTGGCCGCAGATTGGCCCACCTACCGAAACGACTACGCGCGAACCGGCGTGTCGCCCGACCCGTTGCCGCGCAATCTCGTCGAAGCCTGGAGCTGGCGTTCCGCGCAACTACCGCAGCCCGCGTGGCAGGGCGAAGCGAAGTGGGATGGCTGGAACAAGGTCTATGACCTCAAAGCCCGGCAAACGTTTGATCGCGTCTTTCACGCCGTGATCGCGTCCGGGCGCGTTTATTTTGGTTCTTCAGCGGATGACCAGGTCTATTGCCTTGACGCGAAGACGGGGCGGGAGTTGTGGACGTTCTTTACGGAAGGCCCCGTGCGTTTCACGCCCACGATCGTGAATGGCCGCGCGTATTTCGGTTCGGATGATGGCCGGGTGTATTGTCTTGATGCCACTTCTGGAAAGTTGGTGTGGCAACAGCGGGCCGTGGACACGGATCGGCGCATCCCCGGCAATGGCCGCGTGATTTCCAACTGGCCCATTCGCACTTCAGTGGTGGTGCAGAACGGCCTGGTCTATACCACCGCCGGAATGTTTCCGTCGGAGGGCGTTCATTTGGTCGCACTCGACGCCGCCACGGGCGCGGTCAAATGGCGGCAGGTGCAAAGCGATCTTCCCGCACAGGGTTATCTGCTGGCCTCGGCCACGCGGCTCTACGTGCCCTCGGGCCGGAACAATCCGATTGTCTGCGACATTACAGATGGCAAGCGGCTGCATGTGGTCGAAGGTGCCGGTGGCACTTATGCACTGTTGAACGAGGGCATGTTGGTTTTTGGCCCGGGCAAGACCGGTCAACTCGGTGCCGTTGAGGAAGGGCGCAAAGACCAACTCGCCACGTTTCAAGGCAATCACATGATCGTCGTGGCCGGGCGCTCGTATCTTCACTCCGACACGGAGATTTCCGTGCTGGATCGGGCGCGCTATCTCGAACTGGCCCGCGAGCAGAAAGCGTTGTCCGCCCGGCAGGGTCAGCTTGCGAAGGAGTTGCGCGAGTTGGGCAAGAAAACCGGCACGGAAGCGGAGCAGCAGAAAATCAAGGATCAGCTTGCCGACTTGGGACGCAAGATTGACGCCACCACCGAAGGCATGAACAACTGCGTCCTGTGGCGCAGCGAAAGCCGCTGGCCGTTGAGTCTCGCGCTGGCCGGCGACACTCTGGTGCTCGGGGGCGACGGGGAAATTGCCGGCTTTCACACCGAGCGCGGCACGTTGCGCTGGCAACACAAAGTCAAGGGTGGCGCCTACGGTCTGGCGGCGGCCGATGGCATGTTGCTGGTCAGCACGGATGAAGGCGTCATTCATTGCCTGCGGGCGACGGCGGCCCACGCGGCACTTGTGCCCGCGCAGAGTGGAAAGGAGTTACGGCCATGAAGCTGCTTCGTTTCATCCTCACGGCGGGAGCGGTCGGCGCAACGACAACTGCGTTCGCCCAGGAGTCGGGTTTGATCAGTTGGTGGTCATTCAGTTCTGATCGGCAGCAGGGCGCGTCCATCAAAGCTTGGCACGGCGGACTCAACATCACACCCTCGGGCAGTTACCGGTTTGCGAATGAACCACCGCCGGCCCGCGTTGAACTGCCCGCGCGCGATGAGCGGTTGTTGGTGGCCGAAAGCATTGAGAAAGCGTTGCTGCCCAAACAAGACCTGACCGTGGAAGCCTGGGTGCGCGTGGATCGCACACAGGAATGGGGCGGCATCTTCAGCGCCTTGCAGGACAACGGCGATTTCGAGCGCGGGCTGTTGCTGGGTTATCGTCAAGATCGCTTTTGCCTGGGCATCGCGACGGAAGCCGCGGGACGATTGACCTACCTTACGGCGGACACCGCCTTCGCGACCGGGCACTGGCATCATGTGGTGGGCACTTATGATGGCAAGCTGCAACGCATCTTCGTCAATGGCCGGCTCGCCGGTGAGAGTTCGGTCCAATCGGGGCCAGTGTGGTATCCGCCTTCCGCGCCGGTTGTGGTGGGCGCCTATCAGGACGACAACGAATTCTACCGCATGAAAGGCGCGCTGGAATCAATCCGGGTCTTTCAACGTGCGCTCTCGTCGGAAGAAGTTGCGACCCGGTATCGCCAGCGTGAGGCGGAGTTTCCCGCACCGGCGCCCGAGCCGCTGCGTCTCGCGTTGCCTTACGGCCCGTTCATTGACTGGGTGGATCGCACCACAGCAATGGTGACTTGGGAATCCGATACGGAAATCCCCACCCGGCTGGAGTTGTTCGATCCGTCGGGAAAGACCACCTCGTTGGGTGGTGACGCCCCGGCGCGGCGGCACGAGGTGCGTTTGACGGAACTGAAACGCGACACCGAATACCGCTTCCGCCTGCGGTCACCGGATCGGGATGGACGCGAACACGCGACCCGGCGTTATCTCTTCGACACATCATTTCATTACCAACCCGCACCCGTGCCGCCCGCTGCCGCGGAATTAATGGCCGGGCGTGTTAAAGAGGCGGCACTTGCCCGCGAACTGCTGGAGCGCAGCGGCGTGAGACAAGGATGGGGCGTGGTGCTTGGAGTTCAGGATGGCCGCGTGGCGTTGGAACTGGTGCGACAGAGCGATTTGAAACTCGTGATTGTGGAAGCGGACGCGCAGCGCGTAGCCGCCGCGCGCAAGTTGCTGTCCGCCGCCGGAGTTTATGGCGTCCGGGCCAGCGTGCATCATTTGACTGGCAACGAACTGCCTTACGGCACGTTCATGGCGAACCTCGTTGTTTCCGAATCGTCGCTCCATTCCGGCGAACCACCGCGCTGGCCCGCTGCCGAGGTGCATCGGATTCTACGTCCTGCGGGCGGGGTGGCTTTGCTGGGCGCACCCGCCCCGGACGGGGCGGCGCCCAAAGTGGAGTCGTGGAATCAGTGGCTCGCCTCGGGTGAATTGCTGGCGGCACGCCGCGAAACAGCCGGCAGTTGGTGGCTGCGTTACGAACGGGGCCGCCTGCCCGGCGCGGGTGAGTGGAGTCATCAATACGGCAGCGCCGACAATACCTCGACCAGCCTCGACGAGCATGTGCGCGGTGAACTCGAAGTCGCATGGTGGGGCGATCCTGGTCCGCGGCCCATGCCGGATCGCGGCCCGCGCAATCCGGCTCCTTTGAGCGTCAATGGTCGGCTGTACATCCAGGGCGACCGAATCATCTTTGGCCTCGATGCCTACAACGGTAGTGTCTTGTGGTCGGTGATTGCCCCCGAGGTGCGCCGCGCGAACTTGCCGCGTGATTGCAGTAATGCCGCCGCGGACGACGCCACGCTCTACATCGCGCACAATCAGTATTGCCTGGAGTTTGACGGCCAAACCGGTGAGCGCCGCCGTCGCCATTCCGTTCCGCGAGAAGCTGGTGAACTCAAGTTCGATTGGGGTTATTTGGCAGTCATCGAGCAACACCTGATCGGCAGCCGCGTCAAGCAGGAGGCCCGCTATCAGGGCGACGATGGCGAATGGTTCGAGGATTATCATCCGGACCAGGTCAGCCGCGTGGTGAGCGAAACGCTTTTCGGCATTGATCTGAAAAGCGGCGCGCATCGCTGGTCATACCGGCGCGGCGCGATTCTCAATTCCACCATCACCATTGGCGACGGCATGATCTTCTTCATTGAAAGTCGCAATCCCGACGCGGTCAATGCGCCGGGTGGCCGGTTGTCGCCTGACGTGTTGACCGACACGCACCTCGTCGCGCTGGATTTGCGGAGCGGCGCGCCCCTTTGGGAACAGGCGCAGGACTTCTCCAAACTCCAGTTCATGACGTACCTGGTTTACAGCCAGAACACGGTCGTGGCCACGGGCACCGACAAGGACAAGCATTTTCACACCTACGCTTTCAACGCCCGGGTGCGGTCGCCGTATGCGGACGAGTCACAGCCCGTTCACGTCGGCAATCAGCCGTTGTGGTCGGACAGTCACAAGGAGGATAAGGGCCATCACAGCGGTCATCTGCAACATCCGGTGGTGCTCAACGGCGTGTTCTATTCCGATCAACGCGCGTTCGACCTCAAGACCGGCAAAACGCTCCGCACCGATCTGCCTGAGCGGCGCGGTTGCGGCACCATGTCCGCGGGCCGTCATGCTTTGTTCTTCCGGCATCACTTTCACGGTATGTGGGACCTTGAGACGGACAAACGCACACAGTTCGAGGGCATTCGTGGCGGTTGCTGGCTGGGACTCATTCCCGCCGGTGGGATGTTGCTCGCGCCGGAAACCAGCGCCGGTTGCTCCTGCACCCATGCCATTCAAACCACCGTGGGCTACGCACCCAAGGTCCGGCCTGCGCTTTGACAATGCTGAGGTTTGGGGGCGTCCAAAGACGCACCTTTGGAGTTCCAGAATCATTGACTTCCGGGATGAATACCAAGGGCCTCATTAAACCTTAGAACAGCAGTTGAAACCACAGATGGACGCAGATGGACACGGATGAAAAGGAGTTGCGACCAGAACTGCGATCACCTGGCAGGTGAAGCACGTTCGCGTCAAAAATCTGTGTTCATCCGCGTCCATCTGTGGTTTCCCTTCTTTTCATTCATTGCAACCGCCGGATTGCGCGGCTCTCCCCACTCGGCGTGCAATTCCAGTCACCTTCCGGCGTGGGGCTGGTTTTGTTTGGCCAGGAGGCGTGCGCTTACAGCTTCCTTGATCAGCCGGCGCGGGTCCAGTTTGAAACTGAAGCAGTGGACTTGCCGGCGCACGGTTTGGTCTGGTTGAAATAGAGCGTCGGAGGGATGAGCGACGCGAGGCCCGTGAGTTCCGTGGTTCAGTGAAATTGGGAATGTGAATTGTCCGTGCGACTCTCCCTCACCCTTGATCCCTCTCCCGCTGGGAGAGGGAGACAGCAGTCGTCGCTCGCTTGGTTTGCGGAAAGTCATTCCGCCACCACCGACTCACAAGACTCGGATGACTGGCGGGAGATTCCCCCTCTCCCAGCGGGAGAGGGCCGGGGTGAGGGCGAGCGTGAATCATTCTTGCCACGCCACCGGTCCCGCCGAAATCCGGCTCGTCGCGCGGGAATCAGACTGGTCTCGCCGAAATCAGATGAGGGCGGAAGGCGCAGGGAGAACTGGATGGCTGCTTTGGCTCTCCGCACCGCGCACGAGGAAAGCGGCGGTGAACGCGCGCGCACTCCAAACGCTCCGCGAGGTTCACAGACGCCCGACAGGCGCGACAGCGTTTGGAGCGCGGGGGAGTTAGCACCGCTTTCGCACGATCACAGCCGCAGCCGTTCCGCCAGGGCGTCCAAAATCCGATTCATCTCATCCGTCGTCAAAGCGCCGAGTTTGCGCTCCAGTTTGACGGTGGACACCGATTGGATTTGCTGAAGATGAAACGCTCCCGGTTTCAGGAACGGCTTCGGAATGGAAAGTTCCCAACGATTACCGCGCAACGAAGTCGTGTGCAGGAGCACCGTGACCAGATCGAGTTCTTCGAGGGCGGGATTGCCCGTGAGGAGCAGAGCCGGGCGAACCTTGGCCGCGAGGCCGAAGTCCACCCACCAGATTTCACCGGGATTGACGGCGGGCATCTTCGTCCTCCATCCGGTCGAGCATCATGGCGCCGTCGAGCGCCGCCTGATTGCACGCGGCCACGTCGTCATCCTTCTCGGCTAGTTCCAACAGCCTTTGCCGGATCGCCCGCCGATCGGCCTCGGCCAATTTCGGCAACTCCTTCAGGATTTCGGTGGCGCTCATGGCGGGAAGATAACCAACCGACCGCTGTTTGCAAAGGCTGTGTTTCTGATTCAACGCAAAGACGCCGGGGAAAGCGGCGGTGAACGCGCCCGCACTCCAGACGCTCCGCGCGGTTTGCTGACGTTCGGCAAGCGCGAAGCGTCTGGAGTGCGCGTGGCTTTAGCACCGCTTTCGGATGGGACACTTTTGTCAGAGGAATGAGGGTCAGGGGAATGACTCTTTACAGGCACGCCTCGGACTTTATTCCGCTGCCAATGATTCCCCTGACTGTGCTGGCGGTTGGCAACGCCACCGGTCGCGCCGACTTGGCTCGCCGAAATCAGATGAAGCTGGATGGCGCAGGGAAAACTGGAAAGCGCTTTGCGTCTTTGCGCCATTGCGTTAAAATCTCGTTCGATGGCTGCCACAATCAGAGCTGCTGCGATTCATTGGCTCGTCGCCAAGTTTGGTGACACGGGTAATGCTATCTGCACATCGAAGTTCTATATCCCAAAAAAATCACGGACGAGGCAGTCAGCTTGGTGGCTTGAAATCTCGCTACGAGCTATTGAAACACCAAAGTCAGAGGCGATTGACTTGGTTTGCGAAGTAGCACCCGGCGCGAACGAGTTTTACTACCTAAAAGTCCCCATTAAATTCTTCAAAAAGGAATTGCCGAAACTCTGCGTGCGTAAGAATGGCAAGGTGTGCCTTTTTCTCTCCGCAGAGCAAAACGAAATGTTCATTGAGCAACGAGGGAAAGGGAGAATTGGGTTTGGCCGGTTCTTGAAACCAAGTAATCTCGCGGCATGAAAGCAAATCGGTGGACTTGGATTCTTGTGTTTCTCGTACTCGCTGCAACAGTTTTTCAACTGCCCGCTCAACAAGCTGAAGCTGACCGTAAATTGTTTGACGAAGTCAAAGCCAAGGCAGAAAAGGGCGATGCCGAAGCTCAATTCATCCTCGCTGGTTTCTATTACAACGGCGATGGCGTGGCAAAGGATGCGATTGAGTCTGTAAAGTGGATTCGTAAAGCGGCTGACCAACAGCATGCAGCCGCCCAATGTGCCCTTGGTTTCCACTATGAGAGAGGCGATGGAGTGAGCAGGGACCTGGTGGAGGCTGTGAAGTGGTTTGGCAAAGCTGCTTATCAAGGAGATGCCAAAGCACAATTCAGCCTTGGGGCTTGTTACAGGGCTGGCGAAGGTGTGGCCAAGAACGATGAGGTTGCGATGGAGTGGCTGCGCAAGGCCGCAGAACAAGGCTTTGCGCCTGCTCAACACAATCTCGGAATTCGTTACGCCAATGGTGACGGGGTGATCAAAGATGATGTTGAGGCTGTAAAATGGTATCGCAAAGCCGCTGACCAAGAAGTCCCACGATCCCAACACGTACTCGCCGGTTGCTATGCTAAAGGGAAAGGTGTGGCAAAAGACTTCATCCAAGCGGTGAAATGGTATCGCAAAGCAGCGGAGCAAGGTTATGACGAAGCTCAATTGAGTCTCGGCGCTTGCTATGAGTCGGGCGATGGAGTGCCAAAAGATTTTATCGAAGCTGCGAAGTGGTATCGAAAAGCGGCAAACCAAGGTCATGCAAGCGCCCAATTCTTACTCGGAATTTGTTGTGTACAAGGAAAAGGCGTAACCATAGATTTCGCTGAATCCTACAAATGGTTCAACCTCGCCTCCGCTCAGGGTGACGAGGATAGCAAGACAGCTCTGGCGATTGTCGAACGAAAGATGACGCCCGAACAGATTGCGGAAGCACAACGTTTGGCGCGCGATTTCAAACCGCGTAAAACATTGGGGGCGGACGCATCTGATTCTCGACCGTCAACCAGCGGCACAGGATTTTTCATTTCGTCAGATGGCTATTTGATTTCAAACCACCACGTTGTTGAAGGCGCGAACCAAGTTCGTCTCGTAACGAGTGCGGGTTTGATTTCCGCCAAGGTGGTGAAGGTGGATGCGGCGAATGATCTGGCGTTGCTCAAAGCAGAAGGGCGGTTTGCATCGCTGGCCATTGCGTCAAGTCGCGGGGTGAAGTTGGGCGGCACGGTGGTGACGGTGGGTTTTCCCAACATCGGGTTGCAAGGGTTCGCGCCCAAGCTGGCCAAGGGCGAGATCGCGTCGCTATCCGGCGCGGGGGATGACGCGCGGTATTTCCAGATCAGCGTACCCGTGCAGCCTGGCAATTCAGGCGGCGCACTGGTGGACGAGCGGGGCAACGTGGTGGGGGTGGTGGCGGCCAAGTTGAGCGCCAGTGCCGCGCTCAAAACCACTGGCGCCTTGCCGGAGAATGTGAATTACGCGGTGAAGAGCAGTTATCTCCTGAGTTTTCTGGAATCCGTCCCGGAAGTTTCCGCCAAACTGAAAGAACCGAATACGCGGGAAATGAAGTTTGAGGATGTGGTGAAGTCGGCGGAACAGGCGGCGGTGTTGGTGTTGGTTTATTGAGGCTGGCCCAAAACGTGTCCCGGCCATAGTAAAGAATCGTCGCATCTTCGTCTTTTCAGGCAATTGGCCACGGTATGCCGACACACCTCTGCAAGCGGCCCGCTTTCCAATCCAAGGTCATCACGGTTTCGGCCGAGGCGTCCCGACCAGCCGCAGCGCGTCCCACGGAATCCCAGCCGTTTGACCTTTCCCCCTGCTGCGGCTGGTGCGGCGCACACAGCCGCGCTCCCCAAAATGAGCATTGCTGGCCTGAATCAACCCCGGCTGGACTTGAGGCCGGAATTCCTGATTCAATGCCGCCGTGAAACCAAATCCTCCACTTCCCGCACGCGCAACGATTCTCGGATTGCTCTGCCTCGCCACCTCGCTGTGGGCACAACCAGCCGAGCGGCAGTTCATTTTCGAGTCTGATGTCAAGATCGCCATGCGCGACGGCGTTCAACTCACCGCCAACATCTGGCGACCGCAAGCCGACGGCCAATATCCGGTGGTGTTGATGCGTTCGCCTTACGGGAAGATGGATGAGAAGTGGGACGACGGGAAACACTACACCGCCGCGGGCTATGTCGTGGTGGTGCAGGATTGCCGCGGGCGCGGCAAATCGGAAGGCGCTTGGGATCCGTTCCGCTACGATGTCGAGGATGGTTTCGACACGCAGGAATGGGTCGGCAAGCAGCCGTGGTGCAATGGTGACATCGGCACCGCCGGCGGCTCGTACGTCGGCTGGACGCAGTGGGCTTCCGCGGCCAACGCCAGCAAGCATCTCAAAGCCATGGTCCCGGTTGTGCCGTTCGACAATGCCTACGACATCGCTTATTCCGGCGGCGCGTTTCAACTGGCGCTGTTGATGGGTTGGGGGGCGGCGGTGGGCGGGGTGGCGGTCAGTCCCGACAAGCTGCCTGACATTTTCCGGCATCTGCCGCTCAACACGTTCGGCGATCAGTTCGAGAAGAAAGTTCCCTACCTCAACGACTGGGTGGCGCATCCGACCTACGACGATTACTGGCGCAAGCGGAGCATCGAGCATCGTCATGCGGACGTGACCGTTCCCGTCCTGAACATCGGCGGCTGGTATGACATCTTCTCGAAGGCCACGCTGGAAATGGTTGCCAAGGTCCGCGCGAGTTCGCGCGATCGCCACGCGCGCCGCAACCAGTTCGTCATCATGGGACCGTGGGCGCACGGCGTGGGTGGCCGCAAGGTCGGCGAGCTCGATTTCGGCGACGTGGGCAAACTCAGCGTGGCGTCCTGGCAGTTCAAGTGGTTCGAGTATTGGTTGAAAGGCCGTGAAACCGGCGTGCAGAATTGGCCAGCGTATTACTTGTTCGTGATGGGTGAGAACCGGTGGCGTGGCGAAAACGAATGGCCGCTCGAGCGCACCGCGTTCACGTCCTACTACCTGCACAGCGGGGGCAAGGCCAACTCACTCAAGGGCGATGGCTCGCTGGACACCAACGCGCCGAAGGAAGAGAAGCCCGACGAATTTACCTACGATGGGAATAATCCGGTGCCGACGATTGGCGGGAACAATCTCGTTGGCGCAGCGGCCGGTCCCTACGACCAGACCAAAGTGGAAGCGCGCCAGGACGTGCTGGTGTATTCGACCGCGCTGCTGGAGCAGGAGGTCGAAGTGACCGGTCCGGTGAAGCTGATTCTTTACGCGGCATCGAGCGCACGCGACACGGACTTCACCGCCAAGCTGGTGGACGTGCATCCCGACGGCAAGGCCTACAATCTCTGCGATGGCATCATCCGTGCGCGCTATCGCAAGGGGATGGCGAACCCCGCGTTGCTCGAACCGGGCAAAGCCGAGCGCTTCGAGATTGATCTGTGGGTGACGAGCAATCTGTTCAAGCCCGGCCACCGCATCCGCCTCGAAGTGTCGAGCAGCAACTTCCCGCGCTTCGACCGGAATCCCAACAGCGGAAAACCGTTCGGCACCGACACGGAAATGTTGACCGCGAAACAAACCATCTTTCATGACGCGGAACGGCCGTCGCATCTGGTGCTGCCCGTCATTCCGCGTTGAACAAACTGCCACGGGCCAATACCACTTTGCACCGCCTCACCTCTCTGCCTATGAAACTCAATGACAGCCTCCAGAAGTTCCCGGGCCTTGCGGCTTTTCTGGTCCTGCTCTGCGGATTGGTTTGCTCACCAGTTCCAGCTCGAGCCGCCGAAGCTTCGACGCTGGAGGCCGGCGTCGCCCGTGTAAATCTCACGCCGCCCTTGGAAATGAAAGCCGGACTGGGCGGCTACGGTACGCGGATGAGCAAGCCTGCTGTTGGAGTGCATGACGCGGTCTGGGCCAAAGCCCTGGTGCTGGCGAATGGCGAACGGAAGTTCGCGCTGATCACGGCCGATGTGCTGGCGTTCCCACCCCAATTCAAGGCTGCAGTGATAGAGCGTCTCTCCTCGAATGGCTGGAGCGCTGATCAAATCATGCTCTTGCCCAGCCACACGCATACAAGCTTTGACATGATGGCGCTGCACCCGGGCAACAGATTCGGCATTCCGCAAGTGGGCGTCTTCCACAAAGAATTATTCGAGCACACGGCCGAGAAACTCGCCGCGGT
The DNA here is from genome assembly GCA_014860005.1 of Verrucomicrobiota bacterium. Next base: position 43,837 of record JACZKP010000209.1, on the reverse strand, counting down.
GATCCGCGAAGCTGGGCGCAAGTTGACCCCGGTTGTCGCCGGCTCGACCACGGTGGCCGTGCTGGATCGTAATCGCAATCGCCGGCGCGGGCTCACGACCCATGACACGGATTTGACAGTCACACGCGTGGATACGCGCGGCGGCAAGCCGTTGGCTGTGCTGGTCAACTGGACGGCGCACCCCACGTTCATGAGTGAGGAGGACATGCTTTTCTCCGGCGATTGGCCGGGACATTTGCAGCGCACCGTGGAGGCGCTAATTGGTCAAGGGGTCACGGCCATGTTTTACAACGGCGCAGAAGGTGACCAATCGCCGGTACCGCCTGCGGAGAGCGCAAGCAACTGGGAGCGCGCGGAACGTTATGGCCGCGACATGGGCATCCAGGCGTGGCGCGTATGGGAAAAGACACAACCACGCGAAGTGAAGAGTTTTGGTTTTTATACCGAGGTGATTGCGTTGCCCAAAACAACGTGGCATCCGGATTTCATGAAAACTGGTGGGTCGGAATACGGTTTGAATGAGAAGATGATGCGGGGTTTCTTGGACGCCTTGCAGCCGACGCAGACACGAAGCACCGCGTTCCGGTTGGGCGACCTTGTCATCCTGGGCGTGCCGGGCGAAATGGCGGCGCAGTTGGGTATGGAAGCCAAGACCAAGGCGCGTGCCATCACGGGTGCAGGTCACATAACCATCGGCGGCTTGGCGGACGAATGGGTGAGCTACATCCTGCCAGCGGAGGAATATCGCAAGGGTGGTTACGAGGCGAGTGTGAGTTTCTACGGCGACGGACTGGGCAGCGTGATGGTGGAGGGAATTATTAGGGCGTCCCGCGGACTGAGCGAAATGGACTGATCGCCCGTAGCTCTTTCACACTGAGTGACGTCAATGCCCTCTGACCTTCACAGAATCATTTCTTGCTGACCGGTGTCGTGTGAGCGGCATTCACTCGATAGACCAAAAACATTTCGTCCCCCACGCGCCGTGACGAGGTCAGTTCGAGGGACGTTGCGTGTGCCAGACAGGCGGCGCCGAGTCCGTCGGCGATGGTGGGGGCGCGATGTCCTCCAAAGATTTTGGGGCACACGGTCAGATGTAATTCATTCACCAAGCCGGCGCGGAACAGCGCATCGTTGAGTTCACCTCCGCCTTCGCAAAGCAGTCGCTTCACCCTCCAATGTGCGTGCAGCCAGCGGAGCGCAGCCCGGAAATCAATTTCGCGGCGACCGCAGACTTTGACAGCGTCAGCGACGGCACGCAGTCGGCCCAATTGGGTCTTCGTAGCGCGTTCCGTGGTGAGAATGATGATTGGCGAGAAGCGATGCTTGAATACTTCGGCGTTGGGATTAAGCGTGCCCGAACCGCTGATGATGATGCGCAGGTTGTATTCGGCCAGACCGCGTTGGAGGCGACGACGGCGAAATTTCCCGGGACCTGGTCCGAGGTTGATGGGGTTCAAGTCCACGGTGCGAGCGCCTGCCATCACGGCGTCCGCGGTGGCACGCAGTTCGAGCAGATGATCGTGATCCCGCGCGCTGCCGAAGGAAGACACGGCGCGGTTGGCGGTGGCAATTTTTCCATCGGCTGTCATGGCCATGTTGACCAGAACAAAAGGCAGGGCCGGAGGTTCGGTTTTCAGGTTTTCTGTTTTAGGTTTAGTCTTCAACGTGCCACCAGAGTTTGCCCCTCATATTTGAACGCGGAGGAGTGATATCTTTTCACAGCACAAACATCGCATCGCCGTAACTGAAGAACCGGTAGCGTTCGGCAATGGCCTCCGCGTAAGCCGTCAATACCATGTCTTTTCCGAGCGTTGCGCCCGGCGCGGCGAAGGCACTCACCAGCATCAGCAAGGTGGAGCAGGGGAGATGAAAGTTGGTGAGCAACGCGTCCGCCAGCCGGAAGTCGTAAGGCGGATGAATGAAAATCCGTGTGCGGCCACGTTCCGCCACGCACCTGCCACCGTGACGCGCCGCGATCGTCTCCATGACGCGCACGGTTGTGGTGCCGACAGCAATCACGCGCCGGCCAGCGGCCTTGGCCGCGTTCACCGCCTGCGCCGTGGCGTCGCTGACTTCGTAGCGTTCTTCATGCATGTTGTGAGCCGAGAGATTTTCAACTTTGACTGGCGCGAACGTTGCCAAACCGACGTGCAGAGTCACGAACTGCACGTTCACCCCGAGTGCTTTGATTTTCTGAAGCAGTGCTTCGGTAAAGTGAAGTCCCGCAGTGGGTGCGGCCACGGAGCCGGACGGCTGTGCGAAAACAGTCTGGTAACGCTCGCGGTCTTCGGTGGAGTTTTCAGAATCCGTGCGTGTGATGTACGGTGGCAACGGTACTTCACCCAACTGCGGCAAGATTTCTTCAATGTTATCTGTCGCATCAAATAGCAGTCGCCGATGACCTTCGTTGTTCACATCCTTGACGATGGCGCAAACGCCCGCGGGATTTCCGTCCGTTGCGAGTAGTGTTATGCACATGCCGATGCGCGCGCGTTTGCCGGGACGCATCATCACCCACCAGTCGTTGCGCGCGTTTTCTTCGAGCAACAGGATTTCAAACCTGCCTCCAGTCCGTTCATTCACGCCGCGAAGCCGCGCTGGGATCACGCGCGAATTGTTCAGCACCAACACATCGCCAGGTTTCAGGTAAGCAGGAAGATCAGCGAATCGTTGGTGATCCACGCGACCTGACTCGCGATCAAGTACAAGCAGCCGGGATTCATCGCGCCGCGATGTTGGGTGTTGCGCGATCAACTCCGGCGGCAGGGAATAATCAAAATCGGCAGTTCGCATCGTAGCGGGAGACTAACAGGCGATCGGGGGCAGGACAATCCGGGCGAGGCACTGAGTGCGGAAAGGGCCTTGAAGTCGGTGGCACGGCGAATTGTGTTCTGGCTGTTGGTCACACCACAATATCTAGTGGGTATTTCTGTTTCCCCGGTTACAATTCACAGTTGGTGAACGGTTGTGAATAACTTTTGAGTAACTGAGCAGAATTCTTGTTGACCGAGTGGGGCAAAGAGGCGTAAAAGAACATCGTTGTGGGGCAAAAGGCCGTTCGCAGCCCATGATGTGAACAAGATGCCGACCGAGAACAAAGTTGAGCAGATTTACTATAACTCGCTTTACCGCCATGGGGTGGATCAGAAGCGGCGGGTTCAAGTGCCGGCCAAGTGGCTGCCGAGCGAAGGAAGCGTCGAGTTCACAGTAATTGTCTGGCCCAAGTCGCCCATTGGGGAATGTCTGCGCGTTTTGCCGCCCAAAGAAATGGCGGAGTTGATGGCGACGATTGACGCGATGCCGAACAGCGACCCGAGCAAGACCGTGCTCAAGCGCATTATCGGCGGCGAATCGGTGCAGGTCGCGGCGGACAAGAGCGGGCGCATTTGTCTGCCCGAAGAGATGGCGCGCAAGGCGGCGATTGGTAGTGAAGCGGTTTTGGTCGGGTTGTTGGACCGATTCGAGATTTGGAATCCAGAGCGATATGAAAAGATCAAGGCGTCCGATGCCGTCATGGCCACGGAAGCTTTCAAACTGATGGAATGATCATGAGCTTGGGAAGATTACTAACGGCGGGAAAAAGTCTGGTGGGCGGCCAGGAAGTCACAAGTCGCTATCGCATGCACGAGCATCTGCGGCTGCCCAAGTTTATTTCGCCGAGAAACCCTTTTACGACCGAGGCCGGTGCGGCTACAGCCGTCCGCCAGCCGTCCGAGGTCGAATACAAGCGTCCGGTGCGGGTGGCGAGTGCGCCGCCGGCTTCCGCGAGCGCTTCGCCCGGACGGGCGGCGCGCCGTGTGGGTTGGAGCGGTGCGGGGCGTTGGTTGAGCCAGTGGTGGGGCCGCGTGAATCTGTTTTCGCGCGCGGCGTCATCGGTTCCGCGCATCGAGTCGCGCAGCCCGTGCTTCACGAAAGGGTCCGTTCAGGGCGAGCTTCACCTGGACCAAGTGCGGGTGGTGCGCAACGACTTGAGTGACGCCGATCTCGAAATCGTGCCTGTCATGAAGTCGCCCGCGCCGGACAAACGCGCCCCACAGTCGGGGACGTCGGACCCGTCGGCAATGACTGGTGGTGCGTGGCGCCGGTTGAGCGCCCGGATTTTTCATTAGCACCGACCCAAGGTCGCGCGGAGAACTCAGGCACAGTGCCCGATTTCGCTCACAGGCCGGTGATGATGGCGGAGGTGCTGGAGGCACTGAAGCCACGAACGGGTGGGCGATACGTTGATGGAACGCTCGGGGGGGCGGGGCACGCGGCGGCCATTTTGGCGGCCAGCACGCCGGGAGGCTGGCTGTTTGGGTGTGATCGTGACGGTGACGCAGTGGAGGCTGCGCGGATGCGGTTTGCGGAGTACGCGGGGCGCTTTGAGATTGTGCGGGGTAATTTTGCGGATTTGGCGGGCTGGGTTCCCGCCGGCAGTTGCGACGGGGTATTGCTGGATCTGGGCGTGAGTTCGCCGCAACTGGATGTGCCGGAGCGCGGCTTCAGTTTTCAGCAAGACGGGCCGCTGGATATGCGGATGGACACGCGGCAGCGCCAGACCGCCGCGGGCTTGGTGAACACGGCGGGGGCGGAAGAACTGGCGAGGATTTTTTGGGAACTGGGCGGCGAGCGGGATTCCCGGCGGCTGGCAAGGGCGATTGCACATGACCGGGAACAGCAACCGTTCAAGACGACGCGGCAACTGGCGGAGTTGATCGAGCGGTTGTCGCCGCGGGCGGGCCGGCGGACGCATCCGGCCACCAAAGTTTTTCAGGCATTGCGACTGGCAGTGAATGACGAGATCGGATCATTGACACGGGGATTGGCAGCGGCCCTCAAGATTCTCAAGCCCGGCGGACGGCTGGCGGTCATAACGTTTCATTCGCTGGAAGACCGGGTGGTGAAAGATTTCGGGCGCGCGCGGGCGCGGGATTACACGTTCACCGGAGGAGTGGACGTTCCGGAGTTGCGCGAACCGCGCACGCCCGAGTTAAGCCGGGTGACCCGCAAGGCGTTGAAACCCGGTGCGGCGGAACTGGCGGTGAATCCGCGCAGCCGCAGCGCGCAACTGCGGGTGATGGAGAAAATGTAATGGCACGAAATCGCAAACATCAATCGGCGGCGGTCCGTTTTGGACCCGCGTTGAAGGCCTTCATGTTGTGCGCATTCATCGGCGGCTCGGGCGTGGGCTACGTGTGGCAGAAAAGCCAGATTGCGGAACTGGGCCACCAGATGAAGCAGCGGGAAATCCGTCTGGCCGGCTTGCAGGAGCAGAACCAGAAACTGAACACCCAGTTCGCGACGCTGCGGTCGCCCATGAAACTCAGAGAACGTCTGCCGGAATTGAAACTGGGCTTGGTGCCGGTGCAACCGTCGCAGGTCTGGCGATTGCCGGAGCCGCTCACGGTAACGGACGACCCGACGGAGAACAGTTTTGCTGGACGCGACTCCCGCACATCCCTGGGGCCTTGAAAGCAAATGAAGACTTTTTTGCCGCCGTCCGTGCCGCCATTGGTTGAGGAACCGATGGCCACGGGCGGCTGGCAGAATTTAGTACCGCCAGGCCAGGAAGGCGTTGGCGCAACACGAAGAAACCGAATGAAATTCTAGGATTTACCGCCGTCCGTGCCGCCATTGGTTGAGGAACCGATGGCCACGGGCGGCCGGTATTTTTTGAAACATGGCCAAGCGACTGCAATTTCGACGCCTGCTTATGTTGCTGCTGCTACTCGGCGCGGCGTTTGTCGGGTTGGGTTACCGGCTGGTGGACTTGCAAGTGTTGCGCCATGAGGAGTTGCGCGATCGCGCCCGGCAAAACACGCAGCGGGAACTGCTTCGGGAACCGCGGCGCGGAGACATCCTGGACGTCCGGGGGAATCTCCTGGCCACGAGTATTTTCGTTAAAACGGTCTGTGCCGACCCGACGGTGATGAGCAATTATCAGGCGGTGGTGGCTCGGGCCCTGTCGCCCTTGCTCGAAATGCCCGAGGGCGAGCTTTACCAGCGCCTGCTCCCGCGTTACCGGACCAATGAACACGGCAAAGTCTCACCCTACTTGTCGAATGTGTTAAAGCGCAAGGTGCGGGTTGAAGCCTGGGAGAAGGTTCAGTTGGCCTTGAGCCAGCTTGATTTCGGCGTGGATGAGGAAGCGCTGCCAAAAGTCCAGCAGAAGTTTTTCCGTGACCTGCGTCGCAAGGCAATTTTTACCGAACCCTTGGACGATCAGTTGCGGGTTTATCCGAACCAACAACTCGCGGCGCACGTGCTCGGTTATGTGGGCATGGACGGCCGGACCAATTCACCCACTTTCAGTCAGACCATCGGGGTGGATGGCGTCGAGCATACGCTCAACGGCAAACTCGCTGGCGTGCGTGGCTGGCGGTTGACGGAAACGGACAGTCGTCGCCGTGAGGTGGTGGCTTTCCGGGAGCAGGATGTTGAGCCGCGCGACGGTTTCAATGTGGTGCTCACCATTGACTCGGTGATCCAGAACTTCCTGGAAACAGCGCTGGCCGAGGGCATGGAGAAGAACGCGCCCATTAGTGCTTCGGGAGTTGTGGTGCGTCCGCGCACCGGGGAGATCCTGGCCCTGGCGACGCTGCCTAACTTCGACCCCAACAGCCCCGGTGCCGATGCCGAGGCGCGGCGCAATCGGGCGATCACGGACGTGATGGAGCCGGGATCAACGTTCAAAATTGTGGCTGTGTCCGGCGGCTTGAACGACCGGGTTGTGCGGCTGACCGACACGTTCGATTGTGAGCACGGCCATTTTGCGTTTGCGGGACGGATCTTGCACGACCACGGTTCGTATGGCGTGTTGTCGGTGGAGAACATCATCACTAAGTCTTCCAACATTGGCGCGGCGAAAATCGGTATCAAACTCGGCAACCAGCGATTGCACGAGTACGTGTGCAACTTCGGCTTTGGCAGCCGCACGGGGATTCCCCTGCCGGGCGAGGTCCGGGGCATCGTGCATCCGGTCAAGGATTGGAGCAAGGTCAGCATCGCCCAGATCCCGATGGGTCACGGGGTGAGTGTGACGCGACTCCAAATGGCGATGGCGATGGCCGCCATTGCCAATCAAGGCTGGCTGATGCAGCCAATGCTGGTGCGGCGGCTGGAAGACCGCGAGGGCAATGTCGTTGCCGAATACTCCCCGCAACGGGTTCGTCAAGTGATCAGCGAAACTGCGGCAAGACAGACGGTGCAGGCGCTCAAGACGGTGATCTCCTCCGACGGCACGGCGCCCAAAGCGGAACTGGAACATTATACGGTCGCCGGCAAGACCGGCACCGCCCAGAAAACTGTCGAAGGGATTCGCGGTTATGCGCCCGGCAAATACATCGCTTCGTTCATTGGCTTTTTCCCCGCAGACAATCCCGAGTTGTGCATCTCGATTGTCTTGGATGAACCGAAGCAGGGTTATTACGGTGGGCAAAAGGCCGCGCCCCTGTTCAAGCAGGTGGCGGAGCGCGCGGCGAGTTATCTTAACATCCGGCCGGATCGCGGCGAGGAACCGAAGGCCGGCACCGAAAACGTCGCCGCGGCGGGCGCCAACGGCCCGCCGGTGAAAAATGTTTCTGCGCGATCAATGAACAACCCGCAAACGCCATGAGTACACTCAACCTCATCTCCCATCGCCTGTTTGTGGCGGCGTTGAATCAGGAGAAACCCAGAGGGACAAACCGCGAGAGCTTGCCTGCTCATTCTGCCACCGGGCCGGCTTACGCCGCCCCGCGAACTGAAGTTCCTTTACCCTCCGGATTGGGGGCAGACGGCAGCCAACGGAGTTTGTTAAACAAAGTTGTGAGCGCCAGAATTCCTCTCCTCCGCGCATGAACCACGCTTCGCGACCGCATCTCCTCGGCATGTTGGCCGGCTTGTTCCTGGCCGTCGGGTCGGTGTTGTCCGCGATTCTGGCCACCACGACCTGGTTGAAGGTGCGCAACACACAGTTTGTGACGGTGAAAGGTTCGGCGCGCAAAAACATCAAGGCGGACCTAGTCGTCTGGCGCGGCGTGTTCAGCGTGGAGGCGGCAGACTTGTTGGCGGCGCAAAGAGAGTTGAAGGGCCAGCAGGGCAGGATCAGCGTGTTCTTGCGCGACCGGGGTTTCACGAACTACTTCTTCACGCCCATCGGAATCGAGGAGGTCCTTGGCACGGTGCGGGAAGCGGAGGGCCTGACGCGGCAGCGCACCGTTGGTTATCGTCTGACCCAGACCGTGCGGGTCGAGTCCGGTGAAGTGGAGCGCATCTCCGAATTGGACAATGATTCCACCGTGCTGGTGGAGCAGGGGATCATGTTCACCACCCAATCGCCATCGTTCATTTACACCCGGGCGGGAGAGGCAAAGGTGGAAATGCTCGCGGAAGCCACGAAGGATGCGCGGGTGCGGGCCGATCAAATTGCCGCACAAGGTGGCCGGGGACTGGCGCGCCTGCATGATGCGAGCATGGGGGTGATTCAAATCACACCGCTCTACAGCGGCCAGTTCACTTGGGATGGCGCCAATGACACCTCGACGGTGGACAAAACGATTACCGCGGTGGTCACGGCCACCTTTGCTTTGAAGTGAATAGTGGAAGCGCGCGATTTGCAATTCCTGTTGACGGCCTGTGAGGGCGAACTGGCCAGCGGGCCGGGGAACGCAGTGTTCACGCGGGTGACCACGGATTCGCGCCAGGCGCAGGCGGGCGATTTGTTCATTGCGCTGCGCGGTGAACGATTCGACGGCCACGACTTCCTTGGGGAAGTCGTGCGGAAGGGTGTGCGCGTTGTGGTGGTGGAAAGATCACGGCAACCGGCGGAATTGCCCGAATGTTCCGCCGTGGTGGTGGACGATACGCGGCAGGCGCTGGGCCGGCTGGCGGCGGCGCATCGGAAGGATTTTACGTTGCCGGTTGCGGCCGTTGGCGGGTCCAACGGCAAGACCACGACCAAAGACTTGATGGCGGCGGTTTTGCGCCAAAAACTGGTGACACTGTGGAGCGAAGCCAGTTTCAATAATGACATCGGCGTGCCGCTGACTTTGCTGCGCCTGGACGCGACGCACCAGGCCGCCGTGCTGGAAGTGGGCACGAATCATCCGGGCGAACTGGCGCCGCTGGTGAAATTAGTACAACCGCGTTACGGCGTGATCACGAACATTGGTCGCGAGCATCTGGAATTCTTCGGCGACTTGGCGGGCGTGGCCGAGGAAGAGGGCCGTTTGGCGGAGTTGCTGCCGGCGGAGGGAAAGCTTTTTCTCAATGGCGACGATCAGTGGGCCGAAAACCTGGCACAACGAACTCGCGCGACAGTCGTGCGGGTCGGGTTTGAGGAATCGAATCACTGGCGGGTGCGCAGTGTGCGCCTCGACAAACAGGGCGTGACGTTCCGTGTGGAGTCGCCGCAGGAGGAGTTCAGCGGCGAATACCGCATCCGACTGCTGGGACGGCATCAGGTGGTGAACGCGCTTTTCGCGGTGGCGATGGGGGTGGAGTTGGGATTGAACCGCTCCGAAATCGAGCGCGGGCTGGCCGAGTGTGAGCCGGCCAAGATGCGGCTGCAACTCTGGGAAATCAACGGCGTGCGCGTGCTGGATGACGCCTACAACGCGAATGCGGATTCCATGTTGGCCGCCTTGCAGGTGCTCACGGAACTGCCGTGCAAAGGCCGGCGCGTGGCGGTGCTGGGCGACATGGCGGAGTTGGGCGCGCATCGTGCATCAGCGCACGCGGAAGTGGGTCGCCGGGTGGCGGAACTGGGCGTCGGGCAGTTGTTCGTGGTCGGCGAAATGGCGGGTGTCACGGCGCAGGCGGCGCGCGACGCAGGTATGAATCGTGTGATCGAACTGGCGGACGTGGCAGCAGCGGCGGCGGCGTTAAAGACTTTTTTGAAAGCGAGTGACGTGTTGTTGTTGAAGGCGTCCCGCGCGGCGCGCTTTGAGCGCATCAGCGACGCGCTGCGGGGTGGCGAAGCGGGGAAGAGGATTTGAATGTTTTACTACCTAACCCAGGCACTGTTGGACTGGTCTGCGGGCACGGTCTGGGAGAGCTACGTCTCATGGCTGCGGTTGTTCCGCTACATCACGTTTCGCAGCGCGGGCGCGGCCATCACGGCGCTGCTGTTGAGCTGGTGGCTGGGACCGAAAGTGATTGCGTGGTTGAAGCGGTTGAAATTCGGGCAGGATTACGCGGACAAGGCCGAGGAAGCCGGCGGCATGGTGGCGCGCGTGTTGAGCAAGAAAGGCACGCCGACGATGGGCGGCATTTTGATCATCACGGTGTTGAATCTGACCACGCTGCTCTGGGCGCAATGGAACACTCTGATCCAATTGACGCTGCTCGCAGTGCTGGTGCTGACCGCCCTGGGCTTTTACGACGATTACGCGAAAATAATTCAGCAAAGTGGCGGAGGCGCGAAACCACACGTGAAGTTGTGGGTGCAGGTATTCCTGGCGGTGTTTGTGGCCTTCTACCTCTGGCAACTGCCGGTGACGAGTCACCTGCGGATTCCCGAAAGCAAGTCGGTCATCGAGAGCAACCTCATCAGTGTGATGATGGTGCCGTTTTACAAGTATCCCATCGCGGCGGGCGTGGTGGTGGGGCTGCTGCTGACGATCGTTACGATTGTGGGCAGTTCCAATGCGGTCAATTTGACGGATGGCCTCGACGGTCTGGCCATTGGCTGCACGCTGATTACTTCCATCGTATTTCTGGTGCTGACCTATCTCGCGGGGAATGTCATCACCGCTGCGTATCTACAGATTCCCTACGTGGAGGGCGCCGGAGAATTGACGGTGTTTTGCGCGGCGATGATCGGCGCGGGCATGGGTTTCCTGTGGTACAACTGTCATCCAGCCCAAGTGTTTATGGGGGATACCGGTTCGCTGGCGCTGGGCGGCGCCCTGGGCATCGTGGCCGTGTTGATTCATCAACCGTTTGTGCTGGTGATTGCCGGCGGGGTGTTCGTCATGGAGGCCGGTTCCGTGATCCTGCAGCGAGGCTGGTTTCGCTATACCAAGCGGCGCACGGGGGTCGGTGCGCGGGTCTTTTTAATGGCGCCCATTCACCACCATTTCGAGAAGAAAGGCTGGTACGAATCGCAGGTGGTGATCCGGTTTTACATCCTGTGCGTGCTTTTTGCCGTGATGGCGTTGAGCACATTGAAAATCCGGTGAGGAATCAGACGTTCGGCTCCTGGTGGGTACGAAACGGCTCAACGCCGGAAGTCGAAAACCAGACATTGGACGATTAACAGTCAGAACCAGGCACTGAAAGCGAACTCGGAAGCGTGTTTAAGTTTAAGAACAATTCAAAATCCATGATTCATTCCGGCTTGCCGGCGACGGGGATTTTTACTCCTTGCACGGCGGGAGGTTCGTTGTTAGAAGCATTGGCTGAAGCGACAAAGCGTCCGGCCACGCGTGGCGTGGTTTTGAGTTCACCCGCTTGTTCGAGCTTCGATCATTTTCGAATCTGCCAACAAAGTGGGCAAAAGCTTTGCCGCAGGTTGAAATCAACGGGTGGGGGTGAGGCGGCGGCCAACCCCAATATGAATGGTGAATGGCGACGGCCAGCCGGATCGCGGCGGCGGCCATGCCGAACAAACGAATTTGATTCGGGGTTTTGTGAGGGAAAACCCCGGAACAAAAACAAAATTAACAATTCCTCAACGAAAGGACGCATAGCGCGTCAAAAAAATGAATAGTCCGAGTCCGCTCGTCCCCCAAGGCTCCATGCTGGAGCAAAAAAACCGAAGCCGTTCACGGGTCAAACTCGCTTTCTTCTGTGTGGTGGGTGTTCACGTAGTCGGCTTGATGGTGCTGTTGATGCAAGGCTGTAAACGCGAGCAACCGCCGGTGGCGGAGCCGCCCCAGTTGCCCGTCTTTGGGGAAAGCGCCTTCCCGCCCGTGGACACCAACCTGGGACGCACCTCCTTGGCGGAAACCAGTGCGCCACCTGTCCTGCCGGATTACGTTCAACCTCCACCGCCGCCGCCGCCGCCGCCAACCGCCCAGGAATACGTCATCCAGCGCGGAGACATGTTTGCCACCATCGCCAAGAAATTCGGCGTCTCCGTCAAGGCGATTCAAGATGCGAACCCGACGGTGGATCCGTTGCGGTTACAAATCGGCAAGACACTCATCATCCCGCCACCCTCGCCGGTCACCGAAACAGTCACACCCGGTGTCACAACCCCAACCGCGCCTGGCGAAACGGTGTATGTCGTCAAGTCGGGAGACAACCTGACGACGATTGCCAAGAAGCACGGCACAACGCTGAAGGCTTTGCGGTCAATTAACAATTTGGCCACCGACCGAATCAAGGTGGGCGACAAGCTCAAGATTCCCGCCAAATCGTCCGCCCCGTGATTGATTGCGGACGCTGGCCCGTGGGCGGGATCAGGCCGGCGTTCCGCGTGCGTGTTGAAATGAAGATTGCTGTCACCACGCTGGTGTCTTGCGTTGCTGCCTTGCTGGCGCTGGGCTTGGTGATGCTTTACAGCTCCAGCATGACCGAGGATGGCGCCCGTTACCTGATCATGCAATTGGTCTGGTGCGCGCTAGGCTTGGGATCGTGCCTGATAGCGACCGTCATGGACTATCGGCTGCTTAAGAAGTTTGCGTGGCCGATGTTCGCGCTGGCGGTGGTAATGCTGACGCTCGTGCTGGTGCCGGGCTTGGGCAGTAAAATCAACGGCGCGCGACGCTGGTTCAGCTACGGCGGTGTGAGTTTTCAACCGTCCGAATTCGCGAAGCTGGCGCTGATCATCGTCCTGGCCTGGTATGGCGAACGGTATCAGCGTCAGATGCATACCTGGCGGCGGGGCATCGTTCTGCCCGGTCTGTTGAGCGGAGTTGTGCTGGCATTGATTTTTGTCGAACCAGACCGGGGTTCAACAATCTTGTTGGCGGCGGTGAGTGGCGCCATGTTGTTGATTGCGGGAGTCCGCTGGAAGTACTTTATGCCGCCCATCCTGTTGGGTCTGGGCGCCATGACCATTTCGCTGTTGCTGGACCCGGTGCGCAGCAAGCGAATTTTCAGTTGGCTCTCCCTGGAGGAAAGCAAATCCGAGGGCGGCTATCAGGCCTATCAGGCCATGCTGGCGCTGGGGGCCGGCGGGTGGACCGGATTGGGGCTTGGCAACGGTCGGCAGAAGCTTGGATTCATTCCTTTCCACCACACGGATTTCATCTTCTCCATCATCGGCGAGGAACTCGGATTGATCGCCACGCTGTTGGTTGTGGCGGCGTTCGTGGCGATTGTCATCTGCGGCATCTACATCGCCATGCATGCTCGTGACACCTTCGGATTTCTGCTGGGATCCGGCCTGACGTTCTTGATCGGCTTGCAGGCCTTCATCAACATCGGGGTGGTTACCAGCGCACTGCCGAACAAAGGCCTGCCGCTGCCGTTCATCAGCTACGGCGGCTCGAATCTCCTGATGATGCTGTGCTGCGTGGGGGTGCTGTTGAGCATTGCCCGCTTGGGGCGCGCCCACGAAGCTGAAGCCAATCCGTTCTCCACCACTGACGAACTGCCTGCCGAGCAAACCGCGTGATGTCGAATCGTAATCCATCGCCTTTTGTGGCCATCGCCTGCGGCGGCACGGGCGGCCATCTCTTCCCCGGCTTGGCCGTGGCGGAGCAACTCACCGCGCGCGGTTGCGCGGTGACGCTCCTCATCTCTCCCAAGGAGGTGGATCAACAGGCGGTCAAGTCGCAAGGGATCGAGAGTTTCACTTTGCCCGCAGTCGCGTTACAGAGCGGTCAGCGGTTTGCCTTCCTTCGCGGCTTCTGGAAATCCTGGCGCACCGCCCGACAGTTTTTCCGCACGCGGCGTCCCCAGGCGGCATTGGCCATGGGCGGTTTCACCAGCGCGCCGCCCATCCTCGCGGCGCGCAGTGCCGGTGCGCGGACGTTTCTGCACGAATCAAACACCATCCCCGGTCGCGCTAATCGCTGGCTCGCCCGTTTCGTGGATCAGGCCTTCGTGGGTTTTCCCACTACCGCCCCTCGACTGCGGGCGCGCGTGGTCACCGTCACCGGCACTCCGGTACGGCCGCAGTTTCAAACTCGCGATGCGGCGGAATGCCGCACGGCGCTCGGTCTTGATCCAGCGAAGCCGGTGGTGCTGGTCATGGGCGGCAGCCAGGGCGCCAGCGGCGTCAACGATCTGATGGTGGCGGCTCTGCCGTTGCTCGGAAACCGTGCGCCGCACTGGCAATGGTTGCACCTTACGGGTGCAAATGAGGCAGACAAAGTGAAGCAGGCCTACGCGCAGAACCGAATGACCGCCCGAGTTCATCCGTTCCTTGCGGAGATGGATTTGGCGTTGAGTGCTGCGAGCGCAGTGGTGAGCCGCGCGGGCGCGTCGTCGTTGGCCGAATTGGCTGCCGTGCGAGTGCCGGCGCTGCTCGTGCCGTTTCCGAATGCCGCCGATAATCACCAGTTTCACAACGCGCGGGCGTTCGTCGCAACTGGCGCGGCGCAATTACTCGAACAGAAAGACGCCGTCCCGGAGACAGTTACCCGGGAATTGCTCGCTTTGATTGAAGCACCGGCGGTGCGTGGCGCGATGCAGAGGGCGCTTGCAGAATGGCACACGCCGAAGGCGGCGGAGCAAATTGCGGACATGATTCTGATGTCCATTACCAAGAGGGCGGACAGCCCGATGCGTGAGGCGGCAACCCCTTGCCATCGTGCGTGCGCTTCCGATCTTCCGGAACGCAAAGCGCGTCTGCTCCCGCGCGAAAGGCAAGTTTTCCCCGAGACAGGTTTGCCAATGGGATTTCTCGGCCGACCGCGCCTGTTCAACCGAAATACATGACCCAACCCAGCGCCATCATGGATTGCCCGACGCCTTCTTGCGAGCAACTCGCCGCGCAACTGGCGGCGCAGTTGTCGCCGGAAACGCAAGTGCGGCACGACGAATCGCTGGCGAAGCGCACAACCTTGCGCGTCGGCGGTCCGGTGGATGTTTATGTCGAGCCGGCTACGGAAGCGGACCTCGCGGGCACTCTGTGTTTTTGTCGCGAGCACGACCTCAACTTCTTTGTCCTTGGTCGTGGCTCGAACCTGCTGGTGCGCGACGGTGGTTTTCGCGGCGTCGTGATTTGTCTGGCGCACGAGAGCTTCAGCCGGATTGAGATCACGGGGGAGCGCATTTCCTGCGGGGCCGGCGCGCGACTCAAGCAAGTTGCGGTTGCAGCAAAGCGTCACGGCTTGAGCGGCGTGGAGTTCCTCGAAGGCATTCCCGGCAGTGTCGGCGGCGCCCTGCGCATGAACGCCGGTGCCATGGGCGCGTGGACCTTTGACGCGGTGGAGTCGGTGCGGTGCATGGATCACGCAGGCACGGTGCTCGAAAAACCGGCGCGCGAAATTCAAGTGGAATACCGGAGTTGTCCCCTTTTCAAAACGCATATTGCCTTGGGCGCGATATTCAAAGGCAAAACCGCCCCGCGTGAAGAAATCGAGCAACGCATGAATGCGTACAGCCGGAAGCGCTGGGATTCACAGCCCGCCGCGCCGAGCGCGGGTTGCCTGTTCAAGAATCCGGCGTCCATTCCGGCGGGCCGGTTGATTGATGAACTGGGTTTGAAAGGCACGCGCATCGGTGGGGCCATGGTTTCGTTGGAGCACGGGAATTTCATTGTCAATGACGGCACGGCCACTGCGCGCGATGTGCTCGAATTGATGGCGTTGCTCCAGGCCCGCTCCCGGAGCGAACGCGGTGTTGAGCTGCACACCGAGGTGGAAATCATCGGTGAAGATTAGCATGAGCGAACCCTTGAAGATCACCGTGATGCTGGGCGGTCCCAGCGCCGAGCGCGAGGTGTCGTTAGCTTCCGGCACGGCGGTGGCGGCGGCGTTGCGCTCGCGCGGTCACGAAGTATTTGAACTCGATCCTCGCGAGACGGGCTGGACCCTCACGCCGGGAACGGACGTGGTTTTTCTCGCGCTGCACGGGACTTATGGCGAAGACGGCACGGTGCAGGCGGCGCTCGACCGCTTGGGCGCGCTCTACACTGGCTGCGACGCCGAGGCCAGCCGGATTGGTTTCGATAAAGTGCTGACCAAGGAACGTTGCGTCGCTCATCGAGTGCCGACGGCGCGGTTCGCGGTGGTGGAATCCGAAACCACTCCCTGGCTGCGGGGCTGGAATCCGCCGGTGGTGCTTAAACCCGTGTGTCAGGGGTCGAGCGTGGGACTGCAATTTGTTGAACGCGTCGCGGACTGGCCGGGTGCGCTGGAAGAAGCGTTGCGCCATGATTCCCGAGTGTTGGTCGAGGAGAAGATTACCGGTCGCGAATGTACGGTGGGTATTGTTGGGTACGAAACGCTGCCGATTGTCGAGGTCCGGCCCAAGGCCGGCATCTACGACTACAAAACCAAATACAGCGCCGGCACCACGGATTATTTGTGTCCGGCGCCGTTTGACGAGGCGACCACCCAGCGCGTGCAGGCGGCGGCGCTGGCGGCATTCCGGGCAATTGGCGGGCGCGATTACTCGCGAGTGGACGTGATGGTGCGCGCGAATGGCGATCCAGTGGTGCTGGAAGTTAATACCTTGCCGGGCATGACGGAAACCAGTCTGCTGCCCAAGGCGGCGGCGGCGGCGGGAATCAACTACGCGGAATTGTGCGAACGCATGGTCAGGCTCGCGTTGCGTCGCAAATGAAAAAATGAAAAACCAAAATGACCGTGCCGATCACCGCGAACCCCGCATCAGCCTTGGGGTTTGAAGGCAAATCATTTCATTCCCATGTGGTTCAACCGTAAACAACGAAATCGCCGATTGAGTCGCGGACACGTGCTCGATGTGAAGCTGCGTTCCGGTCAGGTGCGCGCTTCGCGGATCCGCCTGGCCGCGCTGGCGGCGGGCCTGGTGTTTGGGACGTTGTTTGGCATCTACCTGCTGTGGCGGATTGGGGAGTGGGGATTGGACCGGTTGGTTTACGAGAATCGCACGTTTGCCATTGAGCAGATTGACGTGCAGACCGACGGCGTGATCTCCGCCGATCAACTGCGTCGTTGGGCGGGGGTGAAAGCCGGAGCGAATCTGTTCGCCCTCGACCTCGCGCGTGTGAAGCGCGATCTGGAATTGGTGCCCCTCATCGGGTCGGTTTCCGTGGAACGGCTCCTGCCGCGCACGGTGAGAATCCGCGTGACGGAGCGGGAGGCGGTGGCGCAGGTCAACGTCCCGCGCCCGCGACCGGAGGGCGGCCTGGAAGTGGTGGTCTTCCACATAGACACGGAAAGCTACGTCATGGTGCCGCTCGACCCGCGCCAGCGCACAACTCCGCTCCATCAGACCGAGGATTCACTCCCGGTGCTGGCCGGACTGCGCCTGCCGGACTTGCAGCCTGGACGTTCCATCGAGTCGCCACAAGTGCGCTCCGCGTTGGACTTGATCTCCGCGTTCGCAACCTCGCCCATGGCGGGCCTGGTGGATTTACGGCGCATTGATGTCGGTTTGCCGGAAGTGCTGGTGGTGACGACCGGGCAGGGGAGTGAAGTGACTTTCGGCCTGCGCGATCTCGACCGGCAACTGCGGCGCTGGCGCGAAATTCATGATCTGGGCCGGCGCTTGAAACGCGAGATTGCCACGCTGGATCTGGCGGTGAGCAACAACATTCCGGTGCGCTGGTTGGAAGCCAGCGTGCTGCCAACGCCGCCACCGAAACTGCCGCGAACCACCCGCACCAAGAAACGCAATGTTTGACTCCTCCTCCATTCTCATCGGCCTTGAAATCGGGACTTCCAAGGTGTGCGCCGTCGTCGGCGAGATCAACGCCGAGGGCGCGCTGAACATCGTCGGCCTGGGACAGGCGCGCTCGCGCGGTGTGCGCAAGGGCGAGATTGTGGACGCCGTCGCCGTCGAAGAAGACGTGCGCCATGCCATTGTCGAGGCGGAACAGATGGCGGACGTGGAGATCCGCAGTGTTTATCTCGGGGTCACCGGCGGACACATTCGCGGGTTCAACAACCGCGGCGTGCATCCGGTGGTTTCCGCCGACCGCGAAATTTCTGAGGAGGACGTGCAGGACGTGATCAAGAACGCCAAGGCGATCAATCTGCCGGCGGAGAACAGCGTGCTCCATGCGATCCGGCAGCATTTTCTGGTGGACGGTCACGATGACGTCACGAATCCCGTCGGCATGTTGGGTGCGCGATTGGAAGTGGACGTGCATGTGGTTCACGGTCATCTGAATCGGTTGCAAAATGCCATCCGGGTGGTTAAAGGCATGCAATTGGAGGTGGATGAAGTGGTGTTCAACGGTCTGGCTTCCTCGCTCGCGCTGTTAAGCAACGAGCAAAAGGAACTGGGCGCGCTGGTCATTGACATCGGCGGCGGCACCACGGATTACGCGGTGTACGCGGACGGAGTCATCAAACACACGGGCGTGCTGGCCGTGGGCGGCGATCACCTTTCCAACGACCTGGCCTACGGCTTGAAGGTGCCGTTGAGCCGGGCGGAGCAACTCAAACTCCAGCATGGCGCGGCGCATGTGGATGACTCAATCCGCGGCCAGACCCTCACGCTCACGAGTGATCTCGGACTGCCGCTGAAGACCATCAATTGCGAACACTTGCGCCGCATCATGGCGCTGCGGCTGGAGGAGATTTTCCAACTCATCGGTCAGGACCTCGAACAGGCGGGCTTGCTGGATTACCTGCGCGCCGGCGTCTTTTTGTGCGGCGGCGGGGCGCGCATCCCGAATCTGGCGCAACTGGCGGAACAGGTCCTGCAATTGCCCGTGTGCCTCGGCAAAACCAATTCCGTCAGCGGTTTGAAATCCGCGCTCGACCAGCCGGAATTTGCCACGGCCATCGGCCTCGTGAAGTTCGGATCATTCAAATCCCGCAAGCGTGAGAGCCGGACTTCCTGGACCCTCGGAATCAAAGGCGCGCTCTCCCGCCTGCTGTCGCGAACCTGAATCCTGCTTTGTTATGGAAACCGAAATCTCAGCTCCGAATCCTGTCGAAACCCCCGCTCCACGGCTGCGTGTTAAAATCATTGGCGTGGGCACGGCCGGCGCCGCCATCCTGGAAAATATCGTCGCCAGTGATTTTGCCGGGGCCGAACTCGCGCTCGTGAACACCGATGTGCCGGCAGTCGCGACCGCTCCATCCGTAAAAATGATCGCGCTGGAAACCAAACTGCTGCGCGGCCTCGGCACGGGTGGCGATCCGGAACGCGGGCGGAAGGCGGCGGAGGAGAATTATCAAACACTCAAGGAAGCCTGCACGGGCGCGGCGGTGGTGTTCATCGTGGCCGGTCTGGGGGGCGGGGCGGGCACGGGCATTAGTCCGGTGTTGGCGCGAGCGGCGCGCGAGACCGGCGCGCTGGCGCTGGCGTTTGTGACACTGCCCTTCGATTGCGAGGGCAACCGCCGCCAGCAACAGGCGCGGCAGGGACTGGAACAACTCCGGGCCGCGGCGGACGGGGTCATCTGTCTGCCGAACCAGAAAGTCTTCCGGCTGATTGACGAGAACGTCAGCTTGCTGGATACCTTTCGCACGACGACTCAATTTCTAATGGAGGGCGCCCGGGGCGTGTGGCGCCTGCTGATGCATCGGGGTTTGATCGAGATTCACTTCGACGAATTGAGCGCGTTATTGCGCGACCGCCGGGGCGAAAGCTGTTTCGCGGCGGTGGAGGCGGCGGGCACCACCCGGGCGCGCGACGCGCTGGAAAAACTGCTGGCGCATCCGTTGCTTGATGACGGGCAGGCGCTCAAGGAAGCCGATGGCGTGGTCGTCAGTCTCATGGGCGGGCCGGACCTGAGCATGGCCGACGTCAACCGCGTGATGGAGCAGGTGAACCAGCAATGCCAGCGGGCGCAAGTCATCATGGGCGCGGCGGTGGATGAGAAATTCCGCGACCGGCTGGCGGTGACGGTCATTGCCATGCGACACCGGGGCGATCACGAAAAACCGCACGTGAAAGAAACCGGTTCCGCCGCCCATTCTGCCGAAGGGCAGCCGGAGGACCTCGATACACAACTCCTGGAGAAGCAGACCACCGCACGGCCGGCGTCGCGGTTCGTTCCGCCGGCGCCCGTGTTGACGACCGAACAACGCGAGCAACTCCTGACGCGGCAGGCGGGCGGGCGGGTGCGCAAGACTTCACCGCGCCTGCGGCAGACGAGCCTGCCGCTGGAAATCGTGAACAAAGGCCGCTTCGACAAGACCGAGCCGACGGTTCACAAGGGTGAAGATCTGGATGTGCCAACCTACATCCGGCGCGGCGTGGCGTTGAATTGAAGCAGAAGCGTTCGCACTGCGCTGGTTCAGCCAACGTCAGCCTTTGGGCCTCGCGTGATTGAGCCGCCGCCGGGGACGGAGTTTTGCGGTCACAATTGTTCGTGCTTTGCGTGACCGGTTCACTGTGTTATCAAATCCGCAATGACGTTGGGTTGCGACAGACTCGCTGGCATGGTTTCATCGGAGGAACTCCGAATGGGAATTGGCCGTGACGTTGCCTCGACGATCAACTCCGCGGGTTCTTCCGGCAAGACTCCATCAACCAATGCCACGCCATGAAACTCCAATCCATCAATCGAGGGTTATTGACCGCCATTGCAAGCCTTGTGTTCTGCAGCAGCGGACTCACGCAGGAAACGGCGGCAGCGACTCCGGCCAATCGTCTGGTCATCCACGCGGACAAGGGCACGACCACGATCAGCAAACATATCTACGGCCATTTCTCCGAACACCTGGGCCGTTGCATTTACGAGGGCATCTGGGTCGGCGAAGACAGTTCCATTCCGAACACGCGCGGCATCCGCAACGACGTCGTCGCCGCACTCAAGCAAATCAAGGTGCCGAACCTGCGCTGGCCGGGCGGTTGTTTCGCGGATGAATATCACTGGAAGGACGGCATCGGGCCGCGCGAACAGCGACCCAGGATCATCAACACGCATTGGGGCGGCGTGGTGGAGAACAACCATTTCGGCACGCACGAGTTCATGGATTTGTGCGAGCAGATCGGGGCCGAGCCGGTCATCTGCGGCAACGTCGGCAGCGGCACGGTGCAGGAAATGATGGAATGGGTGGAATACATGACGAGCGACGCCGATTCGCCGATGGTGAACCTGCGGCGCAAGAATGGTCGCGACAAGCCATGGAAGCTGCGCTACTTCGCCGTAGGCAACGAGAACTGGGGTTGCGGCGGCAACATGCGGCCCGAGTACTACGCGGACGTTTACCGGCGCTACAACACGTTCATCAAAAACTATTCGGGCAACCGCGTGTATCGTATCGCGTGCGGCGCGAGCGATGGCGACACGCACTGGACCGACGTGTTGATGGCCAACGCGGCCCGGCACATGAACGGCCTTTCTCTTCATCACTACAGCCTCCCCACCGGAAGCTGGAGCGGCAGCAAAGGCTCGGCCACGAAGTTCGACGAGAAGGAATGGTTCGCCGTGGTGAAACACGCGCAGATCATGGACGACCTGATCGTGAAGCACCTCGAGGTCATGGACCGGCACGACCCGCGAAAGCGCGTTGACCTAGTCGTGGACGAATGGGGTGCGTGGTATGACGTCGAACCGGGCAGCAATCCGGGATTTCTCTATCAACAAAGCACGATGCGCGACGCGCTGCTCGCCGCCGGCACGCTTAACGTCTTCAACCAGCACGCCGACCGCGTGAAGATGGCAAACATCGCCCAAATCATCAACGTGCTCCAGGCCGTGATTCTTACCGACAAGGAAAGAATGCTCGTCACGCCCACGTTCCACGTCTTCGAAATGTTCACGGCGCATCACGATGCCACGCTGCTGCCGACCGACCTGACGTGCGCGGATTACGCTTTCGAGTCGAACAAGATTCCCGGCCTGAGCGCCTCCGCCTCGCGCGATCAGGCCGGGCGCATCCACGTCACGCTGGGCAATCTGAATCCGAATTCAGTCGCGGAACTGACGTGCGAATTGTCCGGGGCGAAGGTCCAGAAAATCTCCGGGCGGATTTTGACTGCCGACGATATGCGGGCGCACAACACCTTCGACCAACCGGAACGGGTGAAGCCGGCGTCGTTCGCGGACGCCAAACTCACCGACGGTGGCTTTACTGCGAAACTGCCAGCGAAGTCAGTGGTGGTGTTGGAACTGGAGTGAGACGGAGATCTGGTCAGGAGCGGCCTGGGGCGTATCCTGAAGTTGTGCATAGCTAGTTCCAATATCGCTTGTGGTAGTACACGAAGTTCGAGTTCGAGTCGCGCCAAAGGTACTCCTGAAATGAGTATCCCTCAGACTGTGGGGTGTCTTTATCACTTCTCAAATAAATTGTGATCTTGCTCTGGTCAACCCGCGGCCACCACTTCGGAGCGGCTTCGGACTCTAGGGCAACAAAATGCAACTCGTCCCGTTGCTTGTAGCCTTGGTCCTTGAGGATTTTGGAAAACACATCCTCGCTATGTGTGAAGCGCAGCCATCGTCCCCAACCACCGCCCATGAGATAGCGATTGTACACGTCCTTGTATTTGATTTCAGTCACCGACTTGGGTGGCTCGAATCCAAGAAGCTCACTAAACATTTTCTCTTGGTCCTGCCGCGTAAGCGCCTCGGTAGATTTTGAGCACGAAACTGCGAGTAACCCGAAAATCGCGACCGAGAGACACAGCACGCATAGGCGTTTGCTAGGCATAACAAATAATGGAGGGCGCGGACTCGGCGTATCCTCTTCCATGGGTTGACAGTATTCGCGACGTAATCGGCTGTCGAGAGCGAACCTGTCAGCCATGTCAGCAGTGGTTGAAATTGGAGTGAGTCGGAGAACGATGGGGCAGGACTGCAAAAAGCGACAAAGCTGCTAGCCAAGCCCGCAGGGCGAAAGACAATAGCCCATCATTTCAATGGTGGGAATTAGTCCGTCGAGGAAATAAGCCCCGCCAGTGGCGACAGAAAACCACGGACAGCCATTCTGCCGTCCCTGCGGGACTCGGTTTGTTTGTTCCAGTTGACCCAGCGATAAATCGCTTGGCTATTAACGGTCGTCCATGCGGGACTACGGGTTCAAATCACACGAAGCAAGGCACCGCGATGTCAGTCATGAGCAGCAGACCGGGTGGAGCTTTGAGGATGCGCGGCGCAGCATTCACCAACGAGGCGACCGTAGCGCCATCGCCAGCAACGCCGCCTTCGAGCCTCAGGTCGAGCGCGGGCTCGCCATCAATCTGGCAGGCGTCGTGCGGATTCGGGGCATCGAGGTACATCTTGAGGTCGAGCGTGAGGCAGACTTTGCCATTGACCCGCGCCTTGGCGTGTTGATGCAGACCACAGCATTGACCGCGCTTTACCTCGACGTGCGGCGTCTTGATGTCGTGATCCGCCACGACCGCTTTACAGGTTTCGGTTAGACCGGTGATCTTCCAACCCAGACAATGCGCGATCAGCGCGGCGGAATCTTTCAATCCGGCGTGACCCGCCCGACCCTGCTTGAAGCGGCGCTCGAATTCCGCGGGCGGCAATCCGCTCCCAATCTTCTTTTGCAACGGCCCGCGGCGTGTGACAGCGTTCACGACCCGCTGCACATGAATGGCGCGCACGTTACGGCAAACACCGGTCAGGCAGACGGGCAGCACGTCCATCACGAAGCCCGGATTCACGCCTGTGCCCAAAACTCGCGCGCCGTGTTTTTTGCAGAGTTGATCCAGCCGCTTTGCAAGCAGCGGTTCACGCAACGGCGGGTAAAGCAATTCTTCGCAGGAGGAAACCACGCTGATGCCGGCGCGGGCCATCGGTTCGATTTGGGCGACGGCATCTTTGAGCCGGGAGACCGCGGTGTGGAAAATCACATCGGGCCTGGCTTTCGCCAGCAGTTCGTCGAGCGAACCATACACCTTTGCGCCCTTCAATGCGGGGACGCCGGTTACTTCCGCCAGGCTCTGGCCGATCTTGGCGGGGTCAATGTCAATGCCGCCGACGATCCTGGCCCACGGTTTGGTGGCGGCGAGTTTCAACGTTTCAATGCCAATGGGGCCAAGTCCGAACTGGGCGATTTTGATTCTGTTCATGCGAATTGTAGGGTATGCGAGAGGAGATTTGGTAGATGGTTCATTCCAGGCGCAACAGTGAGTTGCTGACTTGGGTGGGATCCCGTTGCGCCGCCCAACTCACGGCCCGCGGCACGAAATCCTCCAGGCCGGAGGTCTGTTCCGGATGAGGACTGATACAGACCACGCGCCCTTGCAGATACTGGCCCGCGAGGATGGCGGGCGAATTCACCATGATGCCCGCCGGGGTATCGTTCATGGCCAGCTCAGTTCGGAAGAAGGCCAGCGTCTCGAAGGGCGGCAGGTCGGTTTTGTTGGCCGGCTCAATGATGGGGCCGTTAACGTAGCGCACATCAAACTCGCCGGTGCGCTCAACCAGAATCGCACGGCCGGGATCGGTCAATTCCATCTTCACGCTGCCCACGCCACGCCGCCATTTTGGGGAGATGGTTTTCGCGTTGATGAGGTTGAGTCCCCAGCTAAAGCCGCTGGTGGCCAGATACGCACCGGCACAGATGCCGATGTAACCACCGCCATTGCCGACGAATTGTCGCACCGCCTCGCGGCCTTCCTCACCGATGGCATTCGCCTGTCCACTGCCGCTGCCGCCGGCAAAAATGACGACGTCATAATTCGTCAATGTCCCGCTGCGTATCTGCTCCGGGGAGATTTCCGCAATGGTCGAGGTGGGGGCCGACTCAAGTCGTTGCATCAATGCCGGCGGACCTTTGCCACCGGTGCCAGGGCCTTTGTAAAGCGCTACGCGGATTTCAGGCCCGCCCGAACTCACCGCATCCGTGGTGGACGCTGTGTCCTCCGCCGGCACGGTCATGGCCAAAACCGCCAAGGCTAATATCCACAGCCATTGGCTGCGGCGAGTTGCGTTCAAAGTATTCAGCTTCCAGAGTTTCATGTGCTCTTTCCATCGCTCGCCACAAGGGGCTTGCGGGTGGAATCCTGCCGATACCGCCTGGTGCCGGAGGCGCTGTGTCATGTACAGCGACCCGGCGCTTTTGCCAATCGGGAAATTGTTGCCCATGGCGATTTCCTCAACGGGTTAGGGTTGTGGGGTTGCTTTCAGGTTGGTAGAGTCGCCCGCGTTTTCCGGAACTCATTCGCAACATGGAACCGTCAGCCAGAACAATGTTACAAGCCGGCCTCCCGGGTGGGATGGGGACAATCACTCTTCACCGGACTTGTGCTGTTGATTGCCGAGGATCCTCCCGCTCACTGCCCGCCAACGAACCATCATGACCATTTCCGCCTGGTTCACCGTCGCGCTGGCCATTCCGGTCTTGCTGCTGGGCGAGGTTCTCGTCAAACGCATCGGCGTGTTGTCCCGCTTCAACATTCCTGCGCCGGTGGTGGGCGGACTGCTGCTCTCGTTGCTCGTGCTGCTGGGAAATGTCACCGGTCTGTTCGCGGCGAAATTCCAAACCAGCGTGGCTGCGCAATGGTGGACGTGGATCGTCACCACCGAACTGGAATGGGTCAATGCGCCGTCCAAGAGTGTGAACCTTCCATTCCTCGTCGCGTTCTTCACCTGCATTGGATTGAACGCAAGCTGGATGCTGGTCAAGCGCGGCAGCTTGCAGGTGTTGCTGTTTCTCGCGCTGGCCGGTGTGCTGGCCGTGGTTCAAAATGGATTGGGCGTGGCGCTGGCCAAGTTGATGGGCGTTTCGCCTTTGCTCGGTTTGATGTGCGGCAGCGTGAGCATGACCGGCGGACACGGCACTGCGCTGGGCTTTGCCGGCGATTTGGAGCGCGCCGGTTTGCAGGGCGCTTCGGTGATTGGCGTGGCAGCGGCCACATTCGGTCTCGTGGCGGGCGGACTGCTCGGCGGGCCGGTGGGAGGGGCGTTGATTCGCCGGCGCAATCTCAAACCAGTTTCCACCGCCGACACCCGCTTGGAGTCCGGGCAAACTGCCGAACCTGGCATCCTTCCGGACCTGGGAGCGCTGGCCGGATTCGGCAGACAGTTTCTGCTGCATCTTGCGCTGCTGCTCGTCTGCGTGAAGGTTGGCGCGTGGGTCAGTTATTTGATCCAGCAAACGAACATCACGTTTCCGGTTTACATGGGGGCAATGATTTTGGGTGTCGCGGTGCGCAACGTCGTGGACCTGAGCGGCGGGCGGTGGATCAAGACGGAGATCATTGACCGGCTCGCGTCCGTCACGCTCGGAATCTTTCTGGCCATCGCGATGATGAGTTTGAACCTGATCGAGTTGGCCAACACGGCTGTGCCCATGCTGGTCATTCTTGCGGTGCAGGTGACAGTGATCGGGTTCTTCGCGTGGTTTGTGACCTTTCGGCTGATGGGTCGGGACTTTGACGCCGCCGTGATGGCAGGTGGGCATTGCGGATTTGGCCTCGGCGCCACGCCCAATGCAGTGGCCAACATGAAGGCGCTGGTCGAACGCTACGGGCCGGCGCCGCGCGCATTTCTGGTCGTGCCCATCGTCGGCGCGTTCCTCATTGATTTCGTGAACGCCATGAACATCACATTCTTTCTGAATCTCGTGAAACCATGAGCCTGGCGACATCGCTTCTTTCGGAATCAGCGGTCGCCAACTCAGACCAACTGGCTGGATCATTGTGATTGCCCTGCTGCGCCGCCTGTCGTTGAGCCAATGGATCATCCTGGCGATGTTTGTCGGCGCGTGGTTCGGCTGGCAATTCCCGGAGACGTCCCAGCACGCCAAATTCGCCTCCACGCTGTTCTTGAATCTCATCAAGTGCATCATCGTGCCGCTGGTGTTTGCCACGCTGGTGATGGGCATTGCGGGTCACACGGATGATCTGAAAACCGTGGGCCGGCTGGCGCTCAAGTCGCTGATCTATTTTCAGATTGTCACCACGCTTGCGCTGTTTCTCGGCATGGCCGCCGCGGACCTGTTTCAACCCGGGTCCGGCGTTCCGCTGGCCGGTTCGGCGGAGCCAGGGAAGGAATTTGCCGCGCGCCAGGTCGGCTTTGAGGCGGTGATGGAACACCTCGCTCCGCGGAGCTTCTTTGACGCCGCCGCGCGCAACGACGTGCTGCAAGTAGTAGTCTTCGCGATCATCTTCGGTGTGGCGCTCACGCAGGTGAAGGGCAAATCCAGAGAAACGATGCTCGGCTTCTTCGAAGCGTTGTCCGAGGTAATGTTCAAGTTCACGGGCATCGTGATGTGGTTGGCGCCGATTGGCGTCGGCGCGGCCATCGCCTACACCGTCGGGTTGAACGGCCTGGAGGTCTTGCTGCGGCTCGGCAAGCTCGTGCTCGCGCTTTACGCGGCGCTCGCGGTGTTTGTTTTGTTGGTTTATGTGCCCGTACTGTTGATGGCGCGCATTCCCATCGTGCCGTTCTTCAAAGCCGTGCGCCAACCGGCGTTGCTGGCGTTCTCCACGGCGTCGTCCGAGGCCGCGCTCCCCGATGCGCTGCGGCTGATGGAAAAGTTTGGTGTGCCGCGGCGGATTGTGTCGTTTGTCCTGCCGACGGGCTATTCGTTCAATCTCGCCGGTTCGACGCTCTATCTGGGTCTCGCATCCATCTTCGTTGCGCAAGCGGCCGGCATTCAACTCACCTTCGCCCAGCAACTGCCCATCCTGCTCACGCTCATGCTCACCAGCAAGGGCGTCGCGCCGGTGCCGCGCGCATCCATGGTCATTCTGTCCGGGGCGCTCGTCACGTTTGGTTTGCCACTGGAGGGCGTGACGGTCATTCTCGCGGTGGACGCGTTTCTGGATATGGGCCGCACGGCGGTCAATCTCGTGGGCAATTGTCTCGCGTCCGCTGTCATGGCGCGCTGGGAGGGTGAATTCAACAGACCGTCGGAGGCAGTCATTGACGAGCGCGTTCAAGACGATGGAGGCAATTTAGTCAAATGATCCAAATCCCAAATACCAAACGTTTGCGGCAGCAGGCGGCAGAATACTTTACGTCCTCTCCATCACCCCGGCCCTCTCCCGCTGGGAGCGGGGGAGTCGTTCGCCGACTTTGGCGAGACTGGAAGCTGGCGACAGATCGCGCGACTCACGGACAAATCAAACTGGACGAAAGCTGTTCCCTCTCCCTCAGAGAGAGAATTCCCCCAACCCAAGTGTGCGCTTTGAACTCCAGAACCGTAGCCGCCGACGTGAGGAGGCGGAAGTTCATGATTCGCAGCACTCTCCGCCTCCTCACGTCGGCGGCTACCAGGGGCAGGGTCAGGGTGAGCGGAGAGCGTTCACTTGCCTATGTCGCTGTGCCCCGTCGCTTCACCGCCTGGGTTTGCGTGCTGGCCATCAGCAGTGCTGTTGTGGTTGTAACCGCAGCAGAAAACCGCCGCGGCATGGTTTCTTCCGTGCATCCAACGGCCACCGAAGCCGGCTTGAACGTCCTCAAGACCGGCGGCAACGCCGTGGACGCCGCCGTCGCGGTGGGACTCACCCTTGGCGTCGTGGACACGCCCAACTCCGGCATCGGCGGCGGTTGTTTCATGTTGATCCGTTTGGCGAATGGCAAGGTGGTGGCGATTGATGGCCGGGAAATGGCACCTGCCGCCGCCACGCGCGACATGTTCGTGCGCGACGGAAAAGCCGACACGGATCTCAGCCAGACCGGCGCGCTGGCCAGCGGCGTGCCCGGCGAACTGGCGGCGTTCGATTATGCCGTGCGCCAGTATGGAAAGAAGCAATTGAGCGAATTGATTCTGCCAGCGGTGGAGATTGCGGAAAATGGCTTTGCCTTGAACGCCTCTTATGCGAATCGCCTGAAATCCGTGGCCGACGACATGAAGAAGTTTGAGGCTTCGCGCGCGGTCTTCTTCCGCGACGGCGAAACCTTGAAGGCGGGTGACGTGCTCAAGCAACTCGACCTCGCCGCCACGTATCGCAGCATCGCGGGGCAGGGGAGCGATTGGTTCTATCGCGGGCCGTTTGCACAGGCAACGGCGCAATGGATGCAGGCCAACGACGGCATCATGACCGCGGCCGATTTCGCGAATTACCGGATCAAACTGCGTGAGCCAGTCACGACCACCTATCGCGGCTACAAAATCGTTTCGTTCGCGCCGCCCAGTTCCGGTGGCGTTCACCTGGTTCAGATGTTGAACATTCTGGAGAAGTTTGATTTGAAATCGCTGGACGAAGCCACGCGCCTGCACGTCATTGCCGAAGCCATGAAACTGGCGTTCGCCGACCGCGCGCATTGGTTGGGTGATCCCGACTACGCGAAAGTGCCGCGGGGACTGGTTTCAAAACAATATGCCGCTTCGCTGGCGAAGAAAATTAGCCTGACGCGCGCGACTGAAGTTCCCTCACACGGCACACCGCCCCGCTGGGAACGTGATGTGTTCAAACCTTCCGCTCGCAGCAGCCAACCCAGACTGATCAGAAGCCCGCGAGACCGAAGCAATGCACATGTAGCGCAGACTTCCAGTCTGCGGTATCGCGGATTTCCAATCCGCCAGACCCACGATTTTTCAAGCGTGCCAGTTTCCGCGGCGTTCTGCCGACTGCAAGTCGGCGATACAGCAGGTTGGAAACCTGCGCTACGGGACGGTTCAGGGGGACAACTCGCTCGGTTGACACCGAGGGCGGAGATGGACTCACCTACGGGGAACGAAAAACACACCACCCACTGGTCCGTGGCTGATGCGGAAGGGAACTGGGTCGCGGTGACGGCCACGGTGAACACCAGCTTTGGCTCGAAGGTCGTGATTCCGGGCACGGGCGTGATCATGAACAACGAGATGGACGATTTCTCCGCGCAACCCGGCGTGCCGAATGCCTTCGGATTGATTGGCGCGGACGCCAATGCCGTCGAGCCGAGCAAACGCCCGCTCTCCAGCATGACGCCGACCATCGTTCTCAAGAACGGCAAACCCATCATCGCGCTCGGCGCGGCGGGCGGGCCGAAAATCATCACTGCTGTCTTGATGGAATTGATTTACATGCTCGACCTTGGCATGAGCGCGCCGGAGGCGATTGCCGCGCCGCGCATTCATCATCAATGGTCGCCGGGCGAGTTGCTGGTGGAGCAATCGTTGCCGCAGGGTATGCGGACGGCGCTGCAGCAGCGCGGTCACAAGGTCAAGGAACTGAATTCAATGGCCGTCTCGCACATCGTTGCACGAAGTGCGGATGGCAAGAGTTTCGTGGGCGCGGCAGATCCGCGGGCGGGTGGGAATGTGGTGGGGTGGTAGCGGTCTGACTTCGTTGAAGG
Source organism: Verrucomicrobiota bacterium (assembly GCA_014860005.1). The sequence goes on along the minus strand of JACZKP010000209.1, from coordinate 13,683 downwards.
GGAATTGCTATTTCTGCTTCTTGAAAATCATCACAGAACCGCTATCGGGATCGCCGTATGTCATGATGAGACCATAAGGCGCGGTCTTACCCGTCAGTGCCGGGGAAGCGATATTGCTATCCGTGTTGGAGAAGCGAATGCCCCAGTAACTTTGACTGTTGCGCCCGTCGGATACAGTCCCGACCATATCGCTCTGCCAACGGCCCGTCGTAGAAACAAAGGCAACAAACTGGCCGTTGGTAACTGAGAATGCATCGGTCCAGGTTGGATAATTCGTAACACGGCATGAGCCATCGAGGCGTAAATCCAATTGACACTGCCGACCTTTCAGCACTGAAAGCCCACCCGTGGTAATCGTCTGGTTGTCGAGCACGTAGAGGCCAGCAATATCCTCCTGCTTCGGCTCCGTCGTGGTGAACAAATGCGCATATGGGTTGTACTGGCATCCGGCCAGGAGGGTCATCACGAGAAATGCGAGCAATGTGCGCATGGGCTAATACACGGAAGGAGGTGGATGTCTAAGCCAGCCCGGTTTCACTTTCGTACGATATTCTGGACGGCAATCGGTGTCCAACATAGTTTCAACGCAGTCCTGCGATCAGCGCACTGCAGGAAACACTGAAACCTTATGCTCATCGTTCAAGTTCATGTTCACGTGAAACCAGAATGTGTCGTGGCCTTCAAGGCCGCGACGCAAGAGAACGCGCGGCAAAGCGTCCGCGAGCCGGGCATCGCGCGGTTCGATGTCGTTCAACAAGCTGACGACCCGACGCGGTTTGTGTTGGTCGAGGTTTATCGGACGCCGGACGCGCCCGCGGCGCACAAGGAAACGAAGCACTATCAAATCTGGCGGGATGCCGTCGCGCAGATGATGGCCGAGCCGCGCACGAGCGTGAAGTTCGCCAACGTGTTTCCGGAGGACGCGGGTTGGTTAACGTAGGAGAGCCGTCGCGGCTGTCTCCAGTTTTTGATGGAAAGCAAACGGCCCGATTCCCGCACGATAAGTTAGAGGTTGAGACAGGCGCGACGCCTGTCCTACGAACGATGAACTTTGAATTCGCCACCGCCACACGGATCATCTTCGGCGCCGGCAAGCTGAAGGAGATCAGCGGCTTGGCGCGCGAATTTGGTAGGCACGCGCTGGTCGTGACCGGAAAGAATCCGGCGCGCGCCGAGCGGCTGCTGGCACTGCTTAAGGAAGCTTCAGGAATTTTCTCTGCCACCACCCTTCCAGTTCAGGGCGAGCCAACGTTGCTTGACGTTCAGAAAGGCGTGAACTTTGCAAAAGCTGCGGGTTGCGATCTCGTCATCGCCTTCGGCGGCGGCAGCGCGATTGATGCGGGCAAAGCCATCGCCGCGATGCTAACGAACACTCATGGCCATGAACCTCTCCTCTCCCGGTCTGCGACCACCCTCTCCTCTCCATCCGATGGAGAGGAGAGGGTAGGGAGAGGAGTGGTCGGGTCCGAGTTGCTGGATTACGTCGAAGTCATCGGGCGCGGGCGGGCGCTAACCCAGCCGTCCGCGCCGTTCATTGCCATTCCCACCACGGCAGGCGCGGGCGCGGAGGTAACGCGCAATGCGGTGCTCGCTTCGCCAGAACACAAATTCAAAGTCAGCCTGCGCAGTCCACTGATGCTGCCTCGTCTGGCCTTGGTGGATCCGGAACTTACCTTTGACCTGCCGCCAGCCATCACCGCGAGCACCGGTCTGGATGCCCTGACTCAACTCATCGAACCGTTCACCTCGTGCCGCGCCAATCCGATGACTGATGCGCTTTGTGTGGAAGGCATCGGCCGAGCGGTGCGTTCGTTGCGCACCACCTTCGCGGACGGGAAAAACATCTCGGCACGAGAGGATATGTGTATCGCGAGTTTGTTTGGGGGCCTGGCGCTCGCCAATGCTGGCCTCGGTGCCGTGCATGGCTTTGCCGCGCCGATTGGCGGCATGTTTCCCGCGCCACACGGGGCGGTGTGCGCGGCGTTGTTGCCGCACGTCATGGCCGCGAATCTGCGAGCATTGCGTGCTCGTTCGCCAGAAAGCGACGCCCGGCGCCGTTACGACGAGGTGGCTAGAAGCTTAACCGGGAATCCTTCAGCAACTGGAGATGACGGCGTGGGCTGGGTGAATGAACTCGTCCGCGATTTGCAAATTCCGAAGCTGCGTGAATATGGCGTGCGCACGGAGCACGTCGGGGAGTTGGTGGGGAAGGCGGCCCAAGCCAGCAGCATGAAAGCCAATCCGATCACATTGACACCGGACGAGTTGACGGAAATCCTGCGGGCCGCCGTCTGATGAACGATGCCCAGCCCAACGTCATGAAACGATTCTCACCGACGGTGATCGCCTTGGTGCTGGCAAATTTAATCCCCCTCTATGGCGTGTTGGCGCTGGGGTGGGAGGTGTTTCCGTTGATGCTGCTGTTCTGGATGGAGAACGTCATCATCGGCGCGTTCAACGTTCTCCGGATGCTGTTGGCCGAGCTGCAGAAGCCGGCTGCGTGGTTGGGAAAGTTGTTTCTGGTGCCATTCTTCTGCGTGCATTACGGAATGTTCACGTTCGTGCATGGCGTGTTTGTGGTCGGTCTGTTTGGCGGGCAGTTTCGGGCGGGCGCGAGTTTTCCTTCCTTGGGAATGTTTGAGAAGCTGATCACGGAGCAGCACCTTGGCATCGCTGTGCTGGGGCTGGTGGCGAGTCACGCGTTTTCCTTTGCCTGGAATTATCTCTGGCGTGGTGAGTATCGCACCGTGGCGCTGCAAACGTTGATGGCGCGACCCTACGCGCGCGTGGTGGTGCTGCATCTGGCCATTTTGGGTAGCGGCTTCCTGCTCGTCGCCTTGAAATCACCGGTGGTGGGCCTGGTGTTGCTGGTGTTGTTCAAGATTGGGCTGGATGTGAATTCGCACCTGAAGGAGCACGTCCGCCTGGCGGATAACGCTCCCACCACCGCCGTCAACCCATCAACAAAAGCAGAAACATCCCCACGATCGTCGTGACGATTGTCACCGGAATGCCGAACTTCGCGTAGTCCCAGAAGCCGACTTCGACGTGGCCGCGCGCCGATTCCACCACGATGATGTTGGCGACCGAGCCGAGGAGGGTGAGGTTACCGGCAAGTGTGGTGGCCAGGGCCATGACTTTCCACATGAGTTCCGGATTGGAGAAGGCGGGAATCCATTTCCCTGCCACCAGCACGAATGGAACGTTCGAGAAGACATTCGAGCCTAAGGCCGAAAACCAGGCGAGATTCCAGGCCTGCGTCGTGGTCGTGGTGCCGAAGAGGCCATGCACCCGATCGTAGATTTGATCGGGTAATCCGGTGCTGTTCAAGCCCTCCACCACCACGAATAGCGCGGCGAAGAACAGGAGGAGATGCCAGTCCACGAGTTTGAGCACCTCGTGGGTGTCGCGTCGCGCCAACACCATGACCAGAGCCGCGCCAGCCAGCGCGGTTCATGCCAGGTTTAATCCGGAGAAGAAGCCTACGAAAACCAATCCCAGCACTCCGAGCGTGATGCGCAGCAGATGAAGGTCAATCTGCCTGGGGGTGATTTCCGCCGGCGCGATGGCGATCCGACCCAGCACTTTGCGAAAACCGAAGTTGAGAATGAAATACTGAAGCAGCAGACCGACGAGGGCGACCGGCATCAGCGATTGGGAGAACTTCGCGAAGGAGATTTGCGACAGGTTGCCGATGATCATGTTTTGGGGATTGCCGACCAGCGTGGCGACGCTGCCGATATTCGCGCTCATGGCCAGCGCAAGCAGGTAGGGGAGCAGCGGCAATTTGCCGCGCACGACAACCATGACCACCAGCGGCGTCAGCATGAAGCATATCGTGTCGTTCACGAGCAGCGCGGACAGAATGCCGGCGGCGAAAATCAAATAGAGCAACAGCCGTTGTGGCGTTTGCGCAACGCGCAGCACCCAGTCCGCCGTCCAGTCAAAGAAGCCGGCGAGGCACAGGTAGGCGGACATCAAACTCATGCCGAGCAGCAGCACCAGCGTGTTGTAATCCACGGCGCGGTAGGCCTGCTCGGGCGTCATCACGCCGCACGCAACCATCAACACCGAGCCAAGCAGCGCCGCCGCGGGGCGATTCAACGGCAGAATTTTCAGCCGCCGTCCGCTGATGAGCAGGTAGGTGACCGCGAAGATCGCGATGGCGACAATTTCCTTCTGTGTGGCGTTCATGAATGCGAACGCGCAGATGCAATCCGACGGTGACTTTGCCGACAAGCGCAAAAGGGCAGCCGAAATTCCCCTTCCCGCGAGGTCGCGCCGGTCATAGACTGCCTTGAGCTTATGAAAAATCGTGCTTTGCTGGGATTCCTCGTCGGTTCGTTGATGCTCAACCTCGCCGTTTCGGCGCAAACCAATCAGGCATATCTCCCGCCCGCGCCGGAAGGCAAACAATGGAGACTCGCCTGGCACGATGAATTCGACGGCGACAAGCTCGACGAAGCCAAATGGAACCGGCTCGGCGACTGGAAACGGCGTGATGGGTTCTGGGTCAAGGAAGACGCCTATCTGAGCGGCCGGGGCAGCCTGTTGTTGCGCACCAAACAGGACGGTGACCGCTTCACGTGCGGCGCGGTGAACACCAAGGGAAAGTGCGAGCACGCGTTCGGTTACTTCGAGGCGCGCTGCCAGATGCCGAAGCAGCCGGGGCATTGGCCGGCGTTCTGGCTCATGTCCGACGGCGTGGGCAAAGTCGGCAACGACGGGCGCGACGGCACGGAGATTGACATCATGGAAATGCCTTGGCGGGACGGACGGTTGACGGTCAACCTGCATTGGGACGGCTATGGCAAGGACCACAAATCGGCTGGCCACAAGTTCACCCGGCCCGAAGTTCTGGAGGGTTTCCACACCTACGGCCTGCTCTGGCTGCCGGACGAGTACGTGTTCTACGTGGATGGCCAGGAAGTCTGGCGCAGCAAGGCGGGCGGGGTTTCTCAAGTGCCTGAATTTATCAAGCTCACGAACGAAGTTGGCACGTGGGCCGGCGACATCAAGACGGCCGTGTTACCCGATTATTTCGAGGTGGATTACGTGCGGGTTTACGAACTGGTGGATTGAGTTCTTAGGACTCCGCAAACCGGTCGCGTTTCGGTGGCGCCAGATAATTCACTCATTGTGCGGAATCTTGATCTTGCTCCCGCCGATGAACTCGCGGATCACGGCGTCGCCCGGAATGAGATCGTAACCCGCCAACTGCTCCTGGCTCAAACCCTCCACGGATTCCAGCAGTGCCTTCACGCGATCATAGCGCACGCGAGCATCCAGAAAGCCCGCGTATGGCTCGAAATCTTCCGGGATCGGCAGCAGACTGTCCGGCCCGGCAAAGAATGATTTGAGGGCCGGCAAATCGAAAGGAAATCCGCCGTTAACGCAGTGATCCGCCAAACCCATCAGTGGAATGATGCTGAAAAGTTCCCCGGCGCGAACGTAATGCCAGTGGAGAATCGTCCGCAATGTGCTGTGATTGCGATGGCGCGCGTCACGCAGCATCCGCCGGATCAGCCGCACGTCCGTGAACGTAGTTAATCGGTCCGTGCTGCCGTCGCCCTCGTAAAGCACGTTTTGCGTCTCGATATAAAGCCGGAACTGCGCGGACGCATCAATGCCTTCGGTGAAGGGCGGGTAGAGTCCGTGCAGACAGTCGAGCAGGAGTATTTGATCATTCTCCAGCTTGATCGGTTTGGTCCCGGTGCGCCGGCCTTCCTTGAAACTGTAAACGGGCTTCTCGACGGTTCGGCCTTCGAGCAGTTCGCGCAGATGAGCATTGAGCAACTGAATGTCCAGCGCCTCGGGTGTTTCGTAATTGCGGTCGTTGATCCAATCGGTCGGATGCTCGACCAGCGACCAGAAGTAATCGTCCAGATTCAGCATCAGGAAACGCAGGCCGTGCTTTTCCAGCCGCTCCGTGAGCTTGACCGTCGTGGTGGTTTTGCCGGATGAACTTGGGCCGCTGATCCACATCATGCGCAGGGGATCGCCGGCGTTGAGGCGAGACAGAACTTTCTGCGCGGCCTCGTCGAGAGATTCTTCGTAAAGCGCCAGCGATTCTTCCACGACGCTTTTGAGTCTGCCGTTGCGGAGCGCCTCATTGAGGCCGGCGACCGTGTGAACGCCGCGCGCCTTGTTCCAGACCAGCGTTTGTTTCATTCCTTCCTGGGGGAAGCCGTTGCCCGCAAACTTCTCCGGCGGAATCGCCCCCTCGCGCAGCCAGTGTCGTCCCCAGCGATAACATTCGTAGGCATCCGCGGTGAACTGAAAGCCAAAGCTGCGCAACGCGTGCAACACTTCATCCTGAATCGTTTCAATCGTGGGCGGAAAATTCGCAATGAGATGGTGCGGATCGGAATTCAGGCAGACTACGACGGCATCGGCCAGAAACGATGCGATGCGGGCATCGTTGCCATACGCTTCAAAGATTTTCTCGTTCACGCCGGGCAGAAAATCCTGCCGGAAGCCACCGATGGAATCCGCCGCGCGAAGGAGGGCCTTGCAGATGCGGCTCTCATCGAAACGCACGAGCGCCCGGTTGCGTTTTTGGACTTTGACAATGCGGTTTTGAACTGCCATTGGCGCAGACTATACCGGCTTCCGCCGCCTGCGGAAAGGTCGCAGTGCGATGCAGCCGCAACTGACCTCCAAGCCGGATGAAGAGGCGGCTGTGGAGAATTCCAGGACCGGCTGTAGCCGCCGACGTGAGGAGGCGGATCAGGTATGTGTCGTGAACTCCGCCTCCTCACGTCGGCGGCTACGATCGCTGGTTTACGCAGCCTTGGCGTGATTGGTTGCCTGCTTGCGGGGATCCGTCGCGGAGATGATGGCACTGACGGCCTTCTGATTGAACCCCTTGAAACCACCGTGCCGCTGGAGATTCTCGAGATGACTGCCAATCGCTCCGTTGCGCACGAACTGGTCGCACTGCTTGCGCGTGAGCAAACCGGCGTTCACCAACAACTCGGCGCGTTCGCGGCGCACCGGCCAGCGTTCGCCTTCCGTGAACGCCTGCCGCAGAAACTCAAAATCCGAGAACGGCTTCATGGTGTTCACGCCCTCCTGCTGTAACTGGTCCCGCAATGAATCGAAATCAAAGCGCGCTTCCAGATGATGCATGCCCGCGTCCAGAAAGCTTTCGCCGTGCAGCCCGACCCACAGACCGACGGTGCCAAGCTGCCTGGCCGGCGGCAATTTCTTGACGGAGAAATCAATCTCGGTTTCCTCCGGCGTCAAATCCACGTCCGCGAACACCACGATGCCCGTGACGGGTTGCTCCATGACTTGCGCGCCCCAGCCCGCTTCCGCGCCCGCGTAGAAACGCTCGCGCTTTTGCAGGCCGAGTTTCTGAAGAAACGCGACCAGGTCCGCGAAATGTTCGCGCGAGCTGCGGAAGGTGTGATGATCATGATTGCCCCAGCCGAGGCCGAGCGTGTCCTGGCGGAACTTCTGGATACGCGCCGCGCGATTGCGGCTCTCCCAATACGCGCGCTCCGCCTCGAAAAACAGGTGACACGCCACGTCGCGGCCGACCAGTTTGAGCACACATTTCAAAATACGATTCGCGGCGGTGAACCCTTTGTGATCGTCCGCCCATTGTCGAGGACGCGTGTGGAGAATTTCCCTGGCTTTGACGATAGCCTGCAACTCGCCGCGTTTGTGCGGCGTCGGAACGAAACCGCGATAAGCGCGCCGTTCCACCGCCTCCAAACGGCGCCCATTCTCCTTTGCCACCAGCACACGCCGGTAACGCGAGCGCGGTTCACCTTCCGGTGCGTTGCGCAGGTGATGGCGGGCGATGAAATCGGCGACAAACTCGGGCTTGATGGCCACGACAGAAGGGCTGTGTTTGCTCCGCCGCAACAACACGTGCGGCAGTGTGGCGCGGGGATGCTCCAGCACGATTTCGCCGCGAGCGGTTTCACATTTTGCCTTACGTACAAAGCCGGCTTGAATAAACGCCGCCTCATTTTCGGGCGTGATGACGAGGTGATCTACCCACTCAAAAAAGTCTGTGCCGGTCTCGTCGTGCATTCGTTGAGCAAACTGCTTTGCAACCCGATGCTGACCGAGAAACAACTCGATCTGCTGGCGCAGCCTGGCTTCCGCTGCATAAGCCAGCGGCCAGTCGAAACGATTCAGTTCATCGGGTGAGCTTGCTATCGTATGCCTGTTCACAGTTGCAGCCATAGGCGCTCGTGATATTGACGGTTGTAATGTTCAAGAAGCTAGCCCCGTTCTGGCGGGGACTTCAAGAGCCGAACTGGATGCCCTGCGCCAGCGGCAGTTCTTTGCCGTAATTCACAGTCACGGTTTGTCGGCGCATGTAGGCTTTCCATGCGTCGCTGCCGCTTTCGCGGCCGCCGCCGGTTTCCTTTTCGCCGCCGAACGCGCCGCCGATTTCCGCGCCGCTGGTGCCGATGTTCACGTTGGCGATGCCGCAATCGCTGCCCCGCGCGGACAGGAATTGTTCCGCCTCGCGCAGATCGTTTGTAAAGATCGCGGAACTAAGGCCCTGCGGAACTTCGTTGTGATACACGAGCGCGTCGGCGAACTTGCGATAGCTGATAACGTAGAGGATGGGCGCGAACGTTTCCTCGTGAACGATCTTCATGTCATGGCGTGCTGACACAATGCAGGGGCGCACATAGCAACTGCCGGGGTATTTCTGGCCCACGAGCTTTTCACCGCCAAACAGAAGCTCACCGCCTTCCTCGCGTACTTTGGCCAGTGCCGCCTCCATGTCGCTCACGGCTTGCGAATTGATCAACGGTCCCATGAGTGTGCCGGGTGCGGCGGGATTGCCGATGTTGATCTGCGCGTAGGCCTTGACCAACCGGCGCACCAGTTTGTCGCGCATGGATTCGTGAACGATGATCCGCCGGGTGGTGGTGCAACGCTGGCCGGCGGTGCCCACGGCACCGAAGAGAATCGCCCGCACTGCCAGGTCCATATCCGCGCTGGGCGCAACGATGATGGCGTTGTTACCGCCCAGTTCAAGAATCGTGCGGCCAAAACGCCGGCCTACGATTTCGGCGACGCGCCGGCCCATTTTGCACGAACCCGTTGCAGAAATCAGCGGCACGCGGCGGTCATTCAGCAGCCGTTCGCCCACCGTCGCACCATCGCCGATGACCAGCGCGAAGATCGCCGGATCAACCTCGTTGGCGCGGCAGACCTTTTCCGCAATCTTGATGGTCGCAATGGCGCAGAGTGGTGTGAGGCTCGAGGGTTTCCAGACTGTCGAATCGCCACACACGGCAGCGAGGGCGCTGTTCCACGCCCACACAGCGACAGGGAAGTTGAACGCGGTGATGACGCCGACCACACCCAGTGGATGCCATTGTTCCATCATGCGGTGATTCGGGCGCTCTGATGCGATGGTCAGCCCGTAAAGCTGTCGCGACAGACCGACGGCGAAGTCGCAGATGTCAATCATCTCCTGCACCTCGCCCTGGCCTTCAGCGATGATCTTGCCGGCTTCAAGCGTGACCAGCATCCCGAGATCGCGCTTCGCATCGCGTAACGCGTTGCCGAGTTGACGGATGATTTCACCACGCTTCGGGGCGGGCACGGTCTGCCAATTCTGGAAAGCGGTGCGCGCACGTTGGGCAGCGCGTTCGTATTCATCCGGCGTGGCGGTGCGGATTCTACCGAGCACGCTGCCGTCGTTGGGCGAGTAACTGGTCAGGATGTTGCCGGAGCCGGACCATTCGCCGTCAAAGACGCCGGGATTGATGGATTTCAGGCCGAGGGATTTCAAAATCGAACCGGCTGAGGTTGGGGTTTGTTTCGGCATATTGAGTTCCTGGAAATTGAACTAGCTTCCCAGCTTTTGACACGTTGCGTCCATGATGCGCAGCGCTTCCTTGATGATATCGTCCTTGAGATCAAGCACCGGGCGCAGACGGATGGAGCGTTCACCGGAGCGGATGACGAGCAGGCCAAGTTCATAGCAGCCTCGCCAAAACGCATCGCGTTGTGCCGCGTCTGGCAAATCGAAGGCGAGCATCAAACCGCGTCCGCGCGGCGCCGTGATCAACGCATGCTTTGCGGTTAACGCCTGTAAACCGGTGAGCAACACTTCGCCTTGGAGGCGTGCATTCTCGACGAGCTGCTCCGCCTCAATAATCCGCAGATAATACGTTGAGCGGACGTAATCCGTGAAGTTGCCGCCCCACGTGGAACTGATGCGGCCCGGCAGCCGGAAGCAATTGTCCTTCACCTCGTCGAGGCGCGGCCCAGCCATCACGCCGCACACCTGGGATTTCTTGCCGAAGCAAAGCAGGTCGGGCAAGACGCCAAAATGTTCGCAGCACCAGTTCTTGCCCGAGACGCCCATGCCGGACTGGATTTCGTCAAAGATTAACAACACGTCATGCTCGTCACAAATCCGCCGCAACGTTTGGAAGAACTCGGCGCGGAAATGATTGTCCCCGCCTTCACCCTGGATGGGTTCAATGATAATCGCCGCCACATCTATCGCTTTCTGCGCCAGCAAGTCGCCAATTTGTTTCTCCGCGAGTTTTTCCTTGGAGATCACCGCCGCCGTTCGTTGCTCCGGCGGGAGCGAGTAATCAATCATCGGCGTGCTGATGCGCGGCCAGGGAAATTTGGCGAAGAGCGCGACCTTGCGTGGGTCGGTGTTGGTCAGGCTCATCGTGTAGCCCGAACGACCGTGAAACGCGTGCTGAAAATGAATAATCTCCGTGCCGCGTTCGCCGTGTCCGGCGGCGAGGTTCTTGCGCACCTTCCAATCCATGGCGGCCTTGAGGGCGTTCTCAACGGCCAGCGCGCCACCTTCGATGAAGAAGTATCGTTCCAGCGGCGGCAGGCCGACAACGCGCGCGAACGTTTCAACGAACGTCGCATACTGCACGGTGTAAACGTCGGCGTTGGCGACTTTCACCTTTGCCGCCGCAAGCAATTCTGCCTGGACGTCGGGCCGATCAAACCAGGGATGATTGAAACCAATGGGCTGCGAAGCGTAGAAACCGTAGAGATCAATCAACGTGCGGCCCGTGGCGGCGTCCACAAAACGCGAACCTCGGCTGCGTTCAACGTCGAACACCAGTTTGAAGCCGTCCACAATGATGTGTTGGGCGAGCGAGGCGCTGACCTCGCCGGGCGCCACTTCACCCGCGGGCACGGCTCGCGCGGGGAGGCGGGATGGCGGATGATCGAGTGTTTCCATGGTTCGCTGGCGACTCAGGTCGCAGAGCAACTTTAGCTACGAGGTCAACTGTCTTCAAGATGAATGGCGGTCAAGGAGCGTGACGGGAATGGAGATGGAAGTCCCCGCAGTGCTATCTCCCACCATCGCGCAATTTGAGAAGACTTTTTAACGCAGAGGACGCGGAGGTTGGCGCAGAGGAACGCGGAGGTGAATCGCTTTGCGACCTTTGCGAGAACCTCTGCGCCCTCTGCGTTAAGTCGGGCGGCGGGGGATTGGTTGCGGCTCTGCCGCGCTGCGCCTCCGCGGAATCGTCCACCGATGACGCGAATGCGTGGAGGAAAGTCCTTCAATGGTCACCGGTGATTTGGTACCGTCGAATGCCGGTTGAAGCTTTAACACATTCAAACATGAAAACTGGACTCGCATTACTGGGAACTCTCCTGATTGGGTTGACCGCGTTCGGTGCCGATTTGCGCATCGGCATCATTGGCTGCGACACCTCACACGTCATCGCTTTCACCGAAACCCTGAACAACCCGCAGGCCAAGGGGCACGTGCCGGGCGGCAAGGTCGTGGCGGCGTTTCGCGGCGGCAGCGCCGATATTCCCGACAGCGCCAATCGCGTGGAGGAGTATTCCAAAAAGCTGAAGGAACAATATGGGGTCACCTTTTACGACACCATCGAGGAAATGTGCGAGCACGTGGACGTCGTCCTGCTCGAAAGCATTGATGGCCGTCCGCACCTGGAGCAGGTGCGACCCGTGATCAAGGCGCGCAAGCCGGTGTTCATAGATAAACCGATGGCCGGTTCACTGCGCGACGTGATCGAGATTTTTGCCCTGGCGAAAAAGGCTCGTGTCCCGGTGTTCAGTTCGTCCTCCCTGCGTTTTGCGAAAAACTCGCAAGCCGCGCGCAATGGCGAAATTGGCAAAATCACCTATGCCGAAACTTATGGCCCGGCTTCCGTTGAACCGCATCATCCCGATTTGTTCTGGTACGGCGTGCATGGCGTGGAGGCGCTCTTCACCGTGATGGGCACGGGCTGCCAGACTGTGCAACGCGGCAAGACTGCGGATGGAAAAATCGAAGTGCTCGGCAACTGGCGTGGCGGACGCAAAGGCGTGTTTCGCGAGGACAAGGGTTTTCGCGGTCACGCGAAAGGCGCGAAAGGCGAGATGGACGTGGGTTCGTTCGACGGCTACGGACCATTAGTGGAGGCATTCATGAAGTTTTTCCAAACGGGTGTGGCGCCGGTGAAGCCCGATGAAACCATCGAGCTCTTTGCGTTCATGGAAGCCGCCGACGAAAGCAAACGTCAGGACGGTGCGCCGGTGAAGATCAAGGACATCATCAAGCGGGCCAAAGCCCGCAAGTGACGCGCGCCGGGGCACGGTTCAGCGTATGACCGTTTCTCCCGAGTAAGCGGCGATCAGGTCGCGCGCAGCCAGTTCGTAGGCTTGTTGCTTGAGCGACTCGACCTGCTTTTGGTCGGCGACTTCGCGGCGCGGGCGCACGCTCCAGGATTTGTGTTCGATCGGTTGTGCGCTGAACACGGTCCAGTTGCCGGTCGGCACGTCCACCACGGCAATCTTCAACCGAATGCGCGCGTGCTGGCGTTCGTCCGGCACCACCCACCGGAGTACCGGCATCCACGAAACTGTCTTCGTGGCGATGTCCTCCGTGCCCGACTCTAGTATGCCCCAGTAACAAACCACGGCGGACGCTCCCGCCCGCGCTGCCGCGAGTCGCAGCACCCGCGAGTAAGCACCCGCCGGCTCGCGAGCGATGTCGGTCGGATAACTCTCCTTCGTAAGTGTGGTGAGGGGAACGACCGTGGCCGGTTTGTCGGTGTCGGTGACGATGATGGCGTTGCGCGTGCGGCGCTCTGAGGCATTTGCCGGTTGCGCGGGTGTTGGTTTTCCCGTCGCCACCCCGGTGAACGGCACCACGCGGAATTGCTTGCTCAACTCGGACACCATCGGCGCGTCGGGATAAATCGCGCCAGACTGAACGAGCAGAATCGTGCTGCCAGGCGCGAGCTGAACGGCCTTTGCTTGGCTGCTGATGCGGCGGATTTCTTCCTCGGTCACCGGCTGTGAAGGATCAAGACCCAGCACGTCGAACTCGTCCAGTTCGCGGTTGTGCGGCCCGGCGTAGTGATAATGGTCGTTATAGCCGGACTGCGAAATAGAGCGGACCTTTTTGGCGCAGCCCACGATCAGGCAACAGGTGACGAGGATCAATAACGTTGTCCCGCGCTTTGCGAAAGTTGCCTGGGAGTCGGGTGTGGGCTTCGAGAAATTGGGCTCTCTGTCGGGATCGTCAAACGAAAGAGAATAGCCCACCGTTTTAACGGCTTGTCATTACCCACATCTTTTCAAACTTGTTTTAGCGCATCTGATTAGCACTCTGGTTTGCGGATCGGCGATGCTGCGGCACGCCGGGTCGGTTCCTCACCGGTGGGTTTATGAGCACGCTGCTGCTACCGCCTGGTC
>JACZKP010000208.1 GCA_014860005.1 Verrucomicrobiota bacterium | reverse complement strand
GCTCTACGTGCCGTTCCCCACCCATATTGTACTTGGGGGGAAAAAAAGCCGGCCCGTTGCCAGGCCGGCGTGGTCAAATATGTGACGACTCAATTCCGATCGCTGCCCACTCCCAATTCCCAGCAATCCCGCGCCCTCCTGCCCGCCAGTCGCGCCACGCGGACCTTCTCTTCCAACTCCCATACCGCACTTGTCGCTGCCGCATATAGCACGTCGCGTGCAACGCACCCGCACTCGCGGGCGGCGTCGCGCAAACGATCCTGCATATCCTTCGCGAGATTCAACAGGAAGAAACCACGCGGCACTTGCGGCGGCGGGAGCAATTTGAGCAATCCCGGATTACTGATCGAAACCGAATGCGTCAACTGATCCACCCAGCGCAAGAACTTCTCGGCCGTCTTCATCCGCTCGGCAGCGGTCAACTCGCCGCACAACTCGCGCAACTCGGGTTCAAGCACCGCATCGGCTCGCTTTTGAACATCACTGCTCATCGCGCCACCGCCCTTTCCCAGACTGATTCGCCATCGCGCCGGACTACACTGGCCGCCACCGCCGCGCCCGAGAACTTTCCTGGCAAATCCCGATCGAGGACGTCCAACGATTCAAGCACTATCAATTGAGCCTGAACAGCAGGACTGGCCGGATGTTCATCCGTCAGGACACACAGCAGACTCCGGAGCAGAGTCTTTCGTTTTTGAATGGAGTCGGGGAACTGCCGACACAGTTGCCCGAGCAACACGCTTAAAGGATCCGAGAAGTTCGGGCTTACCAACTCAGCCTCCAATTGCCGAAGCTTGGCGCCGATGCCGTTCTCCAAAAACTTTTCCACTGGCAGGCCGGCAACTTTCGCGGCGGCTTTGATGCTCCGGAACTGGCCAGGCGCAATCTCCGTTCGACTGATTACCTCTCTGCTTTGATCCGCGTGAAACTCCAACATCACTGCGGCTGAGGCTTGATTTGCCCCTTGATCTCCGCGTCGTTGATATTCAATTTTGCCGGCGGGAGTTGGCGTTGAGGTTGTGGGTTGTGTTTTTGCCGCCGTGGAATTATTCTCCCGGCAGACTTGATTGGACCTTCTAGTTCTTTTCATTGGTTCTCTCAGGTTCTAGGCCGCGTCGTGTTCGTAGCACTGCGCGGCCGCATTTGTTTTCGGTCACTTGGGTTTTGGTGTGCCCTGCTCCAGTGACCAGCGGAACAAGCGCAACGTGAGATCGGCGGGGGGCGCTCCCTGGCCAGCATCGGAAAGCCAATTGTTCAACACCTGACGCGACACACCCAATTCCTTGGCGAGCGCCGCTTTGGCGCCGTGTTCAGACGTCAGATGCGCAATGGACTTCTTCAACTGTTTCCAGGTTGGCACTTCCAATCTCATGCCCGCGACGGTAACACCGCCCCCCTGGGGAGTGTCAAGAATATCTTTATCTAAGGAGAAAGTTTTTTGACCCGCCCCCTTCCCCAGCGCCGCTTCCCGTTGCTGACGATTGAATCGGTCCAACGACCCTTGTAGTACATGACGGTCTTCCGCCTCTGGTCGGCGCGCTTTCAGGAGGGTTGAGATCGAGCGCAGCACGGCATCACAAAACTCTGCGCGTTCGTTGGCGGGCAGAGATTCCGAGGCGCCCTTGAACGCTTTCAACACAAACCATTCGTGCCGGTGTGCTGGCGGGACTCCAAACGGAGGGAGAATGACTTCGGTGGCCCCTGTCCTCTCGTTATACTTCAGGAACTCCAGCAACCCTGCATCAATGCGGGACTCCAACATATCGGCAAAAGCCCTGCTAAATAACATCTTTGGAGGGATGCTCGCTTCGATTCCCTTCTCCAAGCCTAGATCGGGTTGAGATGACCCAACTCCCTTCGCCAGCCAAAGCTCGCTGATGTGATACCGCTTGCAGATCCGCAGAGCCAAAGCGCACCGCAAGGGAGTGCGGCCATACTCGATGCTCGCCAACTTGTTCCGGGTGACTCCGATTTCGTTGGCGAACACCGACTGCGGCCACTCGATGCGCTCACGAAATTCCTTAACCCGCGCACCGATCGCTGCCTCAGCCTCAGACATCAATCCGCTCTTCTTTGCCACGCCCGAGGATACCGGGATAAAAAAAACATTCAAATGTGCTTGCGTTGTGTGGGACTTGTGTTTTTATTAGGGCGTATGGTAACGGTTTCAAATCACAAACGCGGCCCGCGGATCCGGGGAATATGCCGCGCCGCCCGCGCGACCGGTGTCACCCGCCAGCACGCGCGGCTAGTTTGGCTTGGTGATAGGGTATCGCCCGCGTTGCTCAAGAAACTCTGCGCGGAATTGCGCAGTCGCACGGAAGGCACGGCCCAAAAGTGAACGCCCTCGCCTCCATCCCTCGCTCGTCTGCGCCGACCACCGGCGGCGAGTGGGAACTATTTCCAGAGAGCTTTGCGGCTACGTGCCACGAACTTAAAACGCGGAAATGCGCGCCCCCTGTCATGACTTGGATGCCGCTCGGTTGCCACTGCATCCGGCCGATGGGCAAGCCCGGCGTATCTGTCGTGGTGGTCAAACCAGCGACCGCCCTCATCGCCAACCGTCACCTGCAAATCATGCGGGCGAAAGCGGCAGCCGGCCAAGGGCCGTCGCCGTTTTTTGATTTTGACCATGAAGGCGGGCGCGCGGGTGAACCGCTGGAGTTTTTTGGGGATGAGTCGCGTGGGGTGGCCGCCCTGGTTGAATGGTCTGAAGAAGGCGTGGACGCGGTCCTGAGTGGAAGGTGCAACAGTTTTTCGCCGACGTGGAACGAGCTTGGCGGGGATTTTCTCGGGCTGCGGGCCAACATGGGCGCGCTGCTTTCCGCCGGTAGCAAACCCGCCTTCGAAAGAATGCCGGGAGTCTTACCCATCCCTCAATTTAACGTCGTCAGGCAGTTGAACACTTTGTTCCTACGCCGGGTTGATCGCCGGGCCTTGGAACTTAAGAAATCTGGCCAGTCAGATTATCCGTTCGCGGCGGCGTTTGAGGAGCTGATGGTGGCGTGCCCTGAGCTTTTTCAGGCGCATCAATTGATGGAAGCCATTGGGGCGGAATTTCGGCTAGACCTCGCGTTATGACCTTCAACCCACAAGAACTTTTGCGCCTGGAGGCCCTTGCGTCGCAAGCGGCGCATCTTCGCAACCTCACGTCGGAACTGGCCCTGGCCACCACACGCTTGCCGGAGATAGCAGCCGAGGAGCGGCGTATCCGAGAGACCATTCCAAACATACCGCCCAGCAAGCTACTGGAGTTCGGCCCAGAGGTCCGGGAGATCATGGAACGATTGCGCCGCGTTGAGTTCATTCGCGGTGAGCTGAGCAATGCCAGGAGCATTTGGGGTTCATTGGTTTCACAACATGAGAATGCATTGAAGCGCGAGATCCGCGAATGTTCACAAATTGTTTTGAAGAAGGTGGACAGCGATCTCGTCGGCGAAGCCCGTGGTCAGGCTCACAGACTGGCGCATTATTACAACTTGCGCGGCTCGATTGCGGAGCAGGCGGAGCAGTTGCTCGCGGCCTGCCGTCAGCTTGGGGCGGCTGAACCCGCCACGCTTGCGAAAGGCGCGGAGTGATTATGCACAGCGCCATGAACAATTTTTTTGCTCCGGAGGGGACACCGGAAACCAGGCGCGTCATCATCTTCGGATGCGCCAATATGATCGGCCGGTCAGTAGTAAATGGGCGCGGCGGCAGAGCAGTCGCCGCGCCCTTCTTTCCTCCTGACGGGCAAGCGTCTCTTAGCGCGGAGGAGACCCACGGTTGCCGCCGCCATCCGTTGGCAGAATCGCGGCGTGCCGGGCGCGGAGTTCACCCGCAGTTTGCGTCCGGCCCGCCGTCCTCAAAATTTGGTGTTGTTTGCGCTGCTCGCGCGACTCGCCGGCGGGGTGACAGATCGGCGGATTTGTCACCTCGCTCCCATTTTTTCCCGCCGTTTTTCTCGCCGCAATCCCCACCGGGTATAAAAGTATGAAAACTCGCTGCCGCCGCAGAAGTTTCAACGCGACGAAAAGAACGGAAGCCCAAAAAGCCAAGCGGTGTTCCCGACGTGCCCGGCCGCAAATCCTCCGCGGTGTGATGACCACTCGGCGTGCGGGAGCTGATCCGAGCAACCGCACGCCGTTCCTTTCCCATTCGCGCTGTTTTGGCCCGCAGTGGCAAGGCGCTCCAGAACCGCCCAAGACGCCCGACCAACCGAAACGCGCCCCGACGCCGTGGCGCCCTATGCAAACGGCTGCGGCGCCTATTTTAATCGTCCACCACACCCGGCTTTTCGCCATGGCCCGGCCTGAAGTTCAACCCCCCTTGGAAGCCCACGCACTAACCCCAACCACAATTTATGGCCGACGCTGACAAGAGCCTTAACATTGAACTGCGCATCCTGACCAAAGAGGTTGGCCCGCAGAAAGCCGCCGAGATCGTCAAGAAGCTCCGCGAGGAAACCAAGCAGTCGAATGTGGTGAACCGCGAAGCCGGCAATGTGCTGGCCAAGACCCGCGCGGAGATGGACTCCTCAGTGCGCTCGGCCATCAAGTCGCGCGACATCACCAGCCAACTGACTCTTTCAAAGCAGAACTTGAAGAAAGCCTTGGAGGGCGTTACGCGCGCGATTCCCGGCGCATCGCTGCTCCGTTCGTTCCTGAATCCGGTCACGGCGGGGTTTACACTGCTCACCCTGGCCGTCGCCAATTGGATCGGGAGAATGGTGGCCGCGCGCAATGCGTCCCGAGCGCTGGAGGAGGCGGGCCGATCCGATTCGGCGCAACTCAACACTCAGGTTGACCAACTCGACGCGAACATTGAATCCACCCGCACGTTCAATCGCGAACTGTCTGAGCTCGAGGAAAAGCAAAAGGGCATTAAGGATCAAACCGACGCCGCCACCAATGCGTTGAGCCGTCAGCACGCGATGCTCATCACCGAGATGGACGCGCAATCGGGCGCGAAGCTCGCGGAGATAGATGCCGCCGTGGCCACCGGTCAAATGACGCCCGCAGCCGCCGCCGCCGCCCGCGCTAAGGTTGCCAGTAGCACGCAGACCGCGAAAGACGAGGAATCCGCGAAACTCGAACGAAAGATTTTGGAGGAAAAGAAAAAGGAGCTTGCGGCCTTGGAAGCGTTGCGGCCGTCGTTGGAAGCCGAGGCGGAAGCCCGCTCGAAGACCGTCAAGCAACTGACCGATGACTTGGCTTACAGTGAAAAGCGCGCCCAGGAACTGAGCCAGCAAATCGAGTCGCGCAACCAGTGGATGCAGACGCATGGGCGCGGTGCAAGCCATGCGGAACGCGAAAGCAACCGCCTTGATACAACGCGTTTGATTGGCGAACTGGCGGCGGTGCAAACCCAAGGCTGGGCCGCTCGCACTGGTCTTTCTGATGCGACCCCCGGACTTGAATCCGCCCGTGGCAAGCTTCGCGAGAATATCACCCAGGGAAGAGCGGCTTCCGATGCGATAGCCAGGCAACAAACTTTGATTCAAGAAAACTCAGCGCATCGCGGGGCGTTGGCAGGCGCGCGAAATCGACAGCAGATAGCGGAAATGATAAACCGCACCGCTAATTACAAGGCTTCGGATATCAGACTGACCACTGACGATCCTGACGGCAAAACTGGCGGGCGTTTTGGCAAGCAAATGGATGAGGAGGCAGAAGCGGCCCGCGCCCTGGGTCTCCGCCGCAATGTGGGGTTACTTTCCAGCGCCGCCGCGGGCGCCGATGCCATCAATGCCGGTGGCCGCGCTGATTCCGAGCAAGCCCAAGCGATAAACGCCGCCGCCCGTGCGCTGGGATTGTCAGGTATGGCTCAGGATAAGGTGCTCGAAATTCTCGGCAAGATGAATGACCGCGAGGAGTACTTCATCCGCGCGCTGGAGCGGTTTGAGAGCCGGCTCAATACGACAGGCAACGTCGAATGAAATCCCCGACTCTACAAACACCAAGCGCCAACGCTGTGACAGGCGACGAAGAGCAACACTTGCTGTTTGTCGCGCTGCGGATTCCTGATACCGGGATCACCCCCAAAGGAAATTTTCTGGCCGTTCCCTTGCTCGCACAACTTGTTGAGCTTCGACTTAAGGCCGCGGGCATCCCGGTTTTGCGCACCGGAGGATCTGGCGAGTTTAATAATTCACGACTCAGTTACGCCGTCGGTGGCAACCTTGGCCGCGCGCTGGAATCCTTGCGTGATTGTCTGGCGGAACTCGCCGGCTTCGCCACGATCGGATGGTTTTGCGAACACGAGAATTTCGTCCGCACCTTCCATCCGCGCGCCGGCCAGGCCCTCGATATTTCCGATCTCGATAGCATAATGGATGACTCGCTTCGCGCCGCGGCCAGCGCCGGCCTCTCGCTGGAAACCGGAGGATCAAGATGAGTCGCCCCATCTCTCACCGTTCACAGTTCACCGAAGTCAGCAGCAACGCAGCAACGCGTTGCGGTGTCGCCCGTGGCGCCACCGCACCATGCCAACCGCCAACGCTTGTTCAAGAAAACAGCCACCCCAAACCCACCCATCCGACGCCGAAATCGAAATCGCCCGGAGGCGATTACCGACCGCCGTACAGTTCATCTGGCTTCGCCACAATGGCCTCTCAATCCAGAGCGCCGCTGATTGCCTTGGGAAACCCCACGTCACAATCTGGCGCCAAGCCAAACGCTTTCTTGCTCGCGGCCTTCGCGGGCTGGGCCCGTGTCCCGGAAGCATCGCAGGCGTTTTGGTTGAGATTTCCGAAAACGCCGTCGCTAAAGAGCGTCTCCCGCACGTCGTCAAGTATCTCCAATACTGCAGCAGTGGGGTGCCGGCCTATCAAGCCGCCGACGGCCTGCCCATGTCGCAACGCGAGGTCCACGAACTTAGCGACCGCCTATTGCGCTACGGCCTCAGCGGCCTCGCGCCCGACTGGCGCGCCCGCGAACAATGGAAGCGAGAGATCGTAGAATTCCAAATTACGCCCGCCATCGTCCGCGCGGCTGAAAAGCTCGCCGTTCAAACCGGTAGCGTCCCCAAGGCCTGGAAAAAGTTCGCCAAGTCTCGCGAGTGTCCCTTCCGCTTGGGCGTCAGGATCGGAAAAGCAGGCCCGCCCCTGGAATCGCTGCTGCGCGTTATCCGGCTGGATCCCATTCCCGCCCACGCTTGGCGAGGAAGCTCAGGCCGAGTTTACGTCCGAGTCGAAGGAACGGTTCTAACTGTCGAAAACCCCACCCATGCCAACACCAGCAAAAAAAGTTGCCCCCGCCGGCGAAAAGCCAACCGGTCTCGACTTCCCTGGCCGCTCGACGTTGTATGTCTCGGAGGTCGCAAACAAGCTGTGCGTGTCGGAGCAGACCATTCTGAATCTGCTGGAGTGCGGGCAACTCGGCGGCATCCACATCGGAACGGGCAACAAAAAATTCTGGCGCATTCCCGTGCATGAGTACGAGGCGTTTCTGAAAAAGCGTTCAAGTCTGAATGTATGAACCAAGCTCAAACCCAACTTTACTTCCGGACGTGGGCCGCCGCCGCCAAGGCGCACGGCTGGGATTCAATTGCCGGCGTCACCGCCGCCGTGGCCCGTCACAAGAACGGGGACGTGTGGCAGTCTCCGGAGCTCAACCAGACCCTTTCCATCATCTACACCGCCGCCCAAAACTACGCGTTGCAATCTGCCCGAAGCATCACTGCAAACGATTTGCGGCACGGCTGCCACTTCGTGGCGCTGGGTCGCAGTGTGTCCAGCAAACGATTCACGAATGGAGATTTTGATAGGGTGCTCGGCTTGCTCAGGTTGCTCACCGATCCGACCAATCTGCGAAACGTGTTGGCCTTTCAAGACAACGGCCAGGCCGGCGAACGCAAGCGCCAACTGCATGTCATTCACCAATCCCCGCCCGCCTACGTTGCCCGCATTGCCAATGACAAATTCGGGCACAGTCGGATTGATGATCTGACGCTTGAGCAATTGCGCCAATTGGCGCTGACCCTTCGCCATCGCCGCCCCGGAGCGCCGGTTTCCGACCCGGCCCGAACCAACCCCGCCGCCACCAATCACCCCGAACTCGCCGCCGCATGAACCCGAAGCCGATCACTATTGAAATCAATCGGCAGTGCGCGGTGTTCACTGAATTTACAACCGTTCCCGGCGCGGAATACCTCCAGCCCGTTCAATCCTTTCGCATCCCGCTCGCCAATTGGCGCGAACTGGTTGCCAACGGCGGCCCGCAAGTCGGCGAGACGGTCTATTGCAACTGGACGTCCGCCCAGCTTCAGGCCCACAACGTCGAAGTCCACCCCGAGCCACACCCGGACCGATGAACACCCTTGACCAATCAACACAACCCGTCTTCACCGCCAACGAATTCGCCGGCGCCCTGGGCAAGACGAAACGCGCCCTCCTGACTGCGCTGCAAAGCGTCCCGGCCAGCGGCAACTACACCGTGCGCGGCCAGTCCGCGAAAGCCTGGGCACTGGCCGATCTGCCACCCGTCCTTTCCTTGAAGTTGGAACACTCCGCCAGCCGCCAGAATTTCCGCAGCCCTGAGCAAATGCTTTTTCATCGCCGCGCGCAAGCTGAGGCCCGCGCCAACGTGCCCAGCACCAAGCCCGGTTTGAATCCAAGCAGCGAACGCCCGGAACTCGCCGCCGCCTTCCGCGAACTCCGCTTCACACTGGACGAAGCCCGCGAGTGTCTTTCCAGCGAAATGCAACCGACCTTCACGGATCGCGAGTTCCTTTGGACGCAAATCTGCGATGAAATCACCCGGCTTGAACTTCAAGACGGAGAACGCGCCCCGGCCAAACGTTTCGTCCTGAATTGGCTGCAAACTTATCTGCCCAATTTCAAAGCCTCGCTGCGCACCTTGGAACGCAAGCTGGCCGATCCTGATTCCCGCACCGATGCCCGCCGCCAGCGTTCCGGCAATCACCGGGAAATTCTTTGCCCGGCCTGCTGGGAAAAGGCGCTCCGCCTGAACCAAGCTTATGCCGGACGCGAAAGCCACGCCTGGCGCGAACTGAAATTGAAAAAGCAACTCTGCCCGGAGTGTGACGCCCGCCATAATTTCGACGTCCGCCGCGACAAAAGCCGCGTGCCCAATTCCATCCGCCGCGCCAGCACCCCGATCACGGACAAGGCGCAGGACTTCACCAAGAGCGAATCCGCTGGCCGCATGGCCGGACCGAAAATGAATCAGACGCACGATCACTACCACCCCGGCGAATGGTTCGTGGCCGACGACGTGTCCTGGAACCACAAGGTCTGGACGGCTGCCGACGACGGCACGCCCTATCTCTGCCGGCCAGAGTGTCTTTACCTCGCCGATGAGCGCACCAGTTACCCAATCCACTTTCTGCTCATTCCCGGCAGCCATGGACAAAAGGCCAGTTACAACGCCTCGCACGTTCGCCTGCTCATGTTGCAAGCGCATGATTTGCTGGGCCTGCCTGATCGCGGATTCATCTTTGAGAATGGCGCCTGGCGTGCCCGCACCGTCCACGATGGCCGGGCCGGGGCGTCATTCATGCCGTGGGCGGAAACCGAAACCGGCTTCAAACATCTCAAACATTTTGTGGAGATCCGGCACACCCGCGCTCGCACCCCCACGGGCAAACCCACCATTGAAAACGATTTTCGCATCCTTCAAGAGCGGATGCGCCGCGAGCCTGGCTTTGTCGGCTTCAACCAACGGAACGAACAAAGCGACCGCAGCAAGCGGTTGGAGCGGGATTTCGCCAGGCGCGTCAAAGCCGGCCAGGAACATCCCGGCAACGAATACTTCAGCCTTGGCCAATTCAAGGATCGCCTCTCTGAAATTCTCCTCGAGTACGCCAACGAACCGCAGAACGGCAAACGGCTGCCCGGCATTTCTCCGGCGGAAGCCTGGGGCACGCCCACGCTTCGCCGGCTGGGCGAGGATGAACGCTGGACGCTGGCGTCAAACTACGAACTCAAGCGCGTTGAATCGCGCGGGCTGGTGATCAAAGGACGTAACTACGCCAACGGCGAACTGGCCCGCTACCTGGGGCAGCAAGTCTGGGCCTTCTACAATCTGGAATACCCGCAACTCCTGACCGTGTGCGACCAGAAGCGGACGCATTACTTCTCTGTGCCCGAGCTCACTGCCCCTGCCCGAACGGCGAGTGAAACGCCCGAAGGCCGCGCCGCGCTCGCCCGCTCAATGAAGGCCATCGCGGATTTCAACCGGCCCGCCAAAGTCATTGCCGGCAGTATCAAACATCCCGTGGTGCGCATCGTCACCCGCGACACTGACACCGACGAAACCCACCGCGCCATGGGCCGCCAGATCAAAGCCGACGTGGCCACGCATCGCGCCTCTCAGCGAACCGCCACGGATGCCCGTACCAAGCGCCGCAACGAAGGCCGGAAACTCATGGCGGAAGCGATGATGGAATCAGGCCTGCAAGATTCCAACGACACCAGCCTATGAACTCAGACACCGTCATTCCACCTGAAACCCTGGCCCTTAAGCTGGCCGCCGCCGATAGCCTGCAAAATCAGAGATTGGCCGATCAACTCGCCGAAAATCCGCGGTTGGTGGAAGCCCTTTGGTTCGTTCAATGGAAATCCCTTCAGCCGGGCGGATTGCGCGCGTTCAGTGAGGAATTACTCACGGCGTTCCCGGATCAGTTTGTCACCAAGACCATGCTGGCCCTGGGCCGGCCGCGTCGCGACCGCTACACCCCGGAGCAGTGTTGGGCGGTGTGGGGTGATTTTTATGAACGTTTCCATGCCCGCTGGCATGAAGATGAAGTGTGGACTGACAATCGCGGTCCTGTCAGCGAAATGGATTTGACCAAATTCCTTGCCTATTACTACGATGCGGGGAAACTCGCCAAGCTCCCGCACACAGAAGAAATCCGGCAGGGCGTCGAACGGTTCAATTGGGAATTCCTCAAGGCCCACTGCCGCCCATCTGTGTTTGGCCTGTCTGAATTACTGGCCAAACTCTGCGATCAAGACAATGGCCACTATGAGATTTTCAATCCTTGGTATTGCCCCGAACTGCTAAACCTCCTGGTCACCTTCATGGATCAGCACGCCGCCCGCGAGCAAGCACGCCTCGCGAAAACCGAAGTTGCCGAACGCGTGTTTGACGCCCTCGATTACGCCTGGGCGGAAAAGCGGTTTGTCCGCATCAATGGCAATTCGCGTTTTGGCAAAACCGAATCGGTGCGTGTTCGCGCGGCCATGTATCCCGGACGCCTACGCCTCGTCACGGTGCCTTGCTCGAATTCACTGCGCGACCTGGTTCGCGCCGTGGCCGAGTCGCTGGGGATTTCCGTCAGCTATGGCGCCGACGGCCCGGCGCTCAACGACAAGGTCGAATTCATCCTCAAGCATGGCCGGCTCGGCTTCATATTTGACGAGGCCCATTTCCTGTTTCCGACCCGCTATAATCGCGACACCGTGCCCGCCCGTTTGAACTGGCTGCGCACCCGGATTGTGGACCTTCCCCTGCCCTGTGTTCTCCTGGCCACGCCCCAAGCCTACGATGGCCAGAGCCACCGATTCGAGAAAGCCACTCGCTACAACATGGATCAATTTTTGGGGCGCGAGGACCTGGTGTGCGACCTGCCAGAGACGCTTGAATCCACCGATCTTGAGGCCGTTGCCCGAATCCACTTTCCCACGCTGCGCGATGCGCCGTTGAAACTCGTCATCGGGGCCGCGCTCGTTTCGGAATCGTATCTGAAGGCCGTTGAAAGCCTGGCCTCGCGCTCCCGCTGGCTGGCCGCGAAACGTGGCGCAAAGAGCATTGCCTTGGATGACGTGCAAGCGGCCATCCGCGACGTTGTGCCCGCCGTGGCGCAAATGATGAGTGGCCGCCCGTCAGCAACCACGCCCCAGCTTGATAAGCCCGCGGCGGTGTCATTGCCGCGCCGCCGCATGACGGCTGCAACTGCGATGCAAGCGCATTGCCCTGGCCGGTCAACCGCAATTTCCCAGCCCGAGCCGCCACCCCGAAACGCCACACTGACGGTCCCCGTCAGTGCGTCACTGGTGCCGGCGTAGAGGCTGGAAACAACCTAAAAAAAGAGAGCCGCTGAAAAGCGGCCCTTACCACGTACGGCAATTACCCGGCCCGACTTACACCCCCCGTTTCACACCTTTTTCACACCTGCCCGCGCCAACTTACGGGTGAACTTACAGAAATTGCGGGTTACCCTCATAACATGGCAAATTATCTGTGTCCCCAGCCAAAACGATCGGTGATTGGCCAATAAACGAAGAACGACTTCCCAATTACTTTCGAGGCTGGAAATTCGCCCCAACTGCGTGAATCAAGACTGTTTACGGTGTTGTCTCCCATCACCATGTAGTTGTCCTCGGGAATCAGCACGCCATCGAGCTGACCAGTAAAGTACGGCGCTAGTTGTGGATGATACACGTGACCGGAATATGCGCTGTCCCGGGGCGGCTTTGAGGGGTCAAAGGCATACACATTCTCAAAATGCGGCGTGCTCGCATCCAACCGCTCATTGTTGATTCTCAAGTGGCGGTCTTCGCCAATCTGAACCCGTTCGCCGCCCAGGGCGACCAGGCGCTTGATGTAAAATGTGTCCTGTTGCGGAATCCTTGTGCCGGCGGTTTCGAAAACGATGATTTCACCCCGGGTCGGTTTGCGAAAATTATAGGTGACGCGGTCCACAAACAGATGATCGCCGCTCTGGACCTTGAGCCGAACGACTTGCTCGCCCTTGGAGAATGGCTGGCCGTAATGCAGGTCGGCGCGTCCCTCCAAACTTCCAGCCGGCGGTTGACCATAATCCGGCGGGAACCAGATCGTGTGCGCCACACCACCGATCCACAAAGTTTGCTTGATGCTGAAGATGAGTAACCGCCACGGCACGCCGACGCGTTCCAGCTTTCCGTCCGTCTTCGAGTGCAATTCAACATACGAGATGCCTTCGAACCATTCGCGCACGCGCGTCAGGCCCGTTGGGATTTTGAAATCTGGCTGTTCCAGGAGATTGTCGGAAGTTACGCCGAAGAGCGTTGGCTGCATGGAGCCCGTTGGAATCTTAAACGGCTGCAAAAAGAAAGTGCGAATACCCATCGCCACGGCCAGTGCGACCAGCAATACCTCCACGTTCTCGCGCCAGGCGGCATGGGGATAAGGCCGCAGCCATTTGTTCGCCACTTTTTCCACGTTCTCCATCTGCTTGAGCAATTCGTCCTTGGTCGCGCCTGAACGTAAAACCAAGTGCAGTGCTGCCAGCGACTCCTCGATGGCTTGCAATGCCGGCGTGGACAGAATGTCCCGTTGCGCGCAAAGGATGCGGTGAACGTGCTTCCGCATGGCCGTGGCCTGGCGCACTGTTTTGGAGAGAAACCAGCGTAGGATCATAGGTGCTGCGTGCTGCGTGCTGTGTGAGTGGAAAGCGAACCCTGGCAAAGCGAGACGCCCCCTCCCCTGCCCGGTTCCGCGCGCATTGTGCGGCGCAAGTCCGGACCCCGCTCGCTTCGTTTCTGGCCGGCTTTCATGTCTTTAACACTTCAATGAACGCTTCCTGGGGAATGTTCACGTTGCCGATGGATTTCATCCGCTTTTTGCCTTCCTTTTGCTTCTCCAGCAGTTTGCGTTTTCGCGACACGTCGCCGCCGTAACACTTCGCGGTCACGTCCTTGCGGAAGGCGCTGACGGATTCGGAGGCGACAATTTTTCCCCCAATGGCTGCCTGTATCTTCACTTGGTATTGCTGCCGGGGAATAACTTCCTTGAGTTTCTCGGCCAGTGCGCGTCCCCGGCCCTCCGCCTTCGAGCGATGCACGATGCAGGAAAACGCATCCATCGGTTCGCCGTTGACGAGCAAGTCCAATTTCACCATGTCGCTTTCCTGATAATCGGCGTGCTCGTAATCCATCGAGCCGTAGCCGCGGGTCAGGCTTTTGATGCGATCATGAAAATCAATCAGAATTTCACCCAGCGGGACGAGGTTGTGCATCATCACGCGCTTGGTGTCGAGCGTCTCAGTGTGGTCCAGCACGCCGCGTTTCTCGGACACCAGTGCCATCATGTCGCCAATGTATTCGTTCGGGCAGATGATGTAAGCGCGCACCATCGGCTCTTCGATCTTGTCAATGTACGTCACCTCGGGCAGGAACGCCGGGTTGTCCACTTCCTTCACCGTGTTGTCCGTCAACGTCACGCGATACACCACGCTCGGATACGTGGCGATGATGTCCATGTTGTATTCGCGACGTAACCGTTCCTGCACGATCTCCAGGTGCAGCAAACCGAGAAACCCGCAACGAAAACCAAACCCTAGCGCCACGCTCGTTTCCGCCTGATACGCGAATGCCGAGTCGTTGAGCTGTAGCTTGCCCATGTTCACCTTAAGATGCTCGTAGTCCGCGGTGTTGATCGGGTAAATCCCGCTGAACACCATCGGATGAATCTCCTTGAATCCGGGCAACACCGCGGATGGGTTCCGCCAATCGGTAATGGTATCGCCCATCTTCACCTCGGCGGAACTCTTGATGTTGGCGGTGAAATAACCGGTTTCGCCCACTTCCAGTTTCTCGCGAACGTAAGGCTTGGGATTGAAACTGCCGACTTCCTTCACCTCAACGTTCTTGCCGGAGTGCAACAACTTCACCTGCTGGCCCGCCCTTAATTCACCGTTGAACACGCGCACGTGCGTGACCACACCCTTGTAGGTGTCAAAATACGAATCAAACGCCAGTGCCTGCAAACTTGGTTCGCCGGTGGGCTTGGGCGCAGGCACGCGCTCGACGATGGCTTCCAGGATTTCCTCAATACCGATGCCTTCCTTGGCGCTCGCTTCAATGGCGGTTTCGGCCGGAATCGCCAGAATGTCTTCAAGCTGCCGTTTCGCCTGCGGAATATCGGCGTGCGGCAAATCAATCTTGTTGATGATCGGGATGATGGTGAGGTTCTGCTTCATCGCCAGATGCACGTTAGCGACGGTCTGCGCCTCCACGCCCTGCGCCGCGTCCACGATCAACAGCGCCCCTTCGCACGCACTCAAACTGCGCGACACTTCGTAGGTGAAATCCACGTGACCGGGCGTATCAATCAGGTTCAACTCGTACGTCTCGCCATTCTTCGCCGTGTAAAGCATTGTGACCGGATGCGCCTTGATGGTGATGCCGCGCTCGCGTTCCAGGTCCATCGAATCGAGCAACTGCGCCTCCATGTCGCGGGTGGCGATGGTGCCGGTGCGATGCAACAGCCGATCCGAAAGCGTGGTCTTCCCGTGGTCAATATGGGCGATGATGCTGAAATTGCGTATATGTGCCGCGTCCATCCGTGCGTCTCTTATGCCTTTGTCTTTGTGTTACTCTAAATCCTGATCTCAATCTGAAATCCCAACCCGAGCGCGGCAGGATAAGCGCCAAGCGTCGAAAGGAAAGGAAAATGGGGCGGAAACACAGTTGGCCATCCGGCTCGGGGATGTCATATTCTACCGGCGACTGATTATTGCCATGAACTGGTTCGAGCGAGTCCGAAGGGCATTGACGGAATCAACACAAGACCCAACCTCGTTTATGAATGAATCCCTCAACGATTTTACTCCGCGCGCCCTACAGGTGCTGGCACTCGCGCGCAAAGAAGTGGTTCGCTTCCATCACAACTTCGTCGGCACCGAACACCTGCTGCTGGGCTTGATCGCGCTCGGGCAAGGCACGGCTGTGAATGTCCTGGGCAAACTGGGCCTTGATCTCGAAACCGTGCGGCGCGAAGTCGAGAAACAAGTCGGCACCGGGCCGGATCAAGAAGTGATCGGGAACATTCCCTACACGCCCCGCGTCAAGAAAGTGTTGGCGCTGGCGGCGAAGGAATCCAAGGCGCTGAACCACACCTATGTCGGGACTGAGCATATCCTGCTTGGCCTTCTGCGCGAGGGCGGCGGTGTCGCCGCCCGGGTGTTGACAAACCTCGACGTGAGCATTGAGGCGACGCGGCAGGAAATTCTCAAAGAACTCGATCCCAACTTTGATGCGCAGAACGCGGAATCGGAAACGATGCATACCGCAGGCGCCACTGCCCCGCCTGCCAATCTTGAAACGCAGGACAAAGTCGCAGTGCCAGCAGAGACACGGGACACCATTGATACGAGCAAGCGGTACGATGTGTATTGCTCCGAGCGAAATCAGGACCTCGTCGTGTACCGCAATGTCCTGTTCAAAGGGGTGCGAAGACTTTTTCGCGAGGACCGCGACCGGATGGTTTATTTCATCGAACTTGAACAAGCCGATGGCCCCCCGGTTTTCGTCGCCAAGTATTCGGTCGTCAAATTCTGCGAACCCGGCGTCACGCCGAATGTCGAAACCATTCAACCCGGAACTCTGAAGTAGGAACAGATCGCGCAGGCGACCCGTCCTATCCAGCCCTGCTACAAGCAGCGACGCCCGCATCACCAATCTCCTGGCGATGGGGCGTCGTCCTCCCCTACACTGCCGTTCCTCAACCTCAGAAACACACCAGCGGCGTGCCGCGCGGCAATCGAATCACAACCGTCCCGGCGATCTTGTCGTGCCACGTTTGCTTGTCGCGATCCCAGATCATCCACAGGAAACCGAGGAACAGCACCACCACCGAGAACGCCGCCGCCAGACCACGCACCAGCGCCACCGGGAACGTGACGGGCTGATTGTCGAGCCGGACGACTTTGAGATTCAGCACAATGCCGCCGACGGTCGTGCCTTTCCAGGCCCACATGCCCGCGAAGTAAGCCAGTGCTACGAGAAAGCCCAGCGGCGCCCCGCCGACCACCGAACTCAAAATCGCGACGAGAATCACATCCAGAAACGCCGCGCCCATGCGCTCCCAAAAATTGGCGCGCGGATTGGTCAGCGCTTCGGGATTGTTGGCGGGTGCCGATTGCGCCACCGGCATTGGCGCCGGTGGCGGCGGAGGTGTTTCCGTTTCAGCACTACCGCTGACGGGAGTTGCACCCGGCTCGGCAGTGGTGTTTGAGGGTGTGCCCACGGCGAAAGCGGCAACCCCGGTTTCCACTGGAGGCGGAGTCTGTCCAGTACCGGTCGGTGCCAGATCAGGCGCAGTACGGGGCGGTATTTCGCGTCGGGTGCCACCGAACATGGCCATGACGGCCGCGCCCAACGCCCAGATGCCCGTTACGCCAAACACCACCAGACCTAGGACTGGCACGAAATACAGCAACGTGATGAGGACCCAGCCTACGACAAATGCCAGCAGCGGTGTCTCGAGTGCTCCGCCGCCAAATTGTCGTCCCAGTTGCCGTCCGACATATTGCAGCAAAGCCACCTTGCCGAGGATGGCCGCAAAGAACAGTGCCGCCAGCAGGAAGGGAACAACGAACACTCCGATACCCGTGGCCAGCAGAATGAATATCACGAATGGCAAAAGGATTTTCGTGAGCAGTCCAATCATCAGCGTCGTCGCCGGGCGGCGCGTGATCTCTTCCAGGCAAGCGTTCACCGGTCGTGGCAGCGCCAGCGCCACCAGCAGATACAGGAGGAAAAACGCGCCCGGCAAAACCCACAACCAGCCGATGCGCGGCGCCAGCGGGCGCAGTTTAAGCAGGCAATGCTCGACCCAATCCCCCACCCAACCGAAGCCCGGAAAACTCATGATCTGTCCTCCAATCGTGGAGCCTTCCGCCCGATCCACGGCACCTCCCACCGCCACCACGTCGCCCTTGATCTTGGCACTCGGTCCCATCGCCACATTGCCAAAAACGGTGACCGCGTCGCCGGAAACCACGGCATTGGGCCCCAGCTTGATGTTGCCGAACACCGCCACCGCGTCGCGCGCTTCCCCTTCAATGAGGATATTGCCAAAAATGGCCACCACCTGATCGCGCACGTTACCCCGCACCGTGGCCGAACCAAAGATCGCCACCATGTCCCGGATGGATTCCCCCTCCGCCAGTTCCGCGCTCTGACCAAACACCACGATTTCCTGGCCGGATGAGTCGCGATAACCATGGCGCACCCGGGTCTGATCAATGCTGGATTGTTGCGTTTCCTCGGTCGTCGGTGCAGCCACCGGCGCATTGGTATCTGCCTGCTGGTTCGTCTCCGGCTCCGCATCCTGCGCGACTCCGTTAATCACCCATCCCGAGAACAGCAGCGCGCAGAGTATTATCGTCCCGCACCCACCCCAAATTTGTTTCTTATTTGTTTTCATGATTCTCCTTGTTTAACGGCGCGCCCACGCGAGCCGCACACAGACCGTTCCCAATCCCATGCACGCGGCGTAACAAGCCAGCATTACCACCGCACCACCAATTATCACCAGCGGATGGATGCTCTGGATTGCCAGCGTGATGGCATTGCCCAGCGCATTCATCGCGCCCCACAACACATTCACCATACTCAGCCGTTCGCCGATTGAACCGAGCGTGTCCGCCAGGAGGTCGCTTTGGCCAAACTGCCAGCTTCCCACACACAGACCCGCGAAGAGCGTGAGCATAACGGCCAGCGCCACGACCCGTTGCGGCCGCGGCCAGGTCTGCCACGCCCGCCGGTACCAGGGCGCGGCGGCGCGTTGCTGAATGATCCCCATGACCCGCGCCGCCATTTCCCTGGGCGCCGAAAGTTCAGCCAGCGTGTTCAACTCACGTTGCACGCTCGCCGCCAGTCGTTTCTCGTAATCGAAATTCATGTGTTACTGTCCCCTAAAGCGCTTCCGCCTCCAGCTTGAGTTGCAGTTTCTGGCGCAAGGCCTCGCGTCCACGGAAAATATCAGTCTTCACTTTGCCGAGCGACACGCCGAGCTTTTCGGCAATCTCGTCGTATTGCAGCCCTTTGAGATGATACAGGACCAGCGGCACGCGTTGCGCGGGCGGCAGGCTTTGCAGGGCGCGGTCAACGATTTCACGGCGATCCGCGGCGGCCAGAATTTCGTGGGTGTCTTCGGGCGCGGGAAAATCCACCATCGGCTCGTCCGCTTCATCCGAACTGCGTCCCAGTTCCGAGAAAAAACTCCACCGTGCCCGATAGCGGGAGAGATGATTCAGGCTCAGGTTCGTGGCCACCGTCTTGAGCCAGCCGCCGACCGTCGGGCTTTCGCGCAGCGTGTCGAAGCGTTCATAGGCGCGCAGGAAAACCTCCTGGGTGACATCCTCAGCTTCGGACTGGTTGGCGAGCAGGCGCATGGCAGTGCTAAAAACCATGTTCTGGTAATTGTGCAGGAACGCCTCGAACTGTTGCGCTTCGGTCATTGGCCGGCGAGCATCGCCCGGAGGTCAGCTTAAGGCTGAAGGCGGTTGAGATGCAAAGCTGTTGCATAACCTGCTGGATAAAGTGTGGCAAAATCCATGGCGTGCCTTTCAGGCAACCAACCGGGTCATCTCCGCGCCCAGGTCGGACTTGGGACAAATCGCCCCGACAACGCTCTTCGCGGCGGCCAAAGGCATCGCGGCGAAGGCTGTAATGGACTCACCAGCGGGCCTGGCGGCGCGCCCCCGGCCACCCTTGAAATCGCTGGGCAACAGCGGCAAGGGCTGAGTCACCTTGAACGCCGGGTTCGGTTTGGTCGTAAAGTAAATTGCTTTCATATCGTCGAAGGCAATACCCGGCAGCCCGGTGATTTGTTTCAAAAGATTTGGCTCCGGCGGGAAACTTCGCCCGGGAGACCAATGAGCAACTGAAACGGAGCGCTGCCTTCATAGCAGCCGAAGCCTGGAGGACTTCTGGAAATACAGACTCAACCAACACGCCGCTCGCACCGACACCCTGCCGCTGGCAGCGTGAAGGAAGAATTTTGTCTCACACCCCCTTTTGGGTGATTGAGGATTTTCGATTGGTCACTGATGACAGAAACGGATTAGGTGGAAAGGTGGAAAGGTGGAAAGACGCGGGGCGAAAGGAGCTTGCCTAGGACACCAAGTTTCCTACGATGCGGCCACTGCATGGGCACCGAGGCGGATACTTGTCGCACGCTGATCACTCCCAAGCTCCAAGCCGCGGGTTGGGAGAACGACCCGCACTCCATCGCCGAACAGCGCACCTTCACCGACGGGCGTATTGTCGTCCACGGGAGCCGCGCCACGCGCCGCAAGGCCAAGCGCGCCGATTACCTTCTCCGCTACACCCGCGATTTCCCGATTGCCGTCGTCGAGGCAAAGTCAGAAGACGAGCCGGCCGCAACGGGAATGCAACAGTCCAAGGACTACGCGGAAATCCTGAAGCTCAAATTCGCGTATGCCACCAACGGCATTGAGATCATTGAGTTCGATTACATCACCGGCCTGGAGCGCAAGATTCAGCAGTTCCCCACGCCCGCCGAACTCTGGGCGCGACTTCGTGCTGCCGAAAAGCTGACCGATGATTCCGCCGCGCAACGGCTGCTCACGCCGGCCAATCTTACTACGGGCAAAGAGCCGCGCTATTATCAACGCATCGCGATTGACCGCGCGGTGCAGGCCATAGGACAGGGCCGGAAGCGCGTCCTGCTCACGATGGCCACCGGCACGGGCAAGACGGTCGTAGCGTTTCAAATCTGCTGGAAGCTCTGGTCGTCGAAGTGGAACGCAAAGGGCGATCCAACCCG
Source organism: Verrucomicrobiota bacterium (assembly GCA_014860005.1). Next base: position 18,480 of record JACZKP010000208.1, on the reverse strand, counting down.
CAAGCCGCGCATTCTCTATCTCGCCGACCGCAACTTCCTGGTGGACGATCCCAAGGATAAAACCTTCTCCGCGTTCGGTGATGCACGCTGGAAAATCGAGGGCGGAAAAGTCACTCACAGTCGCGAACTTTATTTCGCAACGTATCAATCCATCGCTAAAGATGAGCGCCGGCCTGGTCTCTACAAGGAATTTGCCCCCGACTTCTTCGACCTGATCATTGTGGACGAGTGCCATCGCGGCAGCGCGAGGGAGGAATCCAATTGGCGCGAAATCCTTGAATACTTTGCGCCCGCGTACCAGCTCGGCATGACGGCGACGCCGTTACGTCAGGATAACAAAGACACCTACCTGTACTTCGGCAATCCGATTTACACCTACAGTCTGCGCGAGGGCATTGACGACGGATTCCTCGCGCCCTATCGCGTTCACCGCATCGTCACGCAGTGGGACGCCGCCGGCTGGCGACCGAACCAGGAAGACCTCGACCGCTATGGCCGTCGCATCCCCGACGAAGTGTACGGCACGGTGGATTTCGAGCGAAAAGTTGCGTTGCTCAAACGCACGGAAACCATCGCGAAGCATCTCACCGACTTCCTCAAGAAAACCGACCGCTTCGCCAAGACCATCGTCTTTTGCGTGGATCAGGAACACGCGTCCGAGATGCGCACCGCGCTCAACAACCTGAATCCTCACCTAGTGGGGCAGGCGTCTCCGCCTGTCAGTAGTGGCGCGGGCGTCCCGCCTGCGAGTTCCGGCGGCGTCCCGCCGCCAGGAACACCGGTCGGGACGACCGGTCAACCCGCAGGCGGGACGCCTGCGCCACACGGCTTCCCCGATTACGTCTGCCGCGTCACTGCCGATGAAGGCGACATCGGGCGCGGCCACATGCAGCGGTTCCAAGATGTGGAGACGCGCACGCCCGTCATCCTCACCACCTCGCAACTGCTCACCACCGGCCTCGACGCGCCCACCTGCCGCAACGTCGTGCTCGTGCGCCTCGTCAACTCGATGGTCGAGTTCAAGCAGATCATCGGGCGCGGCACGCGCGTGCGCGACGACTACGGCAAGCTCTGGTTCAACATCCTCGACTACACCGGCACGGCCACGCGCAACTTCGCCGACCCGGCCTTCGACGGCGACCCCGCCTTCGCCACGCAGGAGGAAATTGACGAACACGGGCGGATGATCCGCACCGAGGTTGCAACCGCCGAAGAGCCGGAGGACACCGCAGGTGTTCTAGGCGACTCCCTCTCCGCCTCGACCGGGGAGAGGGCTGGGGGTGAGGTGTCGAACTCCGGAAATTCCCAGCGCCGCAAATTCTACTACGACGGCGGCCAGGTGGAGATTGCCGCCGACTTGGTTTACGAACTGGACGCAGACGGCAAACAACTGCGCGTGGTCAAGCTGACCGATTACACCGGCGACAAGGTGCGCTCCATCTGCCCGAGCACGGTTGAATTGCGGGCACGCTGGAGCAACGCGGAACAGCGGGCGCAAATCATCGAGCAACTTCACGAGCGCGGGATTGATTTTCAAACCCTCGCGCTTCAGGCCGGCCAACCGGACGCCGACCCGTTCGACCTGCTGTGCCATCTCGCCTACAACGCGCCCGTGCTCACCCGCCGCCAGCGCGCCGACCGCATGAAGAAGCAGCAAGCCGCCTTCTTCGACTACTTCGCTCCGGAAGCCCGGACGATTCTGAATGAACTGCTCGAAAAGTATGCGACCGATGGGGAGATTCAGTTTTCTCTACCGGACATTCTCAAAGTGCCCCCAATATCACAACACGGCACAGTCCGGGAGATTGCAGAGGCTTTTGGAGGAACCGACCAATTGCGGAATGCTGTGACTGAACTCCAAACATTGCTCTACGCGAAATGAACCCGCTTCTGCACCTTTCAGCATTTAGCCTTCAGCCTTCAGCCTTTCCCCCGGCGCTGCCCGACGTGCTGAAAGTCCCGCCCATTTCACAACGCGGCAACGTCAATGAAATCGTCGGCAAATTCGGCGGCTCAGACCAACTCCGCAATGCCGTCAACCAACTCCAATCGCTGCTGTATGCGGCGTGATTGACCAAGCCAAAGGAGAAACAACATGCCAACGCCTGACGACCTATCTTCACTTAAAGCGAAACCATTCAGTGATGCTGTCACGAAGCTTGAAGAGCAAATGACGCAAAGCGGACGCGCATTCCTGCTGGGCGCAGGATGCAGCAAGTGCGCGGGTCTGCCGCTCACGGCTGAACTGACGAGCAAAGCACTTGCAAGCACTGCGCTCGACGCCAGCACCAAGGAAATTCTGACAGCGATTCAGGCGCACTTTGCTGGAGCGAAAGACCCAAACATCGAAGACTATCTGAGCGAACTGGTTGATTTGCTCGCCATCGCAGAGCGCCGCACACTTCGTGGCGCGACCAAGAAGGAAATTGAGTTAGCCGCTAAGCCTTACAATTCAGACTTGTTGCGGGAAGCCGCGGAACAGATCAAACGTGCAATTGCCGAAGTGATCGATCAACCCGTCTCAATTGAAACGCATTGGAAGTTCGTCAAGGCAGTCCACCGTCCCCTTCGGCCAGGAAAATCAGTCGGCAACCAACGCGTCGATTATCTTGTGCTCAACTACGACACGCTCGTTGAAGATGCTTTGGCCTTGGAGAAAGTGCCGTTTGCTGACGGGATCGATGGTGGCGTGACCGGTTGGTGGAATGCGGAAACCTTCTCCCGAGATGGCTTGATGGCGCGAGTCTTGAAATTGCATGGCTCCATCAACTGGTCAGAGTTTCCAGATGACCCGCTGCCGCGCCGCGTGCCGAAAGCCATCAGCGGCACGGCGGTGAGCAACAGGCGAATTGTAATCTGGCCGGCTTCAACCAAATATCGGGAGACGCAAAGAGACCCTTACGCCCAACTCGCAGATCAGGCGCGCGAAGTTCTCCGTCCAACAGACGGCTCGCAACGCGTCGTAGCTGTTTGCGGCTATAGGTTCGGAGATTCCCATATCAACATTGAACTCGACCGAGCGCTGCGCGAGTCAACGGGACGCCTGACCATCGTCGCATTCTCCTCCGACACGAACCTCGACGGCACGCTCAAGGCATGGCACGAGGATGCCGCAGTCCGTGAGCAAGTGCTAATTTACGGGCGACGCGGCTTTTGGCATGGTGACATAGTCGAACCTTCCTCCGCAGATTTACCATGGTGGACATTTGAAAACATTACTCGATTGCTCGGAGGTGAGCGATGAGCACCGAAGCACGCAATCCGAATGACACCATCGACAATCTTGCGATTGGGAAGATAATCGAAGTTGATGGCTCGCATATCGTCGCAGAGTTAGAGCCGAAACTGTCAGAACTTTCGCGCGTTTATGCAGGGGAGACTTATCCGATTGGCCAGTTTGGTTCGATCGTCAAAATCCACTTCGGTCGCCGTCTGATTTACGCGTTTGTGGGGCGTCTCCGCATGAAGGCGGAATACGAATCTGAACGTGGGATCACTTCACAGACTTCCGGTGATGAACGGGTCGTGGAAGCAGATCTGTTTGGCGAAGGAGAATGGATTTGGGACTCGACGGCAACTCCGCCGAAGTGGGCGTTGAAGTTTGACCGAGGCGTAGCGACTTATCCCTTGCCACAACAGACAGTTTATCTCACACCCAAGTCTGAACTCCGCTATATCTACGGACAGAAAAAAGGAGCGGTCGTCTGCCTCGGTGAGCATGTCGGATCAGGTGGAACACCCTGCTACGCTGACTTGAATGAGTTGCTGGGCAAGCACACGGCAATCCTTGGTTCTACCGGCGCTGGGAAATCAGGCACAGTTGCCGCAGTGATCCACAGTCTTTTGGAGCGAGGGATTGAAAACAATCTTCCAACATGGAAGCCAAGGATCGTAATCCTTGATCCGCACAATGAGTATGCTACCGCATTCAAGGATAGTCATTCACGCCTCTCAACGGATGAAGGCACCCTCCGGCTTCCTTATTGGCTGTTAAATTTTCAGGAAACTCTTTCGCTCGTGATTGGCAAGACGGAGTTCGTTGCAACATCACAGTCGAACATCGTTAAGCTAGCGCTTCTCAATGCTCGCGTCTCAGCGGCCGGCACAGTGCAGATTGATCCAGCGAAAATCACGGTTGATTCACCGACGCCATACTCAATCGAGAAATTGAAAGACGAGGTGAACGCACAACGGCCACCCGGCAAAGACAAGAAGGAACAAGAGCCGTTCAACTCTGTGATCAATAAGCTCGAAGCGCTCCAGCGTGACACACGCATGAATTTCATGCTTGCGCCCTGGGACAACGCGTCAGACGATTTTGCGCCCGTGCTGTCACAATTTGTCGGCGAAGGAAAGCCAGTGCGAATTATTGATCTCTCTGGCGTGCCCAATGAAGTCGCTGGAATTTGCAGCGCGGTAATTGCTCGCACGCTATTCAACTTGAAGATATGGCAGACGACGGCTGAACGAGAGAATGACCCACTGCTGCTTGTTTGCGAGGAAGCCCATCGGTATGTTCCCAATCGCGGCGAAGCGCAGTATGAAGCGGCGCAAGAAGCCGTCCGGAGAATCGCAAAAGAGGGGCGCAAGTATGGACTGGGTTTATTTCTTGTTTCCCAACGCCCAAGTGAAGTCGAAGCAACTGTGCTGTCGCAATGCAACAGTTGGATTGTCCTACGAATCACCAATGATGCCGACAGAGAGCATGTGCGCTCCATCTTGCCTGACTCAATGGCAGGACTGACGAAAATGTTGTCAGGGTTACGGCGGCAAGAGGCTCTTTTTGTGGGCCAAGCTGCCATGCTTCCATCTCGCATTTGCGTAAGGTCGCTTACCGACGACCAGCTTCCTCGTTCACACGACATTGATTTCGACAAGGGCTGGCAAAATGCTGCGATGACTCCTGAAAAACTCAAGGTTGTTGCAGGACGGTGGCGATACCAACAGCGATGACTTCAAATGAATTACCTCCGGTTGAAAAGAATGTTGAAGTGAACATTCTTCACGCGCTAGCCAGTTTGGACGAGCGCATGCTTCAAGCTTCGATAATTGAGCCGCTCCTCCGCGCGATGGATTTCGAGTATGTGCGCGATGTGTCCGGCCCGAACGAAAAAGGGAGGGATTTAATTGCCATCAAATGGGAGTTTGGAAGGCCGAAGGTATATGCGATCCAAATAAAGCGCACTGAATTCACCGGCAAGCAAGCGAGCTCCAATTCGCTAACGCAGTTACTGACACAACTGCGCCAAGTATTCACTGAACCCGGAATTGATCCGCTGCTTCAAACAGAGGGCAAGGCGCATCGATGCATTTTTATCACACCGTATCAAATTAACCGCTCGGCGTTGGAGTCTGCGTTTCATGACATCATGGAACACGAACGCCGCGAGATTACCATTGTCGATGGTCCTATTCTCGCTGGCCTAATTAAACGCTACCTTCCCAAGTGGTTTGAACAACTGGCTTCAGGAAGGTACAGCGCTCAGTTAATAGAGATGCTTGATTCCGTCCCCGAATCCCGTGCTTTCGACCTATCTCGCGAGCTTCGGATTCGGGAGATATACATCGACGTTGCTTTCGCTCCAATGCTTACGCTTGGTTCGGCACTAATGGCTGATCGAATTCCTAAGCTGAAATCCAGCGATATCTTCTGCACGCCCGCGGATCTAGATGACCTCCGCGAGATTCCATTTTGGGCCGATGATGATGCGATCAAACCTCTCAATCCGGCCTGTGAAGTGCAGTTTCTAGAGAACAGGAAGAAAGAGATTGCTCGCGCTCTCTCGGCGGCTACCAAACGGCGGGACAGAAAAGCTGTCATGTTTTTAAAAAATCAGATCGCAGACTTTGAGAAATTTGTTGTCAAGTTGGTTGACGTGCGCCCGATGTGCCGGAATCTGAACCGACGCATCCAGGTATTCCGCAAGACATTTGATCGTCTTCGCGAACCTACTGCATCGCCCAAAACCATAGCTCGAATTGTCAGGAAGGGGCTAGAACTTGGCGCCGGTATACGCCACCTTACCCAGAATCCCACTATTCAGGACAACTGGCCACAGATTCCCCAAGCTTTTGCACGTGGCTCCGTTGACCCATCTTGGCAGTTGCCAGGGACCGTACTCTCTGCGATTGAAGATCCCATTGTCGTATTCGGTCCTCCTGGCGCCGGCAAGACGACACTTTTAAGACGACTGGCGATCGAGCAGGCTCATTGGGGTCAGAAAGTGCTCCCTATTTTCATCCAACTCAACCGGATAAAAGACGCGTCGCGAGGACACTTGCTGATTGAATGTAGAATGCAATTGCGAAGGCTGGGGCTCAAAATCGCCAACAAGCAGCTCGAAAGGGAAATTCGGGCTGGCCGCTACCGTTTGTTTTTAGACGGCCTCGATGAAGTCGGACCCAACGCGACCAAACTTTTTCTGGTTCTCCAGAAATTCTGCCAAAAGTCGAAGCGCTCGCGCATCGTAGTCAGTAGTCGGGAGTACCATGATTACGGCGATTGGCCAAATGCTGTGTTCGTGCGGCTCGCACCCTTTAACGACTCGCAGACAATTTCGTTTATCGAGAAATGGTTTCGCACTGCCCCCAGCAATCGAGTTAAGTTGCAGAATTGGCTCGAAAGCTCCCCAAGCATGAAGGAGATAGCGCGAACACCGATGGTCCTTACGCAGCTTTGCTCTTTGGTTGATGCACAGGCAGAGTTACCCGCAACTGAAGTCGGGCTCTATCAAAAACGGTTCGAACTTCTGCTGGGGAGATGGGAGTTGGCCAAGGGGATTCCACAAATGCCCGAGGAGATGCGGGCGCGGTACTGGCATTTTCTAATTCGGCTCGCGTTTGAAACTCACAAAGAGAAGGCACGTAATTTCTCGTATAGTGCGGCGGTTGACTTGGCGCAAAGCATGACTTCAATAGGTCTCGAACACGAACCAGTTGCAATCGTTGGAAATTGCCTGCGACGTGGTCTCATCGAATTGGAGCCCTACGGCGGATTCTCGTTTGGGCATCTGACTTACCAAGAATTTTTGGCAGCAAACTGGTTGTCACACTACAATCCGGTCGATTGGGTTGCTGGTTGCCTGCCCGATCCTTGGTGGAAAAAGGCTCTGGAATTTTACGCAGCGATTAAGCGCGATATTGGGCAGCTTCTTACCTTTGTCAGCTTGGAACGGGACATGGCCACACGCAATTACGACGCCATTATTCAGCTTGCCCGATTGGCTCCATTAACTCCGAAGCTTCAATTGAATGAATACATGCTGCAATTCTCACCAAAGTTACCACGCACATGAGTCTCCGACCTCCAACGTTAGCGCCCACCACCGCCCAATCCCTCGGGGCGCTCCTCAAATCCGCGCGCGACATCATGCGCAAGGACAAGGGGCTTAATGGCGACCTTGACCGCCTGCCGATGCTCACCTGGATCATGTTCCTGAAATTCCTCGATGACCTGGAACTTCAGCGCGAGCAGGAATGGAAGCTCGTTGCACCCAGAAAATCGACACCTCACCCTGGCCCTCTCCCCGGTCGAGGCGGAGAGGGAAGGGGTTTCAAGCCCGCCATCGAAGCGCCGTATCGCTGGCGCGATTGGGCCGCCAAATCCGATGGCATCACCGGCGACGAATTGCTCACCTTCATCAATCAGGAGGAATGCACCCGGCCCGACGGCAAGCGCGGCGCGGGTCTGTTTGCCTACCTGCGCAAACTCACCAACTCCAATGGTGACGACAAACGCGAAGTCATCGCCACGGTTTTTGGCGGCGTGGACAACCGCATGAAGAGCGGCTACCTGTTGCGCGACGTCATCAACAAGATCGGCGGCATCCATTTCACCTCCAGCGGCGAGTTGCACACGCTTGGATCGCTCTACGAATCCATGCTCCGCGAGATGCGCGACGCGGCGGGCGATTCTGGCGAGTTCTACACCCCGCGCGCCGTCGTGCGCTGCATGGTCGAGGTCATGAGCCCGCGCCTCGGCGAAACCGTGCTCGATCCCGCGTGCGGCACGGGAGGCTTTCTCGTCGAAGCGTTCAACCATTTGTCCAAGCAGGTCAAAACGGTCGCAGACCGGCGCACCTTGCAAGACAAGTCCCTCCTCGGTTGCGAGGCGAAACCGCTGCCGTTCCTGCTCGCCCAGATGAACCTGCTCCTGCACGGACTCGACGCGCCGCAGATTGATCCCGGCAATGCCCTCCGCTTCAAGCTCACCGAGATCGGCGAACGCGACCGCGTGGACGTGATCCTCACCAACCCGCCCTTTGGCGGTGAGGAGGAGAAAGGTGTTCAAGGCAATTTTCCTGAAGACAAACAAACCGCAGAAACCGCGCTGCTCTTTCTGCAATTGATCATGCGGAAATTGCGACGGACGACGCGCCTCCTCTCCCCGTCCCTCTCCTCCATTCCGAATGGAGGAGAGGGTGGCCGCAGGCCGGGAGAGGAGGTTCGTTTTGCCCGCGCCGCTGTCGTCGTGCCAAATGGCACGTTGTTTGGCGATGGCGTGTGCGCGCGCATCAAGGAAGAACTGCTCAAGGAATTCAACCTCCACACCATCGTCCGCTTGCCCACCCTCCGCCACCAAGCCGCCGAAGAAGCCGAGGCGCTTTGGGCGCGCGGAGCATCCGTGCTTTTCGACCGTGCGACTGCAACTTATCCGGTTCGGCAACTCGCAGACCTCGTGACGATCCGTGGCGGCGGGACACCATCAAAATCTGACCCATTCTATTGGGAGGGAAAAATTCCGTGGATTAGCCCCAAGGATATGAAACGTCGCGAACTGAGCGACGCCATTGACCACATTTCAGAACGCGCAACGCAGGAATCGGCGGCAAAGTTAATTGAACCGGGTGCGGTGCTTGTAGTGGTTCGTGGAATGATTCTCGCCCACACATTTCCCTCGGCGGTACTGCGGGCCCCGACGACAATCAATCAGGACATGAAGGCGCTCGTTCCAAAGAAGGAGATTCTGCCAGAATTTCTTTGCGCCCTGTTCTGGGCTACGAATTCACGGATGCTGGAGCTTGTTGAAAAATCAACACACGACACGAGAAAATTTCAGACGGATAAATTGCTTGGCTCACACATTGTTGTCCCACCGCTCCCCGAGCAGCGCCGGATTGTGGCCGAGCTGGACGCGTTGCAGGCGGAGGTGGACGCGCTGAAGCGCCTGCAAGCCGAGACCGCCGCCGAGTTGGCCGCCTTGCTCCCTGCCATTTTGGACAAAGCCTTCAAAGGAGAATTGTGAAACCACGCTTCCCAAAATCCCAACTGGATTTCGTCACTCAGCCCAAGGCTGCAACGCCTCCCCGCCCGTCTCGCCCGTGGTTGGACGGAGAACGTGCCGGGTCGGAGACCGGCATTCCTGTGCCAGCGCCGGTTCAATGATTCAAAGCGCGAAGACATCGTTCGGGAAAATCTGTAGGAGACGACGTGAGGAGTCTCTCGAAGCGGGCAGAACCCCGGGTCAGGGACTCCTTACCTTATTTTCCACGACTCCTTACGTCGTCGCCTACAAACTCCTTACCGCGAAGCGCCGATCCCCGATCCGGCGTGGTTGGACGGAGAAACGTGCCGGGTCGGAGATCGGCGCTCCAGGGCCGGCAGTTCAAAGAACCAACGCGCGAGCTCCGTGTCGAACGTTCAATTGCTCGCACTCGTGTAGCGGCGCACGGACACGCGCCACACCCATTCGGAAATGAGCGCACACACGCAGGCCATGCCCAGCAGGACCACCAGCGGTCGCGCCGATTCCAACTTGTCCGCCAGCAACCGCACCGGGACATTGCTCACCAGCAGCATCGGGAGCACAAAGGTGAACACCGCTTTGTATAATCCGCGGAACGCTTCGTCCGGCATGCGGGCGATTTGAAACAAGTTGTAGTAACCAAAGACGATCCCCTGCGCTTTCACCGTCCAGAAGCTGATCGTGGCCAGCATAAACATCAGCGAGTAGTGGATGAGAATGCCCGCCGCGCAGAAGCCCAGAAACGCGAACACCGTGCCCGCCGTGGGCGACAGTTGAAGTTGTTTGGCGGCGTAGAGCATCACGGCCAGCGCGGACGCCGCGTTCACGAATCCGCCGAGGTCCACCTGGCGCAGAGAAACCACAAAGCGCGTGTTGACGGGCAGCATCAGGAGGAAATCCAGCTTGCCCGTGCGGATCAGTTCGGAAAGGTTGGCGCAGTTGATCAGGAAGAAAGCCTGGTAAATCTGCTGGATGAACTGACTCGCGCCCACCAACAGCACGACTTCCCACTTGGTCCACGTGCCAATGGCGTCCGTGTGCAAATACAACACGCCGATGAAACCCAGTTGCAGTCCGAACCAGAGCAACTCGACCACGATCCAGAGCAGGAAGTTGCCCTTGAACATGGTTTCGCGCGTGACGGAGTTCTTCCACAGCGCCGCGTAAATGCCTGCGTAACGCCGCACGGTGGCGGGCCGCGATGAGGCCGATGGCGCCGCACTCACGTTGTGCTCCAGTTGCGTCTGATGCTCGGTTGTCGGTTCCTGGCGCATTGGTCAACCTCCTGCGGCGGAGTATCTCTTGATCCCGCGATGCCACGCGAAGCGTGCGAGCAGATACGCCAGCACAACCCAGCCCGCTTGCATCACCAATCCCGTGATCAATTCCTTGCCGGTGATCTTGCCCATGTAAATGCCGACCGGAAAATAAAGCTGATACGGAAATGGCGTGAAATAAAGCGCCTGTTCGACCATCGGCGGAAGAATGTCCAGCGGGAACATGTGTCCGCTGGCGATATACTCGAACGCGTAAAGAATGAAAATGAACGTCGAAACTTCGAGCACCCAAAAGGCCAGCATCGCCATCATGTACGATAAAAAAAACTGGAGCAACGCCGTGAGCACCACGGAGATGGCAAACACACCAGTCGTGGTCCAGTCCGGCGGCAGCATGAAGTATTGCCGCAGGTAGAATATCAGCAACGCCACCGGCAGAAACGCCACCGCGAGGTAAGTCAGCCGGCCGGAAAAATAGAGGCACAGCCGGAACCACAGGTAATCTATCGGTTTGAGCAGAAACTGGCTGATACGACCGTCCTTGATGTCCGCCGCGATTTGCCAGTCATCCTCGCTCACCGCCGTGAAGGCATCCACAACTGTGACGAGCAAGTAGTAGGAAATCATTTGCGCCAGGGTGTAGGTGCCCACCGTGGCCCCGGCTTCCTTGCCCTCGTAAATGGTGCGCCACAGAAACAGCATGGCGGTCAGCGGAATGAAGCCAAACAACGTCCGCGTCAGAAAATTGAAGCGATACGTCAGGCTGTTCTGCACCCCGATGTTCAGGACATGCCAGTATTTGGTCAGGCCGGACATTTTTCCCAGCGTAATGACGGTGGCGCTCAAGGGGAACAAGGATTTTTGAGTAACGCCTCAGTCTCGCGCGGTAAAAACGCTCGTAGCGCAAGACTGCGGCATTGCATTTTGAAAGGCTACAATCGCGATCATCCCGGGACGCGGCCTCCATCGGGGCTGCGAGTCAACCTTTGGCCGTGCCCTTGCTCTGCGGCCATCGCAGCTCGGCGGTTGGACCGGGAACTGGGATTCCTTGCGGCTCGCGAGGGTTGTCGCGTCAGGATGAGTTGCTTGAATATCTGCTTACAGGATCATCGCTTTTCACATCTGAATCCTTGGCGACTTCAATGAATGACTTACCAGGTTGGTGGAAGCGAAATCAACCGCGGAACGCCGCCTTCAGGCGACCGGGCTGCCGGATGAATCCGGCGTTCCAGAAAGTTGGTGACGATCCAGCGGCCTACAATTCTTCCTTAGTTTTTCCTTGTCAGAACTCGGTGCGCGTAGTAAGCCCGTAACCAGTTAACGCAATTCCCGACCATCAGTGGGAGCTGTTTGACGTATCGGTGGACCCAACAAACTTCAAATCCAGCAATTATATGAAGCTCAATCCATTCAACCTATCCTTAAACCTCAGCAAGCTTGCCGCGTGCGCCTGTGCGGCGGGCTGGCTTGCGGGTCAGGCCGTCATTGGCCAGACCATTCCCAACCCCAGTTTCGAGACTGACACTTTCACCGTCTCTCCGGGCTACATCAGCGGCAACACCGCGATCACCGGCTGGACGGGCACCCCGGCAGATCGCGTGGGCCTCAATCCCTCCGACGGCTCGCCTTTTGCCAATAATGGCACCATCCCCGACGGCAACAACGTGGCCTTTATCCAGTGCAACGTGACCGACCCGGGAACGCCCTCCACTCTGAGCACCACCATCAGCGGACTGACTCCTGGCAACGTTTACAAGGTCACCTTCCGCGCCAATGCCAGATCCGAAGCCACGGCCAATACGCCTAATGTGAAGGTGCTGATTGACGGCACGCCGGTGTTGCTCCCCGGTGGGTGGGTGGATGGACTGTCCACGAGGGCGGTCACGGGCACGTTGCCCTACTTTTACATCGCCTTTGAGTTTACCGCCGCAGCGGCCTCACAGACCCTGGCCATCGTTAACGATGTCGCCGAAGGCGATCACACGCTGTTGGTGGATGACTTCCGCATTGCGCCAGCGTCCGGGCGATGGGCAGTTGAGGCGTGGACATCCGATTTCGATTCGGGCCTGGATTCAACCTACTTTTACACTCATGCCTACAACTTCGGCACCGCCGCGAATGCTACCATCAACAACATCCCCTTCACGGGCATTGGCGGTACCGCGCCAAATGTGCCCGGAAAATTCTCCACGACGTTTTTCGGTAGCCTGTATGGAGACAACGATCCCAACGTATTTGATTCTACCGGTGAGGGTAGTGAAACCCTGGCCAACAATTTCGTGTATGGCGGAAACGTTCCGGCTGGCTCCTTTCAAAGCATCTCCCTTACCGATTTGACACCCAACACGGACCACGTGTTCACCATCTACTCTGTGGGTTGGGAAGACCCCAGGTTGGACGCCCGTTGGGTCACGTTCAGCTTTGGGGACGACTACCTGACCATCAATCAGGATCAGTTCTTCAACAACTACGGTATTCGTATTTCCTATCGCTACACCTCTGACGAAAACGGTAACGCCACGATCCGGATTTCGCCGCTCATCCAAAACACCACCTTCCACGCTTATGGTTTCAGTAATCGCGAAGCCGAATCCCGGCTGGCCATCAGTGGGCATCCGCGGGGCGCAATTGTCTCGCCGGGCGTTTCGCAGACCTTCACGGTCACGGCGGCTGGCTTGCCGGTCCTCGAATACCAATGGCGCTTGAATGGCAATGAAATCAACGGCGCCACCGAGGCGAGCTACATCATCCCGTCGGTTTCTGCTGCCGACGCCGGCTCGTATGACGTGATTGTATCCAATTCCTCCGGATCAATCACCAGCCAGGTCGCGCAACTCACGGTGGGCGCCATTGCCGTTGCCAATGCCAGCTTTGAGGCGGACGCCTTCATCTTCTTTCCCGGCTACGTCAGCGGCAACGCGCCGATCACTGGTTGGACCGCGCTGGGGGGGCACGGGCTCAATCCGCTTCAGGATGGCACCGGCGCCAGCCCCTTCGCCAACAACGGCGCAATTCCGCACGGGGCGCAGGTGGCCTTCATGCAGGATAACGGGGCGCTCAGCCAGATTTTGAGTGGCTTCACCGTCGGCGGACAGTACTACGTCCATTACTATGAGAATGCCCGCGGGGGAAACTCCCCTGCTGTGGAAGTCCAGGTGGGTGGCAATACCGTTCTGCCAGCCCGCGTTGTAACTTCAGTCGGTGGCGGCAATCCGTATCGTGAAATCTCCAGCGCCATGTTCACGGCCTCGGCCACGGACCTGGAGTTGTCCTTCATCAAGAGCAACCCGTTGGGCGGCGACAACACCGCGTTGATTGACAACGTCGCCATCATTCAGGTGGCCGCCGGCACGCTCCCCACCATCAGCCAGCAACCGCAGTCCGCCACCGTTTATACCGGCCAGTCGGCGAGCTTCAGCGTGGTGGCACAAGGCAGTTTGCCGCTCGTTTATCAATGGCGGCTCGATGGCCAGCCATTAACCGGCGCAACCGCCTCGACCCTCTCCATCGCAGAGGTGGGCCTGGCTGACGAAGGCGACTACACCCTCGTGATCACGAACAGTTCCGGCTCGGTGACCAGTGCGGTGGCCCGGCTTTCATTATTGGAGTCAATTCCTTCGCTGCGCAACACGGGCATTGACGCCGGCGGCAACGCTCAACCCGGCGGCGCGGTCAGTCCGTTCTGGACTCTTCCCATCAACGCGGACACCAACTCAACCGATGCCTTTGTTGGCAATGAAGGATTCCCCATCGGCACCTGGCTGAACAACAGCGCAGTCTCAAAGTGGATCGGGCCGCGCGCCGCTCTCGGCGAAGCGATTGCCGCGGGTGATTACGTGTATCGCACCACGTTTGATTTGGCGAACCGCGATACCAACACCGTTGTAATCGTCGGCCGTTGGTCCACGGATAACAGCGGCACCGGCGTCTATTTGAACGGCACCCAGCTAAGCGTTCCCTTGAGTACATCATTCACTGCCTGGACTTCGTTTACACTTAGCACTAACAACGCCACGTTCCTTCCCGGCATCAATACCCTTGAATTCGCAGTGAACAATGCGGAGCCGCCGGGCCCGACCGGATTGCGAGTGGAATTCACCCAGGCCAGCGCACGCACCTTGCCCGGCGTCCCGGCGACCGTGGCCTCCAGTCCGCAAGGCGCAAAAATCGCCGAGGGCGACAGCATCACCCTCAACGTTAGCGCCAACGGCACCCTGCCCATCAGCTACCAATGGCGGAAGAACGGCGTGGATATTCAGAACCAAACCGGTCAAAGCCTGACGCTGAGCAATGTAACCACGAACGACACGGGCAACTACAGCGCCCGGGTATCCAATGCCTGGGGCTCTGAGATCAGTGCCAGTGCATTCGTCAATGTTGGCTACCGCCCGATCCCGGGCATCTTCGGTACCGGCCTGGACGCCAGCGGGCAGTTGTTGGCCGACGGCGCGGTTGATCCGCATTACATTATGTCTGTCAGCGCGGATGCCTTCTATCCGGGGCCGGATGCGATTGTCGTGAACAACGCGTGGCCGATCGCGCCCGCTGGACCGTGGCTGGCCAATGGACCGGACTCACGGTGGATCGCACCCCAAGCCAATCAGAACCAAAGCGCCGACCCCAACGGAGTCAACGCCCAAGGAAGTTACACGTTCCAAACAACGTTTAGCCTCGCGGGCTATGACCTCAGCAAGGTCAGCGTAGTTGGCAGTGTGGCCGTGGACAACACCCTCAGTGACATTCTGGTTAATGGCGTGAGCACCGGCACCACTTCGCCGGGCTTCACCGCCTACACGCCGTTCACGATCACCACCGGCCTGGTTGCGGGGAATAACACACTCGACTTCCTCATGGCCAACGCCGGAGAAGCACCCAGCCCGGTGGGCCTGCGCGTTAACTTGAAGGCCCTGCTGGATATTGGTGCGGCTGAACCCACGGTGACGCTGTCAGTCGGCATCACGGGCAACACGGTTTCCATCTCGTGGGCGCCGGCCGTAGCCGGTCAGACCCTCCAATGGGCGCCGAGCGTGACGGGGCCATGGACGGACATCACGGGCGCGGCGAATCCTTACACCGCCAGCGCCAGCGAACCGCAGCGGTACTACCGCATCGTCGAGTAATCATAGAGCGTTCAGACATACACAGGGCCGGGAGCACGCAAGTGCTCCCGGCCTTTTCTCTTGATCCTGTGACGTCTTCAGAGCGACACACTTATCGCGGCAGCTTCCCAAGTTTCCTGACCGCTTGCCCTCCCCTGAACCGCGATTGGAGCGCCGGTCTCCCGACCCGGCGCGTTGGTGGGCAAACGCAGGTTCGTGCCGGGTCGGAGACCGGCGCTCCGATTCAGGGTGAGGGCGAGCGTCATACCATTCTATCCAACCTATTTGCCCACCAAGAACAGAGCAATTTTGTTGCAGTCTAAGCTTTCCAAACCACCGTCGCTTCTGGCTCAATTGCCGTCACATGGGTCTGACTTACTTTGGCCTCATCTCTCGAAACAGGGAGCGCACCGGAACGACAATTCGGCCTGGGCAACCTGCTCAATCGTGCGTCACTCATTTCTGTTCCCGCCGGCCCTCACGTGCCAGGGGACTGACAGTCCGTCGAAGAAACCCTTCCCTTGCAGGAAACGAGGTCACGAGTCTTCGGTTCACGCGGTTACGCGGAGGCCTGTCAGAGATTCCTGACGTCGTTTCGTACATTTTTAAGGAGTTGCTAGCCCGCAGATTTTATCGGCAGACCCTAGCCAACGGCGTAGCGCAGACTTCCAGTCTGCTGTGTCGCGGGTTTCCAACCCGCTCAACGGGCAAGAATTCGAAGGCGTTTGGGGCATCTTGCCGAATGGAATTCGGCGATACAGCAGGTTGGAAACCTGCGCTACGACCTCACAGTCCGACCTCGCACCGACAGGGCTATGAATTGTACGAGCCAAGGCGGCATGAAGGATTCCTGGCAAGGATCACTTCGCTGATGGGGTTGTTTGCCCTTCTGCTCATTCTACCGGCGCCGACCGCCCGCGCCGACAGCGTCGTCGTCTTCAACGAAATCATGTATCACCCGCCCGCCAACGAACCGCTGATGGAGTGGGTGGAACTGCACAATCAAATGGCGGTGAACGTGGACCTGTCCGGCTGGTCCATCACGAGCGGCATCAACTACCAGTTTCCCGAAGGCACATTCATTCCTGGCGGTGGTTATCTGGTGATTGCGTCATCGCCGGTGGACCTGATGGCGGCCACAGGATTGACGAATGTGCTGGGCCCCTTCACCGGTCGGCTCTCCAATGACGGGGAGCAATTGAACCTGCGCAATCGCAATCAGCGCCTCATGGACAGCGTCACCTACGGTGTGGACGGCGACTGGCCCGTGGCGCCGGACGACTCCGGCGTGTCGCTGGCCAAACGGGACGAAGACCTGGCGAGTGCGCCCGCCGAAAACTGGACGATCAGCGCGATGATTGGCGGCACTCCGGGCCAACGCAACTTTGCGCTCAAGCCGTATGAGACCACCAACAGCACCCCGCTAGCGCTGGAGGGAACCTGGAAGTTCGACGCCTCGGGCAACGACCTCGGCACTGCCTGGCGGCATCCTGCGTTTGACGACAGCGGCTGGTCCTCGGGTCAGGGTTTGTTCCAAGGAGGCGACGTGACCACCCCTGCGGGCGAGCCACAACCCGTGCCTACTGTCTTCAGCAGCGGTCTGGACGCCAATGGCATCGTTCTTTCGCCCGGCTCGACGGATCCTCATTACCGGCTCACGCTATCTGCGCACAGCACGCCGCCGCCGCCGTCCATTGCCGCGACCGTGATTCAAAATCACCCCGCGTGGGCCGGCAACGACGCACTCTCAAGCTGGCTCGGCCCCGTAAATCCCGGCACCGAGAATGTCGCGGCGGGAAACTACAATTACCGCACAACATTTTCGCTCGACGGCTTCGACGCGACTTCCGCCGCACTGACTTTGCGGTTCGGAGCGGACAACCGTCTGAACGAGGTGCGGCTGAACGGAGTTTCCCAGGGAATATCCCACGTCGGCTTCTCTTCACTTAGCGGCACCTTCACCATCACCAACGGTTTCGTCGCGGGCAACAACACGCTGGAGTTTCTCACGGCCAATGACGGCCCGGGGGCAAATCCCGCCGGCTTTCGCGTCCGGATGAACGGCACGGCCCGCAAACAGATGACCAGCAATACTCCGTTGCCGGCCGGCCGCACGAACTACTACTTCCGCAAGAAGTTCACGCTGGAGGCTCTGCCCCAGCTCGCGGCGCTTCAGTTGCAGACTATCATTGCCGACGGTGCCGTGTTTTATTTGAACGGCACGGAAGTGTTGCGCTGGAACATGCCGGCCGGCCCCATCACCGCATCCACGCTGGCCGTATCCAATGTGCCCAATCCCGTCATCCTTGGCCCATTCGATCTGTCGAACTCCGCCCTGGTCAGCGGAACAAACGTCCTGGCGGTGGAACTTCATGCCGCGCTGGGCGGCCTCACCAACGTCCTGTTTGGCGCGGAACTGTCGCTGACCACCACCAACATGCTTGTGCCGCCGCCCTTTCCGCTGGCGTTCAATGAAATTTCATCGGGCACAAATGCTGAATTCTGGATTGAGTTGATCAATTACGGTTCCAATACCCTCGACCTCGCCGGTTGCACGCTGTCGCGGCACGGCGGTGGGACCATCCCACATTTTGTTTTCCCTTCGCAAACGCTCGCGCCCGGCGAATTCGTAATGCTCAACCAGACCACCTTAGGCTTCGGCGCCGAGCCTGGCCAGCGCCTGTTTCTGTATCGCCCCGGCGGGATCAGCGTGTTGGATGCGGTGGTGGTCAAGGACGAGGACCGCGGACGCTGGCCCGATGCCACGGGCCGCTGGTGGTTTCCCACCACGCTCACCCCCGGCACATCGAATCACTTCGTGTTTCGCGATGAAGTGGTGATCAATGAAATCATGTATCAC
>JACZKP010000207.1 GCA_014860005.1 Verrucomicrobiota bacterium | reverse complement strand
CCGGAACAGCCACCGCCGAGGATTACCACATCAGGCAAACTGGTCGAATGAGCCTCTGTAGTGCAGACCTTTTTGATCGCTGGATTGGATGCCAACCACTTGCGTCATCATTCCACCCTGAATAGCGGAAGTCGGGCTAATGTGCCTGCAAGTGGCGAACCGTCCCCGAGTTGAAAGTATTGACCCGCCACTCCTTGACTGCGCCTTCAAAAGAAGTATCTAACCACTCCGTGATGAACGCTCCTCCGCCATTGACCGCCGTTCCGCCCCGGCTGCCGCCACAGCCGCAATCCCAGCCCTTGCGGACGATGCTCGCCACGGTTTTGAGTCTTTACCTCGTCTTGTTCCTGACGGATGCCCTTGTTTCGCTGGGGGACGACTCCTTGATCGCGTTCGGCAATGTCCGCATCCTCGGGACAATCCGCGGGCTGCTGGCCGTTCTTGCCCTCCTGATGTCGGTTGGGATTTATGGCTTGATGGGGCTTACACCAATGATTCCCAAACGGCTGTTTCTGCCGCTGGCCCTCTTCAACCCGCTGGCCTTCCTGGTCGTCATGCCGTTCCTCATTTATCGCTATAGCTGGCTGCACCCGCTGGGATGGGTCGTATCGCTCTGCCAGGTCGGGTGCGGGCTCACCGTGCTTTATTACGCCCAGGGCGGGTTCAAGTTGCGCTGGCCGCTGGTAGCTGAGGCACGGCTTGAAGCGCGGCGCTTTAGCTGGCGAAACCTGGCGGCATTCGCGCTGGTCAACGTTTTTGTGCTGCTGCCCGCCGCCTTCATTTACCTGGTGGTCTGCGCGGGGCTGGCCGTGGATCATTTCAGCGATGGCTTCGTGGCGCTGCGACCGGGCGGTCTCATGGTTCAGGCGAGAACATACGTTCGCGACGACGGCAAATCGGTCCAGTTGTTTCCCATGGCGCACGTTGCTGATCGCAGCTTTTACCGGGTGCTCTCGGAATCGTTTACCACCAACGCGATCATTCTCATGGAAGGAGTAAGCGACGAGAGCGGCCTGCTCACGAACCGGCTCAGTTACAAACGGATGGCCAAGTCCCTCGGCGTAACCGAGCAAGCGAAGGAGTTCCAGCCGACCCAGGGTCGAGTCGTGCCGGCCGACGTGGACGTTGCGCAGTTCACGACGAACACCATAGGGTTTCTCAACCTGACCATGCGGATTCATTCCCAGGGCCTCAACGTTGACAGCCTGTTGCAGATGATGCAATCCACCCCGGCGCCGGGTTTCGAGCAGGAACTGATGGATGATCTGCTCGGCAAGCGTAACCGCCATCTCATGGCGGAACTCAGTTCCCGGCTTTCGCAGGCGGATGAATTTGTCGTGCCTTGGGGTGCGGCGCACATGCCGGAGCTTGCGCGAGAAATCCTGAAGCTTGGTTTCCGTCTGGACGAAACCCAGGACTTCACGGTGATCCGGTTTCGTTCGGCTGGCGCGCAAAATCAAGTCGCCGAGCAGGAGAAGGAGCACGAACCGCAATGAGTTTGCTTTCGGAATGAACAGGCTGCGGTGATGGGTGAACCCGACATCCACAAGTGAACCGTGAGGGTGCTGGACGCGTTGAAGTAACTGCACACCATGACCGCCTCCCTTGTCGTGCAGTTAACCCGCAGTTGAGGTCACTGATTCAAAAGAGTTGGAAAGAATCGTGACGAGTTAAAACCCATTATGCTTGAAGCCTCAATGAATTCGGAGATTCTATCCGCACTGAATGGGTAAGCACCATCCCACCCCGACCTTTGGCTCTATGTTTCCGGGTCAATGGTTGGTGAAGGTTGCTTGCGTTGCGGGGCTGAGCATCGCATGAGCGAATATCATTTCACCACTGAGTTATTGTTGCCGCGACCGCGCTCCGAGGTCTTTCCATTCTTTGCCGACGCGCAGAACCTTCAAACCATCACGCCACCCTGGCTCAAGTTTGAAGTGCTGACTCCGCCTCCCATCACACTGCGTCCAAGGGCGATCATTGACTTCCGAATCAGCGTACGGGGATTGCCCATCCATTGGCGGACAGAAATCGCCGAGTGGGATCCGCCGCACCGGTTTGTGGACGTTCAACTCCGCGGCCCCTATACCCTCTGGCATCACACCCACACCTTTGAGGAACGCGCTGGTGGCACGCTGTGCCGGGACCAGGTGCGTTACCGACCCCGCGGCGGCGCGATCATTCATTGGCTGTTCGTGCGGCGCGACGTGGAACGCATCTTCCAATACCGTCAACAACGACTCCTGGAAATGTTTGGTTAACCGTTCGACGGCAAGTGCGGCCCTCCCTGGCGTAATTCCGAACCAGGCCGAATCTCAAGCCCCTAGAAGAAACCGGAACGCGCGCTTTAACGTGGCCAGCTTGACGCGCGGCGGCGGGTAGCGCAATCGCGGATCAAAACCGAGCGAAGCGCGCAACACGGAGCGCCGGTGGCTGAAGCACTCAAAACTGGCTTGCCCGTGATAAGCTCCGAAACCGCTGTCGCCCAATCCGCCGAAGGGAAGATCATTGCCAACCATGTGCGTGACGACGTCGTTCAGGCCGACCCCGCCGGAGCGGGTTTGTTCGAGCACCTGTTCCTGTGTCGCCCGATCCCGGGTGAACAAATACAACGCCAGCGGTGTCGGTCGGTCGCGCAGCAACGCTAGTGCCTCATCGAGTTGCGTGAATTCCACCACGGGCAGGACCGGTCCGAAGATTTCCTCGGCCATTACGGGCGCGTCCTTCGGCGCGTCGGTCAGAATGGTTGGCGCGAGGTAGAGGCTTTCTGCGTCGTGCTGTCCGCCGTGAGCAATCTGGCCGCTGCCCAGGTAGCTGGTCAGGCGGTCAAAATGGCGGCGGTTGATGATGCGTCCGTAATCGGGGCTGGCGGATGGATCTTCACCGTAAAACTCGCCGATTGCCTGCTTCACCGATTCCAGCAGTTCCTTGCGGATGCGATGATCCACGAGCAGGAAATCCGGGGCCACGCACGTCTGCCCGGCGTTCATGAACTTGCCCCAGGCAATCCGCCGCGCGGCAACTTCGATTGGTGCGTCGGCGCAAACCAGACAGGGACATTTGCCGCCGAGTTCCAATGTGACCGGCGTGAGGTGACGGGCCGCCGCAGTCATCACCGCACGGCCCACATTCGTGCTGCCGGTGAAGAAAATCGTGTCGAACTTCTCCCGCAACAACGCCTCGGCGGCGTCACGTTCGCCGAGCACGACCGCCAGGTATTCTTCCGCGAAGGTTTCCCCGACGAGTTTGGCCACCGCCGCCGCGGTGTGCGGCGCGAATTCAGACGGCTTGAGAACCGCGCAATTCCCGGCGGCCATCGCCCCAATCAACGGCGACAGCAGAAGCTGGAGCGGATAATTCCAAGGACCAATCACCAAAGCCACGCCGTAAGGTTCGGAGCGGATGAACCCGCGTCCGGGCCAGGCAATGGGCGGCGTGCGGCGGCGGCGCGGCTTCATCCACGAGCGGCAATGGCGGAGGGCATGACGGACTTCGCTGAGCACAAAGCCAAGCTCGGTCGCATAAGCCTCATAGGCGGACTTGTGAAGGTCAGCGTGCAAGGCGGCCAACAGAGCCGGTTCGTGTGCCACCAGCGCGTCGTGCAACTTGCGCAGTTGAACGATGCGAAACTCCGAAGAACGGGTTGCGCCTGAGTGGAAGAACGCGCGTTGCCGGCGGACGAGGTTGGTGAAATCCATATTTGGTTCGGCAGACCTTCTCCCGCCCTCCCTGCGGCCGTCAAGCGACGAATGTGGTGTGGGTTCAGGATTTGGAGGATGATCGCACGAAACTTGAGTTTAGATTTGCGCAGATGATGCTGTGGACGTATGGAACTGGCGGCTGACGCCCCCCGGCCGGCGTGAATGACAATGAAGATATTTGAAAAAAAGACTCTATCGTCGGCGAAAGCTGAAAGGGAAGTGATATATCAAAATCAAGACTGTAGAGCGTTTAAGATTTTCTGGACGGAATGTAACGTTGAAGCTGACTGATGATTCGTGCTCTTAAAACTGCATGCACGGCGAACTTGACGATAGCGATTGCGACTGTGATTGGCTACGGTCTTTATGGTCTTTCCGTTGACCTGCCTATCGATGAACGCTTTTTAGGTAACGGGCCAGCTTATCCATCCGGCATATCTACCCCAAGAATACCTGCGTGGGCCTTCGGAATCATGATCGAATCAGTGGTCGTGGTGGTTTTCATTTTTCTGCGCTACACGGAACGGGAAATGAAAGGCCACAGACTTCTTTGTGCCGTGATTGGACTCGTTGGGCTGGTGGGGCTAGTTCTCCGCAAGTTGCCGCAACTTGCCAACGGAGCCCTTCCTGCTTCGTTTCTTCAAATTGATCAAACTCTGGCCTGGTATGTATGGTGTTCGCATCTGGCGTACTCCTTGACCGGTCCCCCCGACAACTTATTGCTAGAATGAAAGCGAATTTTATCGGCTCCTCGCTTGTTGGTCTCGCAGTCGTTCTCTCCGTCTCGCCTGTGCCGGCGCGCGAATTGAGATCCGACGATCTGAATTATGCCATCACAATCCCCGACGGTTGGACGGTTGTCTTCCAAAGTGGGACCGGATTCTCGATCGCAAGCCCGGATCAAAGCAGAACCATCACACTGCTTGTCAGCAAGGCCGGCTCCGGGGCGCTTGATTCGGACACCCTTGCCGAGATCCAGCGCGGATTACTCCTAACCGGTTCCGAAAAAGTGTCGGACAGGAAGTTCACGGTCGATGGAGCTTCCGCTTACGAAACCATTCACCGCTTCGGGAAGCCTCCATTCGCCAGTTCGTTTGTCGGTCATCTGATACTCGCGTCCGGCAAGCTCTACAACTTGCAAGGGACGCACCTTGGCGGCGACGCCGCGCACGCCGCGGATATCCAAGCTGGACTTTCCAGCTTTCGCTTCCTGCGGGCGCCCAAACCTCCGGCGTCTTCTGGTGTCAGAAGGTCTCATGTGCTGTGGATTTCAGGGGTTCTTTTGGTCGGTCTCATGTTTTGGGTGCTTCGGAAGCGCGCCGAATGACCGGTTCAACCGCTTGACCTCGAAATGAACTCGTACGTGCCAACCAAGGCACCGGTAGTGCCAATGGAATTACGTCAATTGCGGCTTGGCGGAGCGCAAGGGGTAGTATTTCCGGCGGGAACTCGGCGTGGCCAACGGTGCCGCCTCGGTAAATCGTTTTGACTCGCCCCGCTGCTTGGCTATCTTGGTCGGCCTTGATGGGATAAATCGGGATCTTGAGGGATTTTTTATATTTATGGCCAAACTGACAGTTCGCGATCTGAATGTTCATGGGAAGCGCGTGTTTCTACGCGTGGATTACAACGTGCCGCTCGAAGAGAAGGATGGCCAGATGGTCATCACGGACGAGACGCGGATCAAGGAAACCCTGCCCACGCTCCGGCTGCTCATCGAGCAGGGCGGGCGGTTGATCCTCGCGGCGCACCTTGGCCGGCCCAAGGGCAAACGGGAACCGTCCATGTCGTTGCGGCCAGTGGCGGGAAGACTCGCGGAACTGTTGGGCTGCAATGTGAATTTTGCGGACGATTGCATCGGGGAGAAGGTGGAACAACTTGCGAATGCCCTGCCGGCGGGCGGTATTCTGCTGCTGGAAAATGTCCGTTATTACAGCGAGGAAGAAACCAACGATCCGGCGTTTGCCGAGAAACTGGCGAAGGTGGCGGACATTTACGTGAACGACGCGTTCGGCGCGGCGCATCGCGCCCATGCTTCCACGGAAGGCGTGGCACGACTGGTGGCCAGGCGCGGCGGGCAATGCGCAGCGGGATTGCTGATGGAACGCGAGTTGAAATTCCTCGGCGACGAACTGGATCAACCCGCGCGGCCATTTGTGGTAATCCTCGGCGGCGCGAAAGTGTCCGACAAGATCAAGGTCATTGATCGTCTGCTGGAAAAGGCGGACTCGATTTTGGTGGGCGGCGCGATGGCTTATACCTTCCGGCTGGCGCAAGGGTTCAAGACCGGCAAATCGCTGGTTGAGGCCGACAAAACCGACATTGCGAAGGCCGCGCTTGCGAAGGCCCAGGTGAAGAATGTGCAGTTCCTTTTGCCGGTGGACGACGTGGTTGCCGTGCCCGTGAAGACCGACAAGCTGGACAAGAAAGGCAAGCCAGTCATCGAATGGCAGAATCCGCGCGCGAGTTCCGACAAGAATTGTCCGGATGATTCCGCAGGGCTGGACATCGGGCCGGCCACGGTGAAGGCCTACAGCGACGTGATTGCCAGGGCGAAGACGATTTTGTGGAACGGCCCGATGGGCTTGTTCGAGAACAAGCAGTTTGCCGCCGGCACCAACGCCGTGGCCAAGGCCGTGGCGGACGCAACGCAGCAGAACGGGGCGAAAAGCATCATCGGTGGTGGCGACAGCGTGAAGGCGCTGAACAAGGCCGGACTGGGCGGCCAGGTGTCGTTTATGAGCACGGGCGGCGGCGCGAGTCTGGAGTTCTTGGAAGGGATCACACTGCCGGGCGTGGCGGCGTTGAGCGACAAATGAATTTGAAAGACCCAATCCCTCAAATATCCCAAGGTGAAACCGGGATTCTAAGGTAATTGGGTGTTTGGGTAATTGGGTATTTTTGCATTATGAACAAAGAACGAAAATTGATTGTAGCCGGCAACTGGAAGATGAACAAAACCGTCGCCGAGGCGCTGGCCCTCGTGAGCGACTTGAAGATCGAACTGACCAACGTGAAGGAAGTGGACATCGTCGTATGCCCGCCTTTCACCGCTTTGGAGTCAGTGTCGAAATCCGTCCTCGATTCGAACCTCCGTTTGGGCGCGCAGAACATGAGCGAGCACAACTTCGGCGCCTACACGGGCGAGATTTGCGCCGGCATGCTCAAGGAGTTTTCCGTGCGCTACGTGATCCTCGGCCATTCCGAACGGCGGCAGTATCAAAAGGAAGCGGACGCGCTGATTGCGAAGAAGGCCCTGGCAGTCCACGGCGCCTCGCTCAAGCCCATCGTCTGCGTCGGCGAAACCCTGGCGGAACGGGAAGGCGGCCAGACGGAGAAAGTGCTGGAAACGCAGGTACGCGGCAGCCTCGCGGGGCTGACCGCCGATCAAATGCTGGAAACCATCCTGGCTTACGAGCCGGTTTGGGCCATCGGCACGGGCAAGACCGCAACCACGCAGCAAGCCCAGGACGCGCACGCGTTCATCCGCGGGGTGCTGGTGACGATGTTTGATGAGGCGGTGGCCCGCAAAGTCCGCATCCAATACGGCGGCAGCGTGAAGCCCGCCAATGCGCGCGAATTGATGAGCCAGCCGGACGTGGACGGGGCGCTGGTGGGCGGCGCAGCCCTGGAAGCAAGAAGTTTTGCTGACATTATCAAGAACTCCATATAGATTCCGGCCATGAGCTTTTTGATTGGTTTATTGACGGTCATTCTGGTGCTGACGTGCCTGCTATTGATTCTGCTGGTGCTGATTCAACTGCCAAAGAAGGAAGCCGGCGCGGGCCTGGCCTTTGGCGGCGCGGCCACGGATGCCTTGTTCGGCGCCGGTTCGGGCAATGTGTTGACCAAGATCACGAAGTATGCCGCCGTGACGTTCTTTGTGCTGGCCATGCTGGTGGCCAGTCTCCAAAGCAATTATCAGAGCCGCACGACGCGCGATTTCGAGCGGCAGTTGCAGCAACAAGGCACACAACTTCCCGGGGCGGCTGCGGCGCCGGCCACTACGCCGGCTGCTGGACCAACCGTCCCCGCAGGGCAGCCAGCGCCAATCACGCTTACCACCACGAATCCGGCTGATGTGCCCGCCGCGCCCGAGCCGGCACCGGTCAAGCCCGAGTAAATCGCGATGCTTTTTCCGCAGCGCGCCCTTGGTGAATCTCCAAGGGCGCGTTTTCGCTTTCCGCCACAGGCATCACGCATCACGCATCGCACATCACGCCTGCTGCTGCTGCTTCTCGCAGGCGTATTGCTCGTTTCCTGCGTCCGCCGGGAACCGCCCGCCGACCTCGTCATCATCAACGGCACAGAGCCGGAATCGCTCGATCCGCACATCGTCACGGGCATCGCCGAAATGCGGATCACCAAGGCGCTGTTTGATGGTTTAACCAAGCTCGACCCGCGGAATGCCTCGCCCATTCCCGCGCTGGCGGAGCGCTGGGACATTTCGCCCGATGGCCGGGTTTACACGTTTCATCTCCGCACCAATGCCGTCTGGTCCACCGGTGAACCCATTACCACTGCCGATGTGTTGTGGTCCTGGATGCGCGCATTGAGTCCGGCTACGGCTGGCGATTACGCGGGCCAGTTGTTTTACATCAAAGGCGCGGAAGATTGGTACAACGGAAACATTCATGACCCGAATCAGGTTGGCATCCAGGCGCTCGACCCGCACACCTTTCGGGTGGAACTGAATTCGCCCCTGGCGTTCTTTCTCGATCTGTGCGCTTTTCCAACCCTTGCGGTCGTGCCGCGGCATACCATTGAACAGTACGGTGACCGCTGGTTGCACGCCGACCCGCTGCCCACGAGCGGCGCGTTTCTGCTCGGTGCCTGGCGGGTGAATGACAAAGTGCGGCTGCTCCGCAATCCGCGCTATTGGGACGAGGCGAATACCGCCTCCGACATCATTGACATGCTGCCCACAGGTTCGCCCAACACGGCCCTCAACCTGTACGAAACCGGCGTGGCGGACATTGTCTGGGACAAAGACCTGGTGCCGGCAGAATTGATTGATGTGCTCAAGGAACGCCCGGACTTTCACGCGTTCGATTATCTCGGCACGTATTTCTACCGCTTCAACGTTACCAAACCGCCGTACGATGATGCGCGCGTGCGGCAGGCCTTTGCGATGGCGACGGACAAGCCGCGGCTCATCAGCAAGCTCACCAAGGGCGCCGAGAAGCCCGCGCCCCATTTCGTACCCGACGGCGTGGCCAATTACGAGCCGCCGCACGGTTTGCCGTACGATCCCGAACAAGCCCGCCGGCTTTTGGCGGAAGCCGGTTTTCCCGACGGCCAAGGATTCCCGCGCACGACTTACACATTCTTTTCCGCCGCCAGCGGCGGGGCCAAGATGCAGGGCAAGATTGCCGTGGAATTGCAACAGATGTGGCGCGACGCGCTGGGTGTCACCGTCGAGTTGCGGCAGATCGAGCGCAAGGTGTTTTACAGTTCGCAATCACGATTGGATTACGATATCTCCGCATCGAGTTGGATCGGCGATTACAACGACGCGAACACGTTTCTCGATTTGTTCATGAGCGCCAGCGGCAACAACCGCACCGGCTGGAAACACGCGCGTTACGATGAGCTAATCCGCGAGGCCAATCTGCAAACCGACATGCAGCGCCGGGCGGGACTTTTCCGTGAGGCGGAGTTGATTCTCATCGCGGAGGAAGCGCCGATTGTTCCACTCTACTTCTATGCTGGCTTCAACTATTACGATCCCCGGAGAATCAAAGGCGTCTGGCCCAACCTTCTCGATGAGCATCCGATGCAATACATCTACAAAACAAACACGATCCACCGGCGTGCTGGATCGCGAGCGGAAGCTGGGGCTGCTTTGGAAGGTTCTCCCTCACCCTTAATCCCTCTCCCGCTGGAAGCGAAAGGCCACATTCGCTTAACTCGAACTGGTTTGAATCCACCGGCAAACTCTGACTCTCGAATGCCCAAGGCGTGGCAAACGATTCCCTCTCTCCATGAACCTGCCACTGGTAGCCGCCGACGTGAGGAGGCGGAGGGCGTTGCGAAACAACAGATTCCGCCTCCTTACGTCGGCGGCTACGGTTCTGGGCTTGAAAGCGCGAACTTTAGCTTGGGGAATTCTCTCCCAGCGGGAGAGGGAGATCAGTTGCATCTGGCGGCGCATCTGAATCATCCCTTCGATGTTCGATGCCAGGAGTTGAATGTTGAATACCCTCCACGCTGACGAGCCATGTACTTCCTCCGCCGCCTCGCCATGCTCGTGCCGCTGCTGCTCGTCATCAGCTTCCTGGCGTTTGTGCTCGTGCGGCTGGCGCCCGGCGGACCCTTCGATCGCGAACGCAAACCGGCGTCGCCGGAAATCGAGCGGCAATTGCTGGCCAAATACAACCTCGACGCGCCGATCTGGAAACAATACCTCCTCTACCTCGCCGACCTCGCGCGCGGCGATTTCGGCCCGTCGCTCAAATACCGCAATCACACGGTCAGCGACATCATCGCGCAGGGGCTGCCTGTTTCGATGCTCCTGGGAATGCTGGCGTTTGGTTTTGCGATGGGGGTGGGAATTCCCGTGGGTTACCTGACGGCGGTTCGACGGGGGCATTGGGAGGATTATGCGGGAAGTTTGTTTGCGATCCTGATGGTCTGCATTCCCGGATTCGTAATTGCGCCGTTGCTCATCATGTTTCTGGCCATCCAATCGCGGCTGTTGCCGGTGGCGTTGTGGGCCTCGCCGTGGCACGCCGTGCTGCCCGTCATGGCGCTGGGACTGTATTTCTCCGGTCGCGTGGCGCGGCTGATGCGCGAAGGCATGTTGAACACCATGCAGGCTGAGTTCATCACCGCGGCGCGCGCGAAAGGTCTTGGCGAAAATGCGCTCTTGCTCAAACACGCGTTCCGGCTCGCTGTCCTGCCGGTCGTTTCCTACGCCGGTCCGCTGCTGGCCGATTTGCTGGTCGGCTCGTTCGTCATCGAAACAATTTTCCAGATTCCCGGCCTCGGCGTGTTCGTGGTGAACGGCGCATTGAATCGCGATTACACGCTGGTGGTGGGGTTGGTGATTCTCTACGCCACGCTGCTGGTGGTGCTGAACCTGATCGTGGACTTCGTCTATACCCAGCTCGATCCGAGGGTCAAGTATGCGTGAGCAAAGTAACTTTTCTGATTATGTGATGGTCCACAGTTGGGTCATGATTGGTTGTCGCAATGCTCTCCCTCACCCCGGCCCTCACCCGCTGGGAGAGGGAGGATCATTCGCAGTCCCTGGGAAAACCTTGGGGCGGCTTTTGCTTGAGGGCCTTGGCGCAAACAAAACCGCGCGGTTGCGGTTTCCCTCTCCCAGCGGGAGAGGGATCAAGGGTGAGGGAGAGTCGCGCAATAGCCAGGCGGCTCCCATCTGTCACGCGTCCCCCGCCACTCCACCGGACGGTTTGAACTCGCGGTACCGATGACAAGTCTCACTCCAAACCAACGCGCCTGGCGACGATTCCACAAAAACCGTCCTGCCAACGTCAGTGCGTGTTTCCTGGTGATGGTCATGTTGCTGGTGCTTATCTGGCCGTTCGTTTCACCCCATGACCCGAACGCCCTTTCCGACAATCAATTCCAGCCGCCCAGCGCTCGCTACTGGTTCGGTACCGATGTTCACGGTCGCGACCTGTTCTCCCGCGTGCTTTATGGCGCGCAGATTTCGCTGCTGGTGGGACTCGTTGGCGCCGGGGTGAGCCTGGTCATAGGGGTGTTGTGGGGCGCGATCGCCGGGTACACTGGCGGGCGCACGGACAGTCTGATGATGCGCTTCGTGGACATTCTCTATTCATTGCCTTCGATCATCTTTGTCATTGTGTTGATCACCACCCTGGAAGGTCTGCTGAAACAAACGTTGGAGGGAATCGGCTCGGGCGCGCTGGCCGGACTCACACGACTCATATTCCTCTTCATTGGACTGGGCGCAGTATCGTGGCTGACGATGGCGCGTATCGTGCGCGGCCAGGTGCTTTCGCTGCGGGCGCGGCAGTTTGTGGACGCGAGCCGCGCGCTCGGCGCCGGACCGCGGCACATTCTGGCGCGACACATCATCCCCAACGTGCTGGGCGTGGTGATCGTCTATCTCACCCTGACGGTGCCTGCCATCATTCTATACGAATCCTTCCTGAGTTATCTCGGCCTGGGCATTCAACCGCCGATGGCGAGTTGGGGTTCGCTCATTGCCGAGGGCGCCGACCAGATGAATCCCATCCGCATTTACTGGTGGCTGATTGTTTTCCCGGGCGGCGTGCTGGTTTCAACCCTGCTTGCGCTCAACTTCCTCGGCGACGGCTTGCGCGATGCGTGGGACGTGCGGAGCGGGGGTTGATCCAAGTGAGGCTGGCGTTCATCAAACCTTGCGACAAGCATGACAAAATTCTTTCGACTCAAAGTAAACTTCGAGGGACTGCTGACGGCCGCGGGCGGGCTGTTGTGCCTGCTCACGCTCACGGCCTTTCTGGGCCGGATATGGTGGGGTTTCGACCTGACGACGCATTTCCGGTTTCAATATCTGGCCGGGTTGCTCCTGCTTGCCATCGGTTTTGCCATCAAACGGAAACTTACCGTCGCGGGTGTGTTCAGTGTCTTCGCAATCCTCAATGGTGCGGTGGTTGTGCCGTACTGTTTCACCGGACGCGCGGCGGTGCCGGCCGCCGGCCAAACCTTGCGCGTTTTGCTGCTCAACGTGGATACCGAAAACCGCCGTTACGACCTCGTCGAGAATCTCATTCGCGAGTGCGACCCAGACCTGGTGGTGCTGCTGGAGGTGAATCACGAGTGGATGAACCGCCTGGACGCCGTGCTTACCCGGTATCCGCACGTCTGCCAGGAGCCGCGCGAGGATAATTTCGGCATTGCCCTGTTGAGCAAACTCCCGCTGGAGAATGCCGAGATCGTGGAACTCGGGGAAGCCGAAGTGCCGAGTGTGACGGCGGAATTCCGTTTTGCCGACCGAACCCTCCGGATTCTTGGAACTCATCCGCTTCCGCCGGCGAACCGTGAAAACTCACGCCTGCGGAATCAACAACTCGAAGCCATCCCTGAGTTCCTCGCCGCGCGGGGCGGTTCGGTCATTCTCCTGGGCGACCTGAATGTCACGCCTTGGTCGCCGCATTTTCAGAAACTGCTTCGCGGGACAGGCTTGAAAGACAGCGCGCGAGGCTTTGGCTGGCAGACGACCTGGCCCGCAAGTCTGTATCCGCTCCGGATTGCCATTGACCACTGCCTGCTCTCGCAGGATCTGCGTGTTGTTGGCCGGTCGGTTGGATCAAAAGTCGGTTCGGATCACCTGCCTTTGGTGGTGGAATTGGCGGTGGATTGAATCGCCTCTATGCCCTGGTACTCCAAGAATGCAGTTGCAGTTAACGAGCGGGATCGCCGGCTTCACCAGGCATTCACGGCTTGAGCACAATCTTCCCCGCCAGCGCGCCGGACTTATGGATCGTGCTTTCCTCCTGCAGGCGATGTGCCGCCGCAGCTTCCGACAGGGGCAACACGCGGTCAATGCGCGCTCTCAGTTTGCCTTCGGCCAGCCAGCGGTTAATGTCCGCAGCCGCGGCGCGTTGCTGTTCGGCGGGGGCGTTGAACATGGCAAAACCGAACAGGGAACAATCCTTCACGTAAAACGGGCCGACTGGAAACGCGGGCTTCGCGTCGCGTCCGGCCATGACCACCATCCGCCCGCGCATGGCCAGCAACGGAATCGTCCGCGCGAAATCCGGTTCGCGCAACGTCTCCCACCAGACGTTGACACCATTGGGCGCAAATTCCTTGATGGCGGCGTCCACGTCCTGTGTTTTGTAATTGAGCGCGAGGTCGGCGCCGAGTTCGCGGCAGATTCTGACTTTCTCATCGCTGCCGCCGGTGGCGATGACGCGGGCTCCGGTGAATTTCGCCATCTGCACCACCGCCGCGCCAACACCGCCCGTGCCACCGTTCACAAACAGAACTTCATCCGCCTTGAGCTTTGCGTCGCGGAACAATCCGAGATGCGCCGTCACGCCTACGAGCGACATCGCCACAGCGTCCTCGTCCTTCACATTCGCCGGCGTGGCCTGCAGCCAGATCTCATCCACCACGGCGAATTCAGAGAAAGTGCCCTGCCTTCCGGCGAGGCCCTGATTAGTAGCCCACACACGGTCGCCGGGCCGGAAGTTCTTCACTTGCCTGCCAGTTTCAACGACGGTTCCCGCAAGGTCGCAGCCGAGAATGAACGGAAAGGCGGCTTTCAACGGCACCATGCCGCTACGGATGTAGGTATCAATCGGGTTCACGTCCACCGCCTCAACTTTGATTAGGCATTCGGTGGGACCGGGTTTGGGAGTGGGCAAATCGCCGTACGTGATGACGTCCGGTGGCCCAGTGCGGGTGATGTAGGCGGCTTTCATTGGTTCGCGGGTTCGAGAGTTTTTCGATTTACGATCAGGGTTAGCACAGTCGGAGGTTGGGCACTACCAAAAACCAGTTGGGGCAGGCACAAGACGCATCCCGGCAATTTTTACTTTGACGCGCCCGGCAAAGAGGCTGGTAATCTGCTTTCGCATCGCCGAAGCTGCGGTCAAGCAATGCACGATTGAACTTACAATCTCAAACTCTATGAAACTCTCAAGAAACTGGTTGGCATTATTGGTTGGACTTCATCTCTCAGCGGTCGCTGGCTGGTGCGGCGCGGTATCGGGCATCGAGGGCGTCACCATGCCGCCGGACGACGGCAAATTGCGCATCATCTGCTTCGGCGCGCACCCGGATGATTGCGAGATCCAAGCCGGCGGCACGGCGATGTTGTGGGCCAAGCGCGGACATCACGTGCTGTTCGTCTCCGTGACCAACGGTGATATCGGACACTGGCGCGAAGCGGGCGGACCGCTGGCCCAACGCCGGCGAGCGGAAGTGGCCGAAGCGCACAAGATTCTCGGAATTCAAGGAGTGGTGCTCGACATTCACGATGGTGAATTGCTGCCGACGCTCGAGAACCGCCGCATGATCACCAAGCTCATCCGCCAATGGAAGGCGGACGTGGTTATCGCTCATCGCCCAAATGATTATCACCCTGATCATCGTTACACCGGCGTGCTGGTGCAGGACGCGGCTTACATGGTCACCGTCCCATTCTTCTGTCCCGACGTGCCGGCGATGAAGAAGAATCCCGCGTTCTTCTATTTTCCCGACCGCTTTCAAAAGCCAAACCCATTCAAACCGGACGTCATGGTGTCGGTGGACGCGGTGATGGAGAAGAAACTCGACGCGCTTGGCGTGATGGAATCGCAGTTTTACGAAGGCGGCGCAAATGGTTCGGCGGACCTGATTCCCAGCGAACCAGCGAAACAGAAGGCGCGGCATCAACAGGTACGTGATGGCTTTTCCCGGCGCAACCAAGGGATCGCGGATCGTTTCCGCGCACAACTCGCCGACTGGTATCCGGCGGACAAGGCGGCGGCGGTCAAGCACGCCGAAGGGTTCGAACTATGCGAATACGGCGCGCAACCGGACAAGGCGCAACTCAGAAAGTTGTTTCCTTTCTTTGATTGAACAGCGCGAAACCCCGAACTCAGCGCATGAAAGAAACAGTGGATTGCTCTGTGGAACCGCTCGCAACACCGCAAGGTCTTGGAGTGCGCCAGCCCTCTGGCGCTTTCGATCGGCCTGCCAACCTGCCAACCGCGCCAGAGGGCTGGCGCACTCCAAGACGCTGCCGCGCAATTCGGAACGGCATGGCCAGAACACGCGCCGCCTGCGTCCTGTTGTCTATCATTGCGTCGCCCGCTCTGGTCTCTCCGGCTTTGACCGCAAATGGCGGTGTCACCGAAGTTCAGCGGCAGGCCGATTCCTGGCGTGCGGAGCATCGCCTCATTGATCTGCACCAGCACATCAATGCCACGACCCAGCATGTGACCCGCGCAATCAAGATCATGGACGCGGTCGGCGTGGGCATCGCCGTAAACCTCAGCGGCGGCACGGTCACGCGCGCCAAGGCGGATCAACCTTCCGATTTCGAGCGAAACAAGGCGCTCATGGACACACTGTTTCCGGGGCGGTTTCTACACTACATGAACCTCGACTACCGGGGCTGGGACGAGCCGGATTTCGCCGAACGCGCGGTGAAACAGATTGAAGAAGGTCATCGCCTCGGTGCGGCCGGGTTCAAGGAATACAAACGGCTCGGCCTCACCGTGCGCGATCGCACCGGCAAAGCCGTCAAGATTGACGATCCCAAGCTCGACCCGATGTGGCAGCGCTGCGGCGAATTGAATATGCCGGTGTCCATTCACGTGGCCGATCCCAAGGCGTTCTGGGAACCGTATAATCCACAGAACGAACGCTGGAAGGAACTGGGCGACCACCCAAACTGGTGGTTTGGCGATACCAACAAATACCTGCCGCGCATGGAACTGCTCGAAGCCCTGAACCGGGTGATTGCCCGCCATCCCAAAACCACGTTTGTCTGCGTCCACTTTGCCAACAACGCCGAGGACCTCGAATGGGTGGACCAATCGTTGACCCGCTATCCCAACATGATGGCCGATCTCGCGGCGCGCATTCCTGAGATTGGGCGGCATCCGCCCGACAGGGTGAGGCATCTGTTCGAGAAGCATCAGGACCGGATTCTCTTTGCGACCGATTTCATGGTCTATAACAAGCTCATCCTCGGTAGCACCGGCAATGAGCCTCCGCCCACGGACGCCGACGCGGAAGTGTTTTTCACCAAGCACTGGCGCTGGCTCGAAACCTACGACCAGAACTGGCCACACATGACGCAGATTCAAGGCGACTGGCCAATCAGTTCAATCGGTCTGCCTGCGCCTGTCCTGCGGAAGATTTACTTCGACAACGCCCGCAAGGTTCTCGCGCGCTCGCTGCCTTTGCCTGTAGTTCGCGCGCGACAAATCAGCCAGGATTTCGAGCCAAACGGCGAACTGGATAAGCCGGTCTGGCAGACGACGAAACCGGTGTGGCTCGAATACACGACCGGCGATTCTTCAGCGCGCCCCGAACTCGCCACCGCTGTGCGCGTACTGTGGTCCAGTGAATACCTCTACCTCGCCTACGAAGTGCCTTACACGAAGCTCACCGTGTTCGATCCGCCGCTGACGGAAGGCGAGCGCTTCAACATGAGCGAGAAGGGTGTGAGTCTTTGGGACCGGGACGTGGTGGAAGTCTTCATCGCCAGCGATCCCGCCAACCTGCGGCGCTACACCGAATTTCAGGTCGCGCCCACCAATGAGAGACTGGACCTGCTGTTGGATCTGCCCACTCGTGACTTTGCCTGGAGCAGCGGCTTCCAATCCGCCGTCAAGGTGGACAAGAAAACCAGACGTTGGACCTGTGAAATGCGCATTCCGCTCAAATCACTCGCTTCCATCAAACCACAGGCCGGCACACAATGGCGGTTGAATTTCTTCCGGTGCGACCGCGCCAACAATGCGTTCCTTGCGTGGAATCCGACGTTGACCGGCAGTTTTCACGTG
The DNA here is from genome assembly GCA_014860005.1 of Verrucomicrobiota bacterium. The sequence continues at coordinate 38,136 of JACZKP010000207.1, read as the reverse complement.
CCGGAGAAATTCGGCGTGCTGGAATTCGTGGATTGATCGGGACGGCCGCGGCGGCTCGCCACAACCGTCTTACGGCCCGGTCGGGCCGCCAGTCTTCCGGGTCATGACACTCGGGGATTCAAACAACTCATCCTCACCGAGGTGCTTGAGCACGAAACGTTGCAGATCGCGCGTCGAGGCCGTGAGCACGAGGGTGTCACCCGCGGCACGATGCGCCAGGGTTTTTGGATTGGCTTTGAGATGTTTCTCCAGCCAATCGAAGTCAAACAGCGCGAGCTTGAGTTCCGGTTCGATCTGCGTCACGCGCACCAACAAGTGGCCGGGGATCATGGAAGCCGCCACCAAACTCGCTTCATTCGTGGCGTACTTGCACTCAGTGGGAATGAGATCCAAGAACAGTTGCTGCTTGAGTTTGAACAGGTGCGCGGTGAATTCTCCCTGGCGGCCTTCCTCCTCCGTGACGGTGAGTTTGTAGGCCTTGGCTTCTGCTGGCTCGAATTTCCAAGTTTCAGTGTCCTTGGAGTCTTCTTGGGGCTGCCATTCACCGATCAGGCGCGGGTCGTGGACCACGTCCTTGTCGCTGTAGAAGGGATTGACCGATGGAATGCAGGCGCTCAACAGCCCGACGGCGAGCGCCACAGTCGCGGCGATCTTCCACGATCCGATAAATTGCTTTTGTTTTTTCATAAATCATCAGTTCAGAATTTTATCGCAAAGCTTTGGCCACTCGTGCGGACCAACAGAATGCCGCACGCCGCCGTTTGTCCCAAGCAAACCAAGCCATCAGGACCAAGCCTGCTTCAATCCGTGGTTTCTGCTTTACTCATCCACGTCGGGCAATTTGCCTTCCTTGTAGCTCGCCAGGAACTTCGCGAATTGTTCCTTCGCTTCCCCTTCCGCGAGGTCCATGGCCTTTTGCTCCGTCTTGACGGCTTCCGCCTGCTTGCCGTTCATGAACTGTACGCGGGCCAGGGTGTCGAGGATGTTCGGGTTCTTGCCTTTGGAGGCTTTGACGCCGCGCTCGGCAATCTTTTCGGCCAGCGCGAGATCGCGCTTTTCCAACTCAGGCTTGGTGGCGATAGTCCAGGCGATTTGGTTTTGCAGCATGGCGTTGTCGAGGTCCGCCTCACTGATGCTGTTGGCGAGCTTGTAGGCACCGTCGTAGTCCTTGCGGCTGGCCAGAATCTGGAAGCGCACCATGCCCAGTCCGCTGCGCGCGGCTTCGGGGATGATTTTCTCGAGTTCAGCGACCACCTTCTCGGCCTCGTCCCAGTCTTGATTCCGGAAGCTCATGCTCAATTTGCGCGAAAGTTCCATCTGTTTCTCCTTGTTGCGTTCCTGTTCCGCATGTTCCGCCGCCGCCTTGGCGAGGTCGTAACGATTCGCAAGTACGTCCTCAATCAACTTTGCCTTGAGTGACATCGGATGACCGATCCAGGCAATCTTCCCCTGTTTGTTGACCACGAACGAGGCGGGAATGCCGTTCTGGCCGGCGGCTTCCATCCATGTCGCAGCCATGGCGCCTTTCTCCTCCTTGCTCTTGTCGTCGAGCGCCACGCGATACGTCATCTGGTCGCCCATCTTCTTGATGAACGGTTCGACGAGCGATTCATCGCGTTCCCAGACGTCCTGACCGATCACGACCAGGCCCTTGTCCTTGAACTGCTCGTGGAGTTCGTTGAGATGCGGAATGGACACGCGGCACGGACCGCACCATGTGGCCCAGAATTCCACGATATAGACTTTGTCGGAATCGAAGCCTTTTACGGGTTCACCCTGCACCCATTTCCCGACCTGCAGTTTCGGCGCGGGATCACCGATCTTGAGTTTGGTTTCCTGGGCCGCCGCCGTGGTGGCCAGGACGCAACCGGCCAGCAGGGCCAGTGTTTGCGACGTCATTCGAGTTTTCATGTTTGGTTTGGTTGGTACGCTGTGGTTTGAGACAGCCGGAAAGGAATCTGGTTCAGTAATTTGATCAGTTTACAGGATTAACACCGTGTTTCGCCTTGGGTGTCGGTCAAACTGGAGTGTACTAACACCGATTCCCGTTCCGGGCGCAAGTCAGGATTTCGATCATCCGCTCATTCGTGGCGGCGTCCTTGACGGCAATTCTCAACGTGTGTTGGCCGAGGTTGCGGCCCATGGCGCCAACATCGCGCAGAAACAAGCCATGCGCGCGACAGCGGTTGACCAGTTCCGATGCCGTCGGGCCGGTTTTCGGCAGATGACAGAGCAGGAAATTCGCAATGCCGGGAATGATTTCCCACCCGGCGAATTCAGCAAGTTGCCGGGCAAGCCGCTCATGCAGTTGGTGCGTCTCCACGTAACGCGCCGCGTAATATCCGGAATCCTGCAACGCGACGACCGCAGCGACTTGCGCGGGCAGACTTACCGCCCACGGCGGAGTGATGGAGCGTAATTCATCAACGACCGGCGCGGGACCGCACAGATACGCGGCGCGCACGCCGCTCAAGGCGTAGACCTTGGACATGGATTTACACACGACCACATTCCGGCTGGCGGCGGCAAAGCGTTCCAACGATTCGTCTGGGCCGGCATATTCCACGTAGGTTTCATCAATCCACACACGCGTTGTCACCGGGATGTGACTTAAGAGTTGCTCCATTTCGCGCCGGCTCACGTGCTGGCCGGTGGGACTGTTCGGATTCACGAGCGCAATCAGGTCGTAACCGCGCTGTGCCAGCCTCTCCAACTCGCCCACGTCCACGCGGTAATTGTTTTCACGCGACAACGCCAGGCGGTCCACCCGGCAACGGACGACCTGCTCCAGCACGTGGGCATACTCGCCGTAAGTCGGGTCGAGAATCAGGACGCGTGACGACGGTTTGAGCCAGTGTCGGAATGCGAGAAAGATGCCATCCGACGAACCGGCAGCGGGTAAAATGTTTTCCGGCGCGACACCCCGCGTCCGGGCAATCACCTGCACCATGCCTTCACAACCCGTCGGTGGTGAAGTGCGCAACAGCCACGGCAAATCTTTCTGGAGCGCGGCCATCACTCGCGGCGAAGGCGGAAACCACGCGTCCAGCACGTCGGCATTGATGATGGTGTGACGGCGCTCCAAGTGATCGAACTCCGGCCCAATGGCGTCGAAGAACGCGCCGCCGTGAAAACATTTCGCCGGTTTGCGAAACGGATAGTCCAACCGCCAATCCAGTGAACGTTCAAGCCGGTTGAGCAAGGGAGCAAAGTCCGGCAGTCGCGCGCGTAGATGCGCAACCGTGGCCGCCAGCAATTCGTAAGTCACGGCGCCGGACTGGAATTGGCGTCCCAGCCGTTCCAAACCTACATGCAGATATAGGTCCAGAATTTCACGACGGCCAATCGCCACGATGCGTTCGCCGCCGCGCGTCTCCACCCAGCGCAACGCGGCGTACATCAAGGCGCAGGCGATTTCGCGGCCCCGATGATCGCTCGTTACGGTGAGCAAGCGCACTTCGTAAACCCCTTTGCCGGCCAACTGGGGGTAATCTTCCCGCCGCAAGTATTTGTCCACGGAAAAGCGTCCGCCTTCGGGAGGCGTGATGCTGATGAAACCGGCGATGACGCCATTCAGCGAGGCGACCAGATAAACGTTGAGGTCATCCAGTGCGTCGCGCAAGCGGCCCTCCGGACGCGGGGTGTGCTGGCCCAGTTCACGCGCATATACCTCGTGGCGTAGGCGGAAGATCTCCTCATGATCCTGCGGCATCGCCAGCCGCAGCGTGATTGGCTTGGATGTGAAACGGCGGCTTGCAGGAGGACGCGAGGTGCTCGCATAACTGGCGAGTTCGCCGGTCGAGATCCCGGTGGATTCCTTCCGCAACGGTCGCAATGTTCCCATGTCTGTCATGGCAACGACGGTAGCCCGGCCTGTCGCAAAGCGTTAATCGAAAAAAACTCCTCTGAATTGATTTTGCCGATGTCTTCTGGCGCATGGCTGCCAATGCTTTTGTTGCCCCGCACTGCCGTCTGGTGTAGTACTTCGTGCATCACGATGTCAGCGCCAAACATTTTAGCTACTTGCCTCTTGTTGTTTGCCACCCTGCCGGCCCTGGCAGACTGGCCGGACTTTCGCGGTCCGTGGGCCAACGGTCATGCTACCGCACCAGGTGATGCGAAGCCCACAGGACTTCCGGTTACTTGGAGCGAAAAGAACAACGTCAAATGGAAGACCGCCATTCCGCATCGCGGCTGGTCCACACCCGTGGTGTTAGGAAAACAAGTCTGGATCACCACAGCCACCGAAGAGGGCCACGATTTCTTTGCCATTTGCGTGGACGCGGACACAGGCAAGATTCTGTACAACGAGAAACTGTTTCACAGCGCCTCGCCTGAACCGCTGGGCAACAGTGTGAATTGTTACGCGGCCCCATCCGCAGTGATTGAGCCGGGCCGGGTGTATCTTCATTTTGGCAGCTACGGAACGGCCTGTCTGGACACGACCACTTTCAAGGTGCTCTGGAAACGCACGGGCCTGCCATGCCGGCATTTTCGCGGCCCGGGTTCATCACCAATTCTCCACCGGGATTTGTTGATCCTCACGATGGATGGCATTGATGTGCAATACCTGGCTGCGCTGGACAAACGCACCGGACGCACCATGTGGAAAACCGACCGCACCGCAGACTGGAACGACTTGAACGCTGACGGACAACCCGCTGGCGAAGGTGACTTCCGCAAGGCGTACACCACACCAATCATCGTCGAAGTGAATGGCCGCACGCAGATGATCAGCATCGGCTCGAAGGCCATGTACGGTTACGACCCGGTCACCGGGCGGGAATTGTGGAAAATCGGCACGGGCGGATATTCCGGGGCGGCGCGTCCCGTGTTTGGCCACGGACTGGCCTTTCTGGGAACGGGATTTGGCAAGACGGAGTTTCTGGCATTGCGCCCGAATGGCGAGGGCAACCTCTCGGAGTCGCACGTCGCCTGGCACACCACGCGCGGTGCGCCGAAGATGCCGTCGCCGCTGCTGGTGGACAATCTGCTGTACCTCCTGGCGGACAACGGCATCGTCCGTTGTGTCGAAGCCACAACGGGCAATGAAGTTTATCAGGAAAGAATCGGCGGCGAATTTTGCGCCTCGCTGCTTTACGCCGACGGCCGCATCTACGCGTTTGACCGCGAGGGAAAAGCCACGGTGCTCAAGGCCGGGCGCAAATTCGAGGTGCTGGCCACGAACCGGCTGGACGATGGTTTCATGGCTTCACCCGCTGTTTCCGGCAAGGCGCTTTTCTTGCGAACCAAGACGCATCTCTACCGAATTGAGGCTGACATAACGACGCCTGCTGGGGGCGGTTGATTTTGAACTTCAGGGAATAATTCCATCCAAGGATTATCACCCAACTTGTCCGGACTGTGGATTCCTCGAAATTGATTTCACAAACGGGACTTTGATGCACAATTCAATTCCCGCGCAACTGCGCCGCGTGGTTGCGCTCGCTGATTTGCGAATTCAGCGTGAAGAAATCGTAGAGAATGCCGAGTCCGAACAATCCCAACGTCAGCAGATACAGAATCCCGGTTCCCCATTTGCCCAGGTAAAACCGATGCAGGCCAAGCCAGCCCAGAAAGGTGAGCAGAATCCAGGCGACCGAATAGTCCGACCGCCCGGCCACATAACGACGATCCGCCGCCCGATCCATGGACGGGATGAGCAACAAATCCACCAGCCAGCCGATCAGGAACAGGCCGGCGGTGAGAAACCAGATCACCCCGGTGATCTGCCGCCCATAGTAGAACCGATGCGCGCCGGTGAAGCCGAACAACCAAAGCACATAGCCAATGACCTTGCTGTGTGTGTCAGGTGATGCATTCATAACGCCGCGACGTTATCGGTGCGCGTGGCCGGCGGCAATTACAAGTCCGATATCTGCTTGTAGCCGTTCGCCCCAGCTTGAACGGAACACGAACTCCGCCGAGCCACCGTGATCGGGGGGTATCAGCCATAGCGATACGGTTTGCTCATCGAGAAGGTATTGGGCAGGTGCCGCACCTCGCGCACCTTGCCGTCAGCCAGCAACACCTCCACGATGTCAAACCGGATTTTCAGTTCTGGATTCTTCAACAGCCGCAAGTAATCCAGCGCAGTCTGGGAAAGCAACCGTCGTTTGCGCGCGTTCACCGCGGCGGCGGGCCGCGTCCAATCCTCGGAGGAACGCGTCTTTACCTCCACAAACACCAGACAATCATCGTCGCGGAATACCAAATCAATTTCTCCGCGCTCGGACCGGAAGTTGGCGGTGAGGAATTTCAAGCCAAGCTGCTGCAAATGCTTCCGGGCCGCGCGCTCGCCAAGTTCACCGCGCCGCAGATGCTCCGGTTTTTCCGCTTTGGCGAAAAACGATTTGAGGCGCTGGGCGAGATGCATGGCGGGCTGTTGGTGATTTCGATTGTCGCGGCTTGTGGCTGCGTGTTTCTATTTGCATCAGGCTGACAACACAATCCAAAACTGAGTCCTCCGCGAACAACCTTGAACGCGCCTGCCCAGTCTGCGGGAGCGTCAACCGCGAACCGCGCTGGCAGAAAGGCGCATTGCGAATCGTGCGCTGCGTTGCGTGCGACATGGTCTATGTGAATCCGGTGCCCACCGGCCTGGCCAGCGGCGAGTTCTACAATACCGAGGGTGCGGACTACTATCTTTCGCCAGCCAAACTTGCCGGTGATTACGCTGACGTCCGCTTCGCACGGGAGTTGAAGTTGTTCCGGGAATTCTGTCCACGCGGCCGCGTGCTGGACGTCGGCTGCGGTTCCGGCGGATTCCTGTTTCAACTCCGGCAACGCTGGCCAAGCGATTACGAACTGCTCGGCACGGACGTAAGCGGCGCGCCGCTGGACTACGCGGAGTCGCGGGGCATACCGGTGGCGCGGGGCGATTTTCTGGCGCAGGATTTTGGCGGACGCCGCTTCGACGCGGTCACGCTTTGGGCCGTGGCCGAGCATCTCGCTGCGCCTGAAGCGTTCCTGAAGAAAGCCCACACGCTGCTGAACCCCGGCGGCTGTTGCTTCGTGCTGGTGCCGAATCTGCATTCACTCGCCGTGCGGCTGTTAGGCGCCAAGTATCGCTACGTTTATCCGCAACATTTGAATTATTTCACAGGCACCACCCTGGCGCAGTTGGGCAAGCGCAGCGGATTTCGGATCGTCACCACGCGGTTCACGCATTTCAATCCGCTGGTCATCTGGCAGGATTGGCGGGGCGGCGGGCGCGAGGTCTCCAACGCCGAACGCGGCGCGTTGCTGCAGCGGACTACGGCGTACAAACAGAAGCCGTGGCTGGTGCCGCTGAAATGGGGTTATCGGTTGACCGAGAAAATGCTCGCAGCCCTTGGGCTTCCGGATAACGTCGTCGTTGTGTTCCGCAAAGGAGAAAGCCGAGTTTGAGTCGGCGAACGAATACGAGCGGCGCTCAATTGAAGGGTGTATAACGGATCTGACCAGACCTGGTTTGCGGCGCGCCGCAGGCTATTAATCCTTTGCGGGGAGGGTAAGCAGTTCCGGCGCGGTCCAAGGAACGGCGCGGTCTTGGCTAAGTTCGCGGATCTTGGCGACCTGCTCGGCGCTGACTTCCGACGCGTCGTGTTTCCAGTCCGGATTCCGGCGGATGTAAGTAAGCACCTGGGCAATTTCGTCGTCGGTAAACGTGCCCTTGAACGGAGTCATCACACCGCCAGCGTATTGTTTGCCGCTCACTTCAATCGGTCCCGCCAAACCATCAAGCACGATGCGGATCAACCGGTTTGGCCCGTCGGCCAGTACCCAGTCGGAAGCGGCGATGGGCGGCGCGTTGACCGCCGGGTTGCCCACGCCGTTGACCATGTGGCACGCGGCACAAGCGGCATCGTAAATCCTTCGACCCGGGCGCAGGTCCGGTCCGTCGGGCGGGGGCGGTTGGAATTGTTCCGGCAAGGCGGCAAACGGTTTGTACACCCGCGCGTCAAACCAGCCGCCGCGGGCGTCAAAATATACCGCCCCTCCCAACAACAGCAGGAGCATCAAAGCGATCAGCCACATCGGCACGGTCGCCAGCGAGGCAGTCGGCTCGGACTCGGCAGCAGGATTCGGCGATTTGGGTTCAACACTCATTTCGCAAAGGCGGCGGCCACCGGCGGATTGACCACAGGCTCGGGGGCGTTGGTGGGGGCCGCGCTTCCGGGCGGCGGAGTCAACGGGGCTTCGAACAATGGCGCGTCAGCGCGCAGACTCAACAAGTACGCCACCAGTGCCTGGGCTTCGGGCTTCGGGACGATTTCGTATCCGGGCGGCGGCGCCCAATCGCCAGCCAACTTGAGCGCGTCGGGCGAAGCCGTCTGCCCCATGCGACGGGTCTCAAACAAATAACGGAAAGGCGGCATCTTGGAATCCTGCAATTCGCTGGCTGGCGCATAGAGATGGCGGTAATGCCAGTTGGGATCGGTCCAGCGGGTGCCAACATTGGCCAGGTCCGGGCCGATACGGCGCGTTCCGAGTTGCACAGGGTAATCCTGCAAGTAATCCTGCGCCACGGTTCGGCGCTTGCCCCAGCCGCGTGCAATGTCCTGGCCGTCGGCGACAATGACGGGCTCCACCCGGCCGCCGCCGGCTTTGAGTTGACGCACGACCGACTCCGCGGCGTTCATGTCGGCAACTTCCACGATCTTTCGCGGCAGATTGGCCAGCGTTTCCGGCTTCGCGAGGTCAGGATTCAGTTTTGCAATGGCCGCAAGGGTGGCGGCCACGTTCGTGCCGGCTTCTGCCAGATAGATTTCGGCGTGAGCGCCCTCCTGACCGACCTGCTGGGTGTGGCAATACACGCAGCCATTGGCGCGATATACCTCCAAGCCTTGCTTCGCCAATCCGGGCCGGGCCAATGGATACAGGCTGGCGGAGCCAAGCGGAACGGCCTGCACGCTGCGGCCTAATTGGATTTGCGGCGCAAGCACGAACCCGCCCCACGACGCCGCCAGTGCCAGGAACGCCGCCAGAAAAACCGTGGCGCTGGATTTCACGGCTTCACCTCCGCAGGCTGCAACGGCGCGGTCACATCGGCATAAGCCGCGCGACACACCGCCCGATAGTAGCGCACCAGCACGGCGCCGATGTTGAACAGAAATAGAAGATTGCCGGCCAGGATCAACAGTTCGCCCATCGTTCCGAGGCGGAAGAACATCAAGGTGGCTTTGGTCACGTCCGTGAAGGCGATGTTGGGGTTGGCCAGTTTGACACCTTGCAACACACCGCCAATGGCCAGCGGCACCGCGAATAACAGCGTGCCAATCACGCCGCACCAGAAGTGAACGCGCACCGCTTTGGCGGCAGGCAATTCAAAGCCCGCCACGCGCGGCAGGATGTAATAGACCGCGCCGAACATGGTCATGGCGAAGAAACCGTACACCCACAACTGCGTCTTGGCGGCGCCGTACCAGGTGAAATCGGTAATCCGGTTCACGAACGGCAACCCACTCGCCGCCAGCAGCAACACGGACAACGCCAGCGCGCTGACACCGAATTTCAGGTAGCATAACGGACCGCCGGCGCACGCGGTCTTCGCCCCGCGTGTGGTTTGAACCACCATCAAGACCACGGTCGCTGCCGGCACAATCATCATCATCGCCGCCATGTTGCTCAAAGTGGGCATCCACGCCGGCAAGGTCGCACCCGCGGGAATTCCCACCCAGGTCCCGAACAGGATCAGCGTCCAGAAGACGAACAGCGCGAGGTAGCTGCTTTGCAGGGGCCGCCCCACAAGCTTGGGCAGGAAATAGAAGGAGGCCGCCAATCCCGACAGCGCCACCCAGACGAACAGCAGGTTGCCGGAATACCACCAGGCAATCGCCGCCTGCGTCACGCCGCGCACGGGAAAAAACTGGAGCAGCAGCGTGGCGGTCGAATAAATCCACGGAAACCAGAACAACGCCGCAAGCACGAACCATTGGGAGGGATACAACGTCCGTTCACTCCGCGTGTGGTGCGTGAAGAAAGCCCACACCGCCACCAACAGGTACGCCAACAGGAGAATCACCGCGGCGTGACGCGGCATCTCCAGCCACTCGAAGCCGGTGCTGTCGCCGGCCAGGATGCCAATCAACCCGACGAACACACCGATGTGCCAGAGCTTCGCGCCCACGGTCACCAACCAGGGTCGCGCCAGTTCCACACGCCCCAATCGCGCCAGCAACCACAGCGCCACGCCCAACGCGACCGGAATCGCAAACCCGTACACCAGCAAGTTCGTGCTGGCCGGATAGACGCGGCCATAAGTCAACCACGCTGCATCCGCCAGGAAATCCGCCTTGTGAAACTTGAGCGACGCGATGAAGCCAAAGACCGAACTCAAGGCGAGCCAGAACGCCGCGCCGCCGAACAACATGAACAGCGGCAGACGGCACGAAGCATCAATGCCGGCGACCGTTGGATCGGAAGCGACGGGGGCGGGACAATTGGTGGCAGCGGGCGCGGTCATGCGGCGAACGGACGCATTATTCGAAGGGACTCGGTTCCTCCGGCGGTTTGGGCGGGAGCGCAGTGGCCTTTTCGACGCGGGTAATCAGATTGGCGCGAGCCTGGGCCGGATCGCGCCACTCGCGTTCCGCCAATTTCATGGCCTCAGCAATCGGCAAACGCACGAGGCCCTTGCCGGCATCAATCCAGCCGACTTGTTTGAGCGCCTCGGCCTCGGTGGTGGTCAATTCGGCGCGGGCCTTGGCGCGTTCCACCTTGCGCGCCTCATCCACCGCTGTGGACGGCAGGGTGTATTTCTTTGTGATCCAGACAAGCGCGACAAAAATCAGGCAGGCGCCGAGCACCGCAATGATGATCGCCAGACTCCGGCTGGAACAGCATTTTTCAGATTCGGAGGAATTCATCAGTGACTCCGTTTCGGTTGCACGGTGGCGTCGGGCATGTCGTCCGTTTGATCCAGTTCACCACCGGAAATCTGCGTGGGCACGGGATGATACAAGCCCATCGCCTCGACGAGCCGCGGATCTTTCTGCGGGAACGGCGCGGCGCTGGCGAACTTCTTCAGAAACACCATCGCGAGCAAGCCGCCCATCAGCGCCATGATCCCCAGGGGCAGCCACACCATGTGGAACGGAAAGCCATTGGGATAATAGACCGGCAGAATGTTGAACGCCATATCCACGAAGTGCATCACCCACGCCCAGGCTGCGATCAACACCATGACGCCGAAATTACTCTTCACGTCAATGCGCAGCAGCGCCAGAAACGGCAGGAAGAACTTGCCGAAGATGATCACCAGTCCGACGTAAAACCAGGTGCCCTTCTCGCGCACCACGTACCAGAAGGTTTCCTCCGGCATGTTGGCGTTCCAGATGATGAAGTACTGCGAGAAGGTGACGTAGGCGTAAAACACAGTAAACGCGAACAGCAGCGTGCCGAGGAAATAATACTGATGCTCGTGCAGCACCACCGACAGGATGCGCTGGCGGTCGAGAATCATTGTGATGACGTACACGGTGGCCAGGGTCAGCCACACGCTGCCCGCAAAGTAATACACGCCATACATCGTGGAGAACCACTGATGTTGCAGCGCCTTCATCCACAGAATCGCGCCAAAGGTGAGCGTGAAGGCAAACACCCAGATGCCCCAGCAGGAATGCATGCGCATCTTGAACGTACACTTCGCCGCGCCGGTCTCGTCCTGTTTCAACGACCAATACTTGAGCCGGCTGGAGAGCAACCACCACAGACCGAAGCACGCCGCCGAGACCAGGTAGAATCCCGCCCAGGTGAACAACGGCAGTTTGGCGTGCAACGCGTGAATATGGCTGGCACTTGCGCCCTCCACCGGCCCCATCCACGCATACAATTGCGGCGCCAGCAGCGCGATGGGAATGAACAGGATCGCCATCCAGGGAAACAGCAAGGTGGCAAGGTGCTCGCAGAAGCGGCGCGTGGCCACGGACCAGCCCGCGTCAAACAGATGATGCACCAGCACCAGGAACAGCCCGCCCAGGCCAAGGCTCAGGAAAAACATGAACGACAGCAACCACGCGTAGCCGAAGCCCTTGAGGTCCACGAACGCGCCGATGATGGCAATCACCGCGCCCACGGCCATGAGCCGGACCGGGAGCATGCGCCAGCGGGCCAGGTCCAGGGGCGGACGCGGCGCTGCCACGTTGTTGGAATTGGTCGGATTGCTCATACGCGGTTATTTCAACGTCGCCCGCACTTCCGGCGAAAGGTCTTCCACCGCCCCCAAACGGCTCAGTTGCAGGGCGCGCAGGTAGGCAACCACCGCCCAGCGATCTTCGACCGCGATCTGCGCGCCATAAGCGCCCATCAAATTCTTGCCGTGACTGATGGTGTTGAACAGGTCGCCATCCGGCAGTTCCACGATGCGCTTGTCGTGCAGGTTTGCCACCACCGCCATCGCGCCGATCTTCTGCGTGATGCCCTTGCCTTCGCCCGTCGCGCCGTGGCAGGGAGTGCAATAAATCTCATAACGCTGCTGGCCGCGATTCAACAGTTGCGCCGTGACCGGCAGCGGATTCACCTCGACGAAATTTGTCGTGCCCGGGACACGCCCCGTGTTGACCGGCAAGTCCTCGAACGGATACACCGCCTGGCCGCCCACGTTAAGCGGTTCGCTGCGCGCAATCGTCCCCGGTGGGGGCAATTGGGAACTCAGACCGTTGGCGAAAAAGCTGTTGGCCGTCTGGGGCCGCAACTTGAGCTGCCGTTTCATGTCCGGGAAAATCTGAATGGGCCGGTTGCGCGTCAGATCACCGCGCCGGCCGGCAATCAACACCACCAGCACCACGAGCACGCCGAAGATCAACAGGAAGTAGCGCATTATTCCTCCACCATCTCGATGCGCTTGCTACCGGCGGCTTCCAGCAGCTTGCGGGTTTCTGTCTCGGAATAATTGGGGTCGGCCGTTTCAATCACCACAAAAAACTTGTCGTGCGTCGCCAGCGCAAAGCGCTTGTGCTTGAGCAGCGGATGATGCAGGCGCGGCAGGCGGTTCAGGAACAACATGCCGAACAGCGAACCGAATGCGCCAAACAGAATGGTCAGTTCGTAAGACGGCGGAAAGGCGCCGTGCGGACTGAACATCGGCTTGCCACCAACGAGGATCGGATAATCAACTGCGTTCATCCACCAGATCATCAACATGCCCGCGGCGTAACCCGTCAGGCCGCCAACGAAGGCGAACCAGCCGACCTTGGAATTCTTCAATCCCATCGCCCGGTCCATGCCGTGGATGGGGAACGGCATATACACATCCCATTTGCGGAAACCGGCGTCGCGGACCTGTTCAGCCGCGTGCAACACATCCGCGGTCGTCTCGAACTCGGCCATGATGCCGTAGGGTTTGGCGGCGGCGCTCATCAGTGCGATCCTCCATTTCCATTTCCTTTGGCCAGCGGATGATGCGGATCGGCCTGCGGCGTGACGCCCTTTACTTCAGAAACCGCAATCATCGGCAGAAAGCGCATGAATAACAGGAACAGCGTAAAGAATAATCCAAACGTGCCCAGGAACGTGCAGATGTCCACCCAGGTCGGCTCAAAGTAACCCCAGTTTGACGGCAGAAACTCACGATGCAGCGAGATCACCACAATGACGAACCGCTCAAACCACATGCCCACGTTCACCAGGATCGAGAGAATGAAAACAATCACCAAGTGGTTGCGGATTTTTTTGAACCAGAATAGCTGCGGCACCACGACGTTGCAGATCACCATCAGCCAGTAACCCCACCAATACGGCCCCATGGCGCGATTGATGAAGGCGAACCGCTCATACGCGCTGCCCGAATACCACGCGATGAAAAACTCCATGCCGTAGGCGTAGCCGACGATGGAGCCGGTCGCCAGCGTCACTTTGCACATCACGTCAATGTGCCGCATCGTGATGATGTCTTCGAGGTGGCACATGCTGCGCAGTGGAATCAGCAGCGTGAGCACCATGCCGAAGCCGGAGAAGATGGCGCCCGCGACAAAGTACGGCGGGAAGATCGTGGTGTGCCAGCCAGGCAACTGCGACACCGCGAAGTCCAGGGAAACGATCGAGTGAACGGACAGGACCAGCGGCGTCGAAAGCCCGGCGAGGATCAGGTAGGCTTTCTCGTAATTGCTCCAATGCCGGTTTGAACCCGTCCAGCCCAGAGCAAACAAGCCATAAACGAACTGTTTAATCTTGTTCTTTGCGCGGTCGCGCATCGTGGCCAGGTCGGGCACCAGTCCCGTGTACCAGAACAACACCGACACGGTGAAATAGGTGGAAACCGCGAACACGTCCCACATCAGCGGTGAGCGGAACTGCGGCCAGAGTCCCTGATAGGTGGGAATCGGGAACAACCACCAGTCAAACCACACGCGGCCCACGTGCATCGCCGGATAAATGCCCGCGCACATCACCGCGAAGATGGTCATGGCTTCTGCCGCGCGGTTCACCGCCGTGCGCCAGCGTTGCCGGAGCAAAAACAGAATCGCGGAAATCAACGTGCCCGCGTGGCCGATGCCGATCCACCACACGAAGTTGATAATATCCCAGCCCCACATCGTCGGGTGGTGATTGCCCCACACACCCACGCCGGTGGAAATCTGGTAAATCAGCATCGCCCCCAGCATGCACATCGCCAGGAAACTGGGAATGAACGCCGCCCACCACCATTTGGGCGCCTTGCCTTCCGTGATGGCGGAAACGCGATCCGATATCCACGCAAAGCTGCGGTTGTTTTGAACGAGCGGAACCCGCTCCAGTTCCGGTGGCGGAACGGGCACTTTAAGTTGGGAAACAGCCTCCGTCATTAGTGCCCTCCTTTCCCAGCGGGCGCATGGCCGTTGCTCCCCGGTTTCGGCGGACTGCCGTGATGACCCGCAAATGGGTCGCCCTCAATGTGGTTCTTCTGAGCGAACTCTTGCAGGCTGTGGGGCATCGGATTCTGCTCGTAATCCGGCATCGCCGGGTTGGGATTGCGCACGCGCGCCAGATAGGTGAGGCGCGGCTTGGTTTTCAAGAATTCCAGCACCGAATAATCGCGTTGCTGCTGCTTGAGTTTCGACACGCGGCTGTTCGGATCGGCAACGTTGCCAAACACAATCGCCTCCGCCGGACACGCCTGCGCACAAGCCGTCGTGAACGTGCCGTCCGGCACCACCACATCGCCTGACGCGCCCGCCTTGACCTTTTGCGCGATCTTGGCCTGCTCGATGCGCTGGACGCAGAACGTGCATTTTTCCATCACGCCCCGCATCCGCACAGTCACGTCGGGATTCTTGATCATGCGGATCAAATCCCACTCGTCTTCCTCCCGCATGCCGGACTCGGGGTCCTTCCACCACCGGAGCAAATCCCATTTGCCATCGGTCTTATGTGTCAGTGGGCTGGCATAAAACGGACCCTTTAGTTTTTCCAGGGGCCGTTTGTTGTAATCGAGATAATTGAAGCGCCGGACCTTGTAGGGGCAGTTGTTCGAGCAATACCGCGTGCCCACGCAGCGGTTGTACACCATCACGTTCAACCCTTCCTGGTCGTGAACCGTGGCGTTCACGGGACAGACGCTTTCGCACGGCGCAGCCTCGCAATGCTGGCAAAGCATCGGCTGATTCACCGCCTGCACGTCGTCAATCCACGGTTCGAACTGTTGCGCCTCATCTTTCCGGTAAACGTCCTTCCACGAACGCTGGGCGGGATTCGTCGTGTAATAACGATCAATCCGCAGCCAGTGCATTTCGCGGCCGCGCTTGACCTGATCCTTGCCGACAATCGGAATGTTGTTCTCGCTCTGGCAGGCGAGCACACACGTGCCGCAACCGACGCAGGAACTCAGATCAATGGACATCCCCCACTGATGCAGCGCCGTCTTCATCGCCTCATCCAGAGGATTGGGATAAAGCGGTGTTTCGTCCGGCGCTTCCGGCGCGTTCATCCGGTGCGCGAAATCCGGATGCTGGTTGAACTGTTCAAGGTTCGCCTCGCGCACAATCGCGCGGCCTTCCATGGACCAATGATCCTGCGTGCAGGAAATCGGATACGCCTCACCCGTCTTACGCAACGTCGCCCCCACCGCCAGGCAACCGGTCTGGGTCGTGAGCAGCGGATACGCATTGAAACCCACCTCCTGGCCCACGCGGCCTGCCGCCCGCTGGCGGCCATAGCCCAACGCAATGCCCAGGGAAAAATCCGCCATGCCCGGCTGCGTCCAGATCACGCCTTTGATCGCACGGTCGCCCAGCTTTACTTCGACGACATCCGTGTTCTTCACGCCAAGCTCGCGCGCGGTGGTGCGGCTCACCAGCACAGCGTTGTCCCACGTGATCTTGGTAATCGGATCGGGAAATTCCTGGAGCCAGCCGTTGTTCGCAAAGCGACCGTCATCCACGCTGTAATCTCGGTGAAGAATGACTTCAAGATTATCTTTGTTCGGCGTGGCGGGCTTGGCGGCAGCAACCGCGCGCGTGACTGCCGCCGCGCTGAACCCTGCTGTTACCGGCTTGGCGGTCGTGACGGCCAGGAAACCATCGTGCAAAAACTTCTTCCAAACCTCCAAGCCGCCATTGCTGAACGTGTCGAACGTGGCCTGAACAATTTCGTAAGGGCGCGTGACCGTTGCCCCGGCGAGTCGCGTGAGAAATTCCAACTCAGTCAACCCGCCAAACAACGGCGAAATCAATGGCTGCACCGGCACATACGTGCCGTCAGTGGTGAGCGCGTCGCCCCAGGATTCCAAGTAGTGCGCCTGCGGAAAATGCCAGTCGCAAGCCACAGCCGTCTCGTCTTCATAGTATCCAAGCCGCACCACGGTCTTCGCCTTGCGCTGGGTGTTGCTCCAGTCGAGGTCCGCCGGCGCGCTGTAGGCCGGATTCCCACCGAGCATCACCAGCGTGTCCACCTGGCCAGCATTGAGCGCCTGGGCCAGTTCGGACAGCGTGCCCGCCTGGGTGGCGATGGACGGAAGCAACTGCACAGTCTTGCCAACGCTGCCCAACGCGGAGTTAATCGCCTGCGCAATCAGATGAACCGCCAACGGCTGGCCAATACCCGCCACAACCAATGCCGCGCCGCGGTTCGCGAGCAAATCTTTCGCACACTCCGTGATCCATTTCGCATCTTCGACCGCGGGCTGCGGAATTCCGCTCAAACTGACGCCGCACTGCGCGGCGACGGCGGCGGCCACGGACAAAACCGAACTCGCCGGCAGGCGCAAACGATGGTCGGCATTCAAGCCCGTGAGTGTGAACAGCGATTCCACCGCGTAAAGCCGGTTCATCGTGTCGCCCGCCCTGGCAATCTTCCGGCCCTTCGTGAAGCGGCGGATGTTGTTGTGCGCATCCTCCTCCGCGCCGATGAAATCGCAATCGAGCGAAAGAACCACCTTTGCCTCATCGTAACGGAACACCGGGCGAACCGCCTGCCCGAAAGCCTGCGTGGCGGCGCGTTCGTGAATGGCGTGATCAACGGGGTCGTATGCGTACCACCGCACCTTGGGAAACTGGTCACTGATCAGTTTTTGCAACCGCTTGCGTGAGGGTGACGTGCCCGGCTCCAAAAGAAAACTAAAGCCTTCCCCGCCCGTCTGTTTCAGTTTTGCCGCCAGTTCGCCCAGAAAACCCAGCGCCGCTTCGGACGAAGCGGCATTGCCCTTGTGAGTGAAACGCTTTGCCCGATCCGGATCGTAAAGATTGAGAATGGAGGCCTGCGTGTACCGGTCGGTGCTGCCGTTGCCGCCGGGATAGCGCGTGTTGCCCTCGATCTTGACGGGTCGGCCTTCGTGCGACTTGACCACCAATGGAATGGCCCCGCCGCGTGTGGGCATGGCGGTGGCAAAATCCTTCGGCACACCGTGCGTGTAATCCGCCGTCGCCTTGCCAAACGGCATCAATTTGTCTTCGGGCCGGCGGCAGCCCGTGCCTGACAGACCAAAACCCGCCAGCAGAAACGAGGCGGACATGATCTTGACAAAATGCCGCCGCGACACCGGATCAGCGAACTCCGTCGCGCCCTCGGGAAATTCCCGCTCCAGGAACTGCCGGAATTCCGGTGTCTCCGCCAGTTGATCCAGACTGCGCCAGTAGGTGCGGCCCGAGGCCTCCGGATTGACACCGGCAACTGCACCGCCAGCACTCACCGCATCATCCGCCGTGTGACGGTGGTGGTGTTCAGGTTCAACTGCGCCGGGCGTGTTGGTTTGGGAAAAGGCTTTCATCGGTGACACGCCGAGCAATTCTCCAGCGATTCAACTCGCCAGTGGTCCATCATTTCCTTGCCTTTGGCGCGCTGCGTTTGGGCGGCCACGTTGGGATCATCGCTCCAGGTCCAGTTCAAATCTGTAATCTTGTCCAGTGGCCGCAGCTTGGACGCCGGATCACGATGGCAGTCGAGACAAAATGTCATGCTCAACGGCTTGGCGTGATAAACCTCCTCCATTTTGTCAATCGGCCCGTGACATTCCACGCAACTGATACCGCGGTTGACATGCACGGCGTGATTGAAATAAACGAAGTCCGGCACGCGATGGATTTGCACCCACGGAATCGGCTTGCCACCCGGCGCGGCACTTTCACGAACGAGCGCCAGACGCGGATCATCCTTGAGCACCTGGTTGTGGCAATTCATGCAAGTGGAAGAAGCCGGAATGTTGGAGAACCACGATTCCTCGACCTTGTCGTGGCAATACCGGCAATCCATCCCCAGTTGGTCAACGTGCGTCGCGTGCGAGAAGGAAACCGGCTGGATGGGTTGATAACCCACCCGTGCGTATTTTGGGGTGAAGTAATACCAAACGCCTGCCGTCACGGCACTGGCCGTCAGCGCGCCGCCGATGACAATCATCAGCGGCAGCCGGTTGGTCCACTTCGGAAATATGGCTGACATCGCAAATCGCTCTTAATTCCGTCAACACCCGGGCGCAAAACGTGGCCCGCCCACGCAAGGCATACAAAACGGAGGTCTGGATTCTTCTGAATAATGGACCACCGTCAATGGTTTTTTGTGCGCACCCACCCATAAGAACTCCCGGCCCCCGGTTCCCGCTGAACAATTCCCTCTATCGCACGGCCAAAAAATGTTTACCGGCTGGCGACCCCGGCGGCAAGCCGCTTTGTGAAATGCTTCACGATTTAGGACGGCTTAATGATGGCGATAAGCCGGAACGGGGGGCGGCCGCGCGGCTCTGACCCATTGTGCCAACGAATTGTCACCACCCCAGCCACCACTTGTAGGAGACGACGTGAGGAGTCTCTGAGCGGCGAGTCTCCTGCCCGTCGGCGACCGCGCCGGACTCGTCACCTCGTCTCCTGCCAATATTCAACTCGCGCGCGGCGGCGGCAATCGCGGTGAATTCTTCGCGACGCAGACAAAGCTTCAGGATGCTTTCACAACGAGTCCAGGACCCGGCGCAGCTTCTTCAACTGTGGCGCGACTTTTTGCGCGCCCTCGGCTTCCAGCCGTTCAAATGCATTGTGCGCGAAGATCGGCGACTGCACGTTGCTTGCGCCGCTGGCTGCTTCATCCATGTCTTTCAACGCGCCCGCCGCCGCTGCGACGATGCCGTTCATTTCGTCGAGATTCTTGCGCAAGAAATCGAACCGGCGTCCTGGCCAGTAATCGCCTTCATCGTTGATCTCGACGCCCAACCCAAGGCGCCGTAGCCCGGCGAGCAAATCCACCACCGCCGTGTGGCAACGCCGGAAATGTTCCCAGCCGTGCAGACTCGCGTATTGCGTTTTAGAAAACCCGTGCAAGCACCAGCCCGGCAATTCCGTCCGGTAGCGCCGGCCGCCGAGCAACACCGTCTTGGGATAACGACACAAACCCAGCCAGAGCGGTTCGCAATCCTCGCCCACCACGACCGGAAACAGGAAACCCGCCTCCGCGGCAATTTCGATGCCCGACTCGCAGCCTTGCTTCCAAGGATGCGGGACGGACTTGTATTGGACGGCCCACCGCAACGCTTCCGCGTCGTCGCCGATGGGTCGCACGTCATCCACGCGCCCCCGGCGTTTGAAACCCTGCGCGCGGCGGCGCATGGCGCGGACGAGTTCGCGCGCCCGCGCGGCATCGGTGTCCGGCGGCGCGAGCAGTTTGAAATGAACGGTCAGGCCCATAATTGATCTCAGGTTAACACGGGCGGACGGACAAATACCGTCCAAGCCGTCAACATTTCCAAAGGCCGTCAACCAGCACCGTAGGTGCGACATATTTGTAGATTCGTCGCAAACAACACGCTCAAGCTCCGTATGGAGCGATTTCTTTCCTGGGCCGAATATGTCGCCCCGATGGGGCTGGGGATGTTCGTTTGGTTCTGGTTTCTACAAAGATGTCGCGCCTACGGCGCTGGCTGCGGCTGGCTTTCAAATCATTTCCTCCGCGAGTTTGGCCCGCTGGGCTTTCGGCTTCTTTATCTTTGCGGTTTTGGCTTCTTCGGCGGCGCGTTCGAGATTCAACGCCAACAGCTTTTCCAGAATCTGTTCGTCGCTCAGATCGGTGGTGGCCTGTCCGGCTCGAACCCAGCCGTAGGCGGCGGCGACGGCGGCATCCAGTTTCTGGTGCGCCAGATCGAGCCAGGTGGGGCGTTCATTGTAGAGATTGGTGAGCGTGCGCTTTTTCAGCCTGGCGGCGCACTCCGCGTCCTTGGGCACGAGGCGTGGATAACGGGCGACGCCGATTTTGGACTGCGCGGACTTGTCCACGCTTTCGGCAGGCGACTGGTCGCCGCCGGATGAAGCTGGCAGGCTGGATTTCCCACAAGCCGCTGGACGCGGCTCTGCCTGACCGCCAAGCCGGTCAGGCGACGAAAGCGGTGACGAGTCACCGCACTCCACATAACGCGCCCACGGGCCGTCCACGCTGGCGGGGAACTCCAGGATTTCCGTGCGCGTCCATTCGGGCGGATTGAGCCAGCGTTCGCGCAAGTCGTTCAACTCGCGCGCGGCGGCGGCAATCGCGGCGCGAAGCTCATCTTTCGTAGCAGCCGATGTGAGTCGGCTCTGATTTCGGGCGGAGGAGGAAGAATGAGCGGACTCACGTCCGCTGCTACCAGCGGCATGATACGGCGGCGGTTCTTCCCGCACTTTGAGGAACCGCCGCTCCACCATGCTGGCCATGCCGCCGTTCAGGTCCAATGTTTCCGCTTCCGCAGATGATGGCGCGGTCGCCTGCAAATCGTCGGCGAACGGAAACGGAAAAGTTTCAAAGCAAGTGTTCGGCGTGTAGCGCGGGCGCGTTTCCAGCCGCGTGCCTTGCTTCAAGGCCCAAACCTCATGGAAACGTGAGTGCAAGACACCAAGAAAATAGTCATCAGAACGAGCGAACGAAAAACAGGAACTGTCGGGAAGTGTCGGCGCGGTATGCCAGACGAAAAGGCGGAACTTGGATACACGAACAGTCGTGAGAAACCGAGGCAAAGGCGCGAGGGCCGCCAACATTCCGGGACGCGCCTCGACGTGCCGCCACCAGTTTCTTGCGTATAGCGCCCGGTTATTCTTCACACGCTCCGGACGGACGTGTTCGCGCACGTGAGCGAACGGCTCTTGATACTTTGCGCAGTCGTGTTCGGGGCGCGTAAGCCCGAAGTCGAGGATGAACATGCTGCGAGATCGGCGCGTTACATCAAGGCCGTTGACCCACGGCACGATCACATCGGAGTTTGGTTTGCCGTGCGGATTTGGCTGTTGCAACATTTCCAAGGCTTGCGCCTCTGTAATGTCGAAAGATCCGCCCTTGGTGTCGCCCATGTATGCGAGTTCGGAGTTCGCACGCAGTGGCGTCGCCGTCGTCGTGTCTGCTGTTGTTGCTGACAGGTTGGAGTGAATCGCGGGCACGGCGTGGCCATTTAGTATGCGATCCTTTTCCGAGCCATCGTCGAAACCAATCATGCTTACATGAACATTTGCCCCGGCGAGAATCCAGGACCGGTCGCTTTCTGCAAAGAAGATGTCTCCAGTGTCCTTGATCCGCTTTAGCACTTCGCGATTTGCCCCGCCGCGGATACCTTGCGTCGCAAGCAATCCGGCCCGTCTGCACTTGCCGCGTTCGATCTGTTGCCGCGCCTTCTCAAACCAGTAGCAGCAAAGATCAGCTTCAGGTGGAACTCGCTTGCCAAGATTCTCAAAGAGTGCGTCAACATAGTTGTCGCCCAATTCACGACGGATCAACTTGCCCCCGAGAAACGGCGGATTCCCCACGATCACGTCACATTCCGGCCACTCGCGTTCGGTGTAGAACTTCAAGGCATCGTCGCCCGCGTGTTCGCCCGCCTGCGCTTCCTTCAGCGTTCTGGCCTTGCTGCGGAAGTGCGGCACGAGCAGGGCGTCTTCGTTGTGGAAGCCGTCGAGGTCTTGCAGCACGGGCGAGCGGTCGTTGTCGAAACCGTTGTCGCGCCGCCATTGCAGCCAGCCGATTTGCACGGACACCTGCGCCAGTTCGAAGGCGTAGGGATTGATTTCGATGGCGCGCAGTTGTTGCACGCTCACCTCCAACTCAAAGCGAAAGCCGAGTTGCGCGGCGAAGTTGATGACTTCCTTTTCCAGGTCGAGCAGCATCTGGAGCGAGACATAAAGGAAGTTGCCGCTGCCGCAGGCGGGGTCCATGACGATGAGGGTGCGCAGTTTTTTGAGAAAGGCGGCGAGCTTCGCCTTGTAGGAGACGACGTGAGGAGGCTCATTCTTTTCTCCGCGGGGAGTTTTGAGCCTCCTCACGTCGGCGGCTACGAGTTCAGCCTTGAGCGCGGCCCATTCGCGGCGGAGCGGGGCCATAAGCACCGGCTCGACCAGATCGCGAATGTCCGCCTCGCAGGTGTATTGCGCGCCCAGGGCGGCCCGCTGGCTTTCGTCGAGGGCCCGTTGAAAGAGCGTGCCCATGATGCTGGGCTGGATGAACTGCCAGTCGGCTTCGCTGGCGTCGGCGAGTTTGCGCAATTCGTCCTCGGTCAGTTCAAAGACGCTGGCATCCTCAAACAGGTGCCCGTTGAAGTGGCGGATTTTGTGAATGCCAAACGTGCCGCCTTTGGCCATGACCTGGAACAGCTTTTCGAGCGTGACGGCGAAGTGGTGGAGATCGTCAATGCCGGTCTTGAGCAGTTCGCTAAAGAGCTTCCGGGGCAGCAGGCCGGTGTCCTCGGCAAAGAAACAGAACACGATGCGATTGAGAAAGCGGGCGATGCGGAGGTTTTTCTTCTGCCCGACGCGAAATTCCGCGCGGGTGTGGGTGTCGGCCAGTTCCACACTCTCCCGCTTTTGCAGGGACCGGGCGACTTCGCCAATCTGCGCGGCGAGGTTCTCCGTGACTTGCGCGGTGGTGCGTTGCGGCTTGAGGAAATCGGGATTCTCGAACGCGGCGCGGAGAATCCGCAGGTTTTCGGGCCGGTCAATCTGGTCGTTGGTGAATTCGTGCGTCTCGCAGACCGTGCCATTGAAGTTCGTCTTGATGATGTAGCGGTCGAAGTCGCAGACGATCAGCAGCGGCGGATTGAGCAGACTTTCCCGGTAGCGGAGGAGTTGCTTGTAGGCCCGATCGAGGTTCTTCTTCTTGCCCTTGTATTCCCAGCCAAAGCAGTCCTTTTTCCACACGTCGGCATAGCCGCGTTCTTGCGGATCGCCCTCGTCGGGGCCGGCCTCGGTGTCGGCGAGCAGTTCGGCGTCCTTCACGACGTGCTTTTGGAAGCAAAAGAGTTCGCTGCCGCTGGGGTCGGCCTCGGCGGGCGTGGGCTGGCCGAGCAGGCGGCACAGGTCGTTGAAATGCTCCTGGTAGGCGGAGGTTTCCTTGCCCCGATAGCGCGCCCATTTCCGTTTGAATTCAGCGGCGGTCATGGCAGCGCGGTCCATTCTGAGCGTTGTTCCCGGCTCGGCATGAGCAGGGTTTTAACGGGAAACGCTGAGAACTGAAAGCCGAAAACCGGGACGCCGGCCAGAAAGCACTGAACCCCGGAGCCCAGCCGTTTCAGGGGGAGACCAAGCCCAGAATGTATTGCTCGGGCACGGCCCCGTACACGCGGCTGTCGGCACTGTTGGTGCGGTTGTCGCCCAGGACAAAGTATTGGTGACGGCCACAAATCCAGAATTGTGCCGAGTACCTGGAACTGGGGTGGGTTTTCGTACCCGGCGGCAAGTACGGCTCCCGCAATAAAATCCCGTTCACGTACACCCGTCCATCCCGTACATAAACCGAGTCGCCCGGTTGCGCGATGATGCGTTTGATCGCGTACCCCTGTTCTTCCGGATCATACAAAACGACAATGTCCCGGGGCTTGGGTTCGCGGAAATAATAAACCAGCCGGTTGAGCAGATACCAACTCGAGTCAGGCAAACTTGGGGACATGCTCAGGCCGGTGACCTGGACCACCTGAACCACGTAGCGCTGGCTCAAGTAAAAACAACCGTAGGCCAGGCCGGCCACGACCAGCCACCCGAAAACCTGCTTGAGGCAACGCGCGGAAACCGGGTGACTATTTCTGCGTCTGCCCCCGCCAGCCAGGGCCACAGCCGGTTTGCTTCCTTCAAGTTCCTTTTCCAAAAACCCCATAAACTTGGACCTCCTCCTTTGCATCCAAGATTTGCATCTTGACCGGTGGCGGACAACCCAGGGCAAATACCAATCGTCGCCCCGGAAAATCGGATAAAAGCATAAGGAAAAGTTCCGCTCCATCTGCGGCTGCCCCCCCAGGTGCCACCACGACTTCGGAATTTGGGTCAAGGCTTGCCCAACGTCTGGCGAAGCTCATTCAAGCGACGGTACAAATCCTTCCCCGGACACAAAGTCTTTGCGTAATCCTGGTGGCTTTGCACTTTTTCGGGTGACACGCGATACCGCGCCGTGAGCCACGCCACCAACTTTTGCAGCGTCGCCCATTGTGCGTCCCCCACCGTCTCTTCCTCGAAGTTGCCTTCCAGCACGACCAGCACATGGCCGGTGGGATCGTACTCGGTGTTGGTGTCGCCGACAAAGTTCACGTCGCGACCCTCAGCCACGTCGCCGTGGCAATCAATATAGAAATGGTAGGGCACGTCGGGCCAGGCGGGCTTGGTGCGGCCACTGGCCAGCTTGCCTTCGTTTTGCGAGAACTTCTGCAAACCCTGCAACTTGTCTGCCAGTGAACGCTGCGGATTCTGCCGCGTGGCGGTGTGATGGATGGTGATATAGCCCGGCTGATGCGATTTCATTTCCGCTACCGCCGGTTTGGCGTTCCAGTCCGCGCGCGTCAAGATCGTCAGGTCCGGTGGCGGACTGGCCGCATGCCGGGACATGGTGCAGGAACAGAGCAACGGCAGGAGGAAAATCGCAGCGAACCATTTCATGCGGTCAGAATAATCATGCCCCAGCCGGCCGGCCACACGAAATCGCGCCCGCTCATAGCCGCACGCGGAACCCAACGCGTGTCAGACCGTAAGTCACCGCGCAAATCAGCACCGTCAACGCTGCGGCGTTCAGAGCGCCGGCCCAACCGCTGCCAAAAGGCCACAACCATCCTGAAAGCCCGATGGTGGCAAAGAAGCTGCCCACAATGCCCGGCAGCACGTAGGCGAGCACCGCGTTCTGCCCCACGAGATTCACCGGCCCGGCCCAACTGCGCCAGCGAACCACGTCCAGCAGCAGGTAAACCGCTAGGAACGCCAGACAGCACCAACCGCCGGACACCAGCGCGTAAGCTTCTGTCGCGGCGATCTTGTTGATCCCGTGCAAGGGCCGCACCAGCGTCCCAGCCAGCAACAGACCCACGCCGAACAGGAAGAAGAATCGCGCGCGTTGAAACGCTGTGCGGGCGGCAGCTTCCCCCACAAACCAGTTCCCCACGAGCACGCCCATCATCACGCTCGCCGCAGTGCTGCCAAAAATCTGGCCGATATTGAGCAGCCCATGCACCGGCCCCAGCCAGTGCAACACGCCATGCCGGTTGCCGATGTACAACGCGAGCATCAGGCCGAGAATACCGGACAGCGCGAGTGAATTGCCACGCGTGAGCAAAAACGCAACACTGCACGCCAGGTACGCCCAGCCAATTAATCCGAGAATTCCCCACCACGAAGTTTGCAGCCAGACAATCTCTCCAGCCGCGTTCTTGCCGCGAAACAGCGCGAGCAGAATCACAAGGCCGACGCCGGCGGTCACGCGCGCACCCAGGTGAATGCGCTGGCGTAGCGGCGAAGAACTGACCGGCACCTCCGCCCACACCACCAGCACCCACGACATCGTCAGGAGATACCAAAGTTCCTTGGGAAGCCACGCCGCCTCAGTCGCGAACGAGCCCTTGTTCACCATGATCACGCCCACGCCAATCAAAGAGGCGGAACGCAACAGGATGCGCTTCAACTGCAACGCCAAAGATTCGCCCTGCATCTTCCGTTTGTGCAGCGCCAGCGGAATCGCCACACCCACAATGAACAGGAACGCAGGGAAAACCAGGTCCACGAAAGTGTAGGCGTCAGCGGCATCCGGCGCATGCTTGGCCCAGGCGGGAATGTTATTCACCCCGGCGAGATAATTCACGAACGTCATCGCGACGATGACCAGGCCGCGATAAGCATCGAGCGAAGCCAGCCGCGCGGCAGGTTCGGACGGTTCTGCCGGTGAAGCAGCCAGCATTGCAGATGGGATCATGGACCAATTCGGATTGTCTCGCCGCCAGCACCACCAGCAATGCCCGCGGATGAGTCATCCACAACGCACAGTTGCGCTCGGCGTAAATGTCCTGACCGGTGTCACGGCAACACCACGCCCCTGCCCCGCATCAGGCGGTTCACTCCTCCTGCTGTTGCTGCCGGAGCTTTTTGCTTTCCTCAATGAGCTTGTGCTCCGCCTCGCGCGGCATTTCCTCGTAGTGACTGAAATCGTCCGTATGTACTCCGCGTCCACCCGTGAGCGAACGGAGGGTGCTGGAGTAGCGGTAAAGCTCCTTGGCGGGCACGTGCGCTTTGATGACCTGGAAACTGCCGTCCATGTCCATGCCTTGAATCTTGCCACGCCGGCTCGAAAGATCGCCCATCACCTTGCCCATGCAATCCTCGGGGATGCGGATTTCCACAATATGAATGGGCTCCAACATGCAGGGCCGCGCGGCCGTGAACGCTTCCTTGAAGGCAAAGTAACCCGCCACTTGGAACGCAATGTCCTTCGAGTCCACCGGATGCATCTTGCCGTCGTAAAAATCAATCTTCACGTCCACGACCCGATAGCCCGCGACGATGCCTTCCTCGCAGGCTTTCATCACGCCTTTCTCCACGGACGGTACAAACACGCGGTCCACATTCTGGCCGACCAGCGATTGCGTAAATTCGAGGCCGGTGTCGCGCGGCTTCGGCTCAATGCGCATCCAGACTTCCGCGAACTGTCCCGCGCCGCCGGTTTGTTTCTTGTGACGATACTTCGATTCCCCCCGCGCCTTGACTGTCTCGCGGTATTTCACCCGCGGCTCGGAAAGCTCCACATGCACGTTGTATCGCCGCCGCAAACGGTCGGCGATGACTTCCAGATGCAATTCCCCCTGCGCGGAAAGCACGGTTTGGTGCAGTTCACCGTCCACATGATGCAGGAAGGTCGGGTCCTCGTGATGCAACGCCGCCAACCCGGACGCAATCTTATCCTCCTCGCCCTTGCCGGTGCTCTTGAGCGAAGCGTGAATGTTCGGCCGCGGATAAACCACCTTCGGCAGCGACACGGGTTTCTTGCCGCCGCACAGCGT
The DNA here is from genome assembly GCA_014860005.1 of Verrucomicrobiota bacterium. The sequence goes on along the minus strand of JACZKP010000207.1, from coordinate 10,505 downwards.
ATTACCGGTGTGGGTATCCTTCAACTTTACCACGGCGGCAATGTCGCCCGCGTGGAGCACCGGCGCCGTCTCGCGCATCTTGCCGTTCAACAAATAAATCTGGCCGACCTTTTCCGTGCTGCGGCGGTCCGTGTTGTAGAGTTCCGAACCAAACTTGATCTGGCCCGAGTAGAGCCGGAAGAACGACAGTTCCCCGAACTGCGCCTCGCTCATCGTTTTGAAGATGTAGCAGACCGGATCGGGATCGGTGAGCGACAATTCCACTTCCTTCCCATCCGCGTCGTGCGCCTCGACTTTGGCGCGATCCACCGGTGACGAACCGTACTTGGCGATGAAATCCATCAACCGCGCCACGCCGATGTTGTTTTCCGCCGAGGTGCAGAACACCGGCACGAACGACTGTTTCTGGATCGCCGCGTGCAAGCCCGCGCGCAATTCATCTTCCGTCAGCGTGCCTTTCTCCATCCACTTTTCCATGAGCGTATCGTCGGACTCGGCAATGTATTCGATCAAACGCTCGTGCGCCTGGCCGACCCGTTGCGCCCAGTCGCCGGTCGGCGGCGCTTCGGTGAACTTGCCGCTCCGGTCGTCCGCGTAGGTGATCACCTCGCTGCGAATCACGTCGAGCAACTGATTAAAGCCCGGCCCGGAGTTCATGGGCATGGCCAGCGGAAAAACCCGTTCACCAAAATGCGCACGTAATTCGACCAACTCGTTGTCAAAGTCCGCCTCCTCCTTGTCCAGTCCATTGACGACGATCATCTTCGGGATGCCGTATTGCGTTGCGTATTTCCAGACCGCATCCGTACCCACGCCCACACCGTGAGTGGCGTTTACCACGATCAGGGCGAAATCGCCCACGCGCAGCGCCCCGAGACCTTCGCTGATGAAATCCGCGTAACCCGGGCAATCGAGGAGATTGAACTTCTTGCCGAGCCATTCCAGGTGCATGAGCGAGGCGGACACGGAAATCTGGCGCTGCTTTTCACTCTCGTGATAATCCGATACCGTCGTGCCAGCGGCAATGCTGCCCATGCGGTTGATGACGCCGGCGCAGGCCAGCATGGCCTCACTGAGCATCGTCTTACCCGAAGAAGCATGCCCCACGATTGCGAAATTGCGGATGTCGCCCGCTTGATACTCTTTCATAAGCCAGTTCCAATGATTGTCCGACGCGCTCCCCTCGAGCGCGAATTGCGCGCCAATGTAGAGAGCCACTCCGCCTAAGCCAAGCGCGAAGAAATTTGTTTAGCTCAAAACAGAAATTCGCGATTAAATACAACCGATAAACAAATAAACCTGCTCCCGTGAAGCGTCCGTGACGAGGTAGTAAAACCAATGATCGCGACCGCCACGGTAAACGAGCCGACCTGTCCACGCCGAAGGATCTGGCCAGGACGGGAGTGGACGAGTTGCGAACCAGTCTTGATCGTACTCATCGGCAAGTCGGAGTCCAAGGGCCATAATGAGCCTGTCCGTATCTTCCGCGCTGCATCGGAAATAATAGGTGTCCCCGTAGTCAGCCAAGCCTCCGCCCGTGAAGTGGGTACGAATATCGCGAACCGAAGCCGGTAGATTCACGTCCGTAAAGCGATAGAAACGGTGAGGTGCTGTCGGTGGGTCAACTATCAGTCCAGCCAAGGTAGCTAGGACGCAAGCCAATGAAGGGGCGAGGACTGCCAAGGACCGATTACGCTCCCAACGTCGCCAACGGAAAAAGCCATGAATAACAAGACTCAGCGGAAGGATGATGATGAACCACCCGGGTCCTAAGACTATCGTCTGGACCAGCCCATTGAGGGCGCCCTCGAGGGGATCGGACCAACGGCACGCCTGGTCAATGACGAAAGCCGAAACGAAAATAGCGAATGAGGCGACCAGGAGAATTAACAGATGTGGTTTGCGGATCATCAGGCTCACCATTTGCGTAGGGTACCCTTGGTCAACGTGCGCCATAACCAGATGCACAAGAGGTTTCCACTCCGCTTCTACTCTACCCGTATGAAACAAAAACTGTGCGATTGCATCAACGATAATCAGCGGGGAAGCAGGCCCTAAATCGTCAACCTGCGTTTGCGTGCCACCACCTCCCACCGTTCCTGCGCCCGGCCATCACGCACGACCACCGCCTCCGGGTGCAATGCGACCGTCGGGCAAACGTGCCACGGCACGCCGTAGAGACACGCGCCCAATTCAAATTCTCCCGCCCTTTCCGTTTCCACCACCAGATGCTCCTCGCTGTGTGAAACGGCCTTCGCTTCCGGCAGATTCAGAAAAACCACGCGCGGATGCGGATTCTCCGAGGCAATGGCTTTGTGGCCGAGATCAAGACACAGACGGTTTCCGCCCGGCTTGCTCACCACCCGCGTCAGCACCAGTGCCGCGTGTAGAAAATCCATGTCCGCGCAGGCTGCGTCATAACCGGCATCCCAGAATACACAAGTGCCGGGACTGCACTCCACGTCCGGCTGCCGCGCGTGCATTGGAAACGTCGGCGTGCCGCCCGCCACCAGGCGCGGCACCGGCAGGCCCGCCTGCAACAATTCCCGCCGCAAAGCATGCACCGGCGCGAGCGCCGCCGCGCACAACTCCGCGCGTTTGGCCGGATCACTCTCGCGGATGTGTCCATCGTAGGCGTGGAGTTCGCCGGACTTGAGGCCCGGCAGGGTGCAAAGTAAACGGTAAAGCTCCACGGCTCGCGGTCCAGGTTCGATTCCCGTGCGGTGCATGCCACAATCAATATCCAATAGCACTCCCACCGACACGCCCGCCAGGCGGCACGATGCGGAAAGTGAATGAATCACGGCTGCGTTGTCGGCAATGGTGGAGAAGCGGGTTTGCGGAAACTTCTGCACCAGTTGGACGAAACGCCAGACCTTCGGTCCGATGGGCTGGTGCGCAAGCAACACTTCCGCCGCGCCGCAGGCCGCCGTCATTTCCGCCTCGGCAATCGTGGCGCATTTGAACTTCGTGATGCCGTGCGCGAGTTGCAGCCGGATCAATTCCGGCAATTTGTGCGTCTTCATGTGCGGACGCAGCCGGGACACGTCCCCCACCAGCGCGATCATGCGCCGGATGTTTTCCTCCGCGCGCTCGGGATAAACCAGCAACGCCGGGGAATCCACGTCGTCCGCGTTGCTGACTTCGTACCAATGATTGGTGTGCTTTGCGCCGACCGCAGCCGGCGCAAAGTCAGGAGACACAGCAGGATGATTCACTTTTGACATGAGATTGTGAAAGAAGGTTAGCCGGGCGGCTGCGGGCTGACAATGACTCACCGGCAACAAAGGGACAGAGGGTTTCCATACTCCTGTGGGCGTCGCACCGCGCACCCGCGTCGTGAAGTGCGGCAGCCCTCTGCCGCTTTTACCCCACGGAGTAAGTCCACATGGTTATCGTGTCTTCGCAACTCTGGTCATACACGCCTCAGTGTAATGTCTCCACCATCCGCGTCGTCAATGACAACGTCTTCTGCTCCTTCAACGGTCCAGGAGCAAGTCTCGCTGGAATGTGCCTCCTGAAGCATCATGTCCAATGCATACATCCACGCTCCGACAATCTGTGACGGCTGGGCATCTCCGCGACTCCGCTGGAGTTCGGCTGCTATAGATTCCCGATGCTCCTGAATGCTCGCGCGGAGCTGGCTGCAATAGTCAATCACCGTCCGTGCGTCATCAACTCCCGCACAAGTCGTGAGTCTGGAAAACCAATGGCGGATCTCCTCCGAGACGGGACAAAGTCTGGCGGCGAAGTCGAGCAACTGCGCCCAATTCGGCAGCAACTCGCCTGCAAAGCGAATCGCCTTCAAGTTCTCGTGTGACCTCGCGCTCATGATTACCACCAACAGTGATGATTCGCCGAGATTGGCTGGCCATTGGTCAACTGGCAAGCCCGGCACCTGCGTTTCGTTTACGCTCGTTCCGCAGGGGTGGCAAGCCTGTTCTCCCGGTTTTTTGCGGAGCGAGTTCCTCACGCCAGGCCAGCCTTCGGGCAAGAAGCCCAATCTCACCGGCGGCAATGAATCAGAGCAGTTTCAATACTCTTCTTGTCATCGCACCTCGCGCCTGCGTCGTGGACTGCGGCAGCCCTCTGCCGCTTTGCGCCTTCAACCCAGTGGGGCAAAAGGGGCAGCGGGCTTGACATACCGGGACTGATAATCCCCAAAACCTTGCGGAATTCTCCCATTGGGGCTTCTGAATCGGGACTTAGTTTGCCGGCTGAACAAGCAGGGGCTCGGCCAAAGGGAGTTCATTCTTTAAGCAACCGCCAACGAATCAGCGCAGCTATACTCACTACCAGTGGAATAAACGTGATCACACCCAAATAGCCCAGAGGGCGAAACTCCTCGTGCAACACAGCGATGCACGCCGCCCCACCGGCGAGGGCGATGGCCATCAAGCTGGCAACCAGGAGAACCCAGCGGCGTCCGTGTTTCCGGGGAAAAGGCACACAGAGAACCCACATTCCAACCCACCCAGAGCTCAACCATAAGCCCCAGAAAACTACGATAATCGTGGGAATAACCATGAAGGGTCAGGCGTTGCGAATAGCGGGGATGTCACGTGGTGGCTTCCCTGGATGCAGAAACCATAGAAATAAATTCCGTTCGTCCAAGGCGGGGCCGCAACTGGCCAGCGACAGAGCCACAGCTACACCAAACGCGGCGATGTAGAATCTGGCACAAGGCTTCATGGTATGGACTGAACAGTATTGCTTGGCCGGGACCTGTAGGTCATTGCCAACTCACATGCTTGTCGTTTACGCCCGTTCCGCAAGGGTGACAAGCCTGTTCTTTTGGGCTGTTCTTTTGGGCTATTCGGGGAAGCGCGCATCTCACTTTTTGCAATGGGGAGCGCACGCGCCCTGGGCGCGTGCGCCCCCAAAACCAAGGCACACGAAAGCGGGCTTGCCTGCCGCCACAACCTGGTGAATCATCCTGCAATCAGCACGTTGAAGGATCTGGGCGAAGCGTTTTGTTTTCAGATCGGGGAGCATGAGGGATGAAATCGGCGTGCGTCGTCGTGTATGACACCCGGACGCATCATCAGACTCACGCAGGCCCAACTCGGGTTGGGCGTCGGTTGCGCTTTTGCCTTCGCCGCTTCCGCTTCGTCGCCAACCATTCAATTCAATCGCGACATCCGGCCCATCCTTTCGGAAAACTGTTTCGTCTGTCACGGGCCGGACCAGAACACGCGCAAGGCGCGGTTGCGGCTGGATGATCGCGAGACCGCGATCGCGCGCGGCGCAATTGTTCCCGGCCAGCCCGATGAGAGCGAACTCATCGCCCGTATCTTCACCGCGGACGCGGACGATTTGATGCCGCCGCCGGACTCGCGCAAGAAACTGACCGACGCGCAAAAGGAACTGCTGCAACGCTGGATTGCTGCGGGCGCGGATTATCAGCCGCACTGGGCGTACATCAAACCCGAACGGCCACTCGCGCCGGAAATCCGAGATCGGAAATCCGCAGTCCGAAACCCGATTGACGCGTTCATCCTCGCGGAACTTGAGCCGCAAAATATCAAACCCTCACCCGAGGCCGACCAACGCACGTTGCTGCGCCGTTTGAGTCTCGATTTGACCGGCCTGCCGCCGACGCCTGAAGCCGTCGCTGACTTTCTCCAGGACCAAAGCCCCCAATCCTACGAGCGTCAGGTGGACCGGCTGCTCGCCTCGCCGCACTTTGGCGAACGCATGGCGGTGCCGTGGCTGGACGTGGTGCGCTACGCGGACACCGTGGGTTATCACGGCGACCAGAATCAGAACATTTTTCCGTATCGCGATTGCGTGATCAACGCGTTCAACCGCAACCAGCCCTTCGACCAGTTCACTGTGGAGCAAATCGCGGGCGACCTGCTGCCCAACCCAACGGAAGAACAGATCATCGCCACCGGTTTCAATCGTCTGAACATGATGACGCGCGAGGGCGGCGCGCAGCCCAAGGAGTACATCGCCAAGTATCAGGCCGACCGCGTGCGCGCCGTTTCCACCGCCTGGCTCGGCTCCACGATGGGTTGCGCCGAGTGTCACGACCACAAATACGATCCCTTCACCGCGAAGGATTTCTACGCAATGGAGGCGTTCTTCGCCGACGTGAAGCAATGGGGCGTTTACAACGACTACAATTACACGCCGAATCCCGATCTCAAAGGCTGGAGCAACGATCATCCGTTTCCGCCAGAGATCGAAGTGGAAAGTCCGTATCTGCTGCGCCGCATGGATCGGCTGCGCCAGCAGATCGCCGAGATTGAAACCGCCGCGGCAGCGAGCCTGCGCACCGATCCCACGCAACGTGAAGCGTTCAGAACGTGGCGGCAGGCCGGCTTGAATTTTCTCAAGAAATGGCCCACCGGCTGGATGATGCCCATGCCGGAAGTTGCCGTTAAAATGAAAGACACCAACGCCGTTGCGATCACGAATTTCACCGTGCAGGCGGACGCTGCCGTGGCGTTCAGCGGTTTGGTCCGGGACAGCACGCGATTAACATTGCCGTTGACGGACGGTTGGCTGGCCGCCGTGCGGCTGGAGATTGTTCCGCTGGAAGACACCCAGCGCGACGGCCAGAAGCGGCGACGCTCCGCTGCCATCAGCCCCAGCGCCACGCTGAAACCGAAGTCTGGCGACAAGGAAACGAAACTCGCGTTTTACCACGCGGAAGCCGATCACAAGCAGGAGCGTTATTCGATGACGCTGCCCATCATCGGCGTGAAAGATCGCTGGCAGCTTTCGCCCGATCACGATTTGCTGACCGCCGTCTGGCTGCTGGCGAAACCTGTCAGAATTTCCGAGGGCGATTCACTGATCATCAACCTCGGCAGTGCGCCCGTGGCGAGCGTGCGCGTCTCCGTTACTCCCTTCGCGAGCGGTGATCCGCTGCGATCCGGGATCGGAGAACCCTTGCGCAGCGCGCTGGCGCAATCCGCGCGCCTCCGCTCAAAGGCCGACCGCGACCTGCTGAACGCGACTTATCTGTTCAGCACAGCCTGGGACGAAGCCGCGTTCGCCAAGGTGCAAAGCTTGTGGACCGATCTTCGCGAATGTCGCGGAGGCCGCGCCTGGACGATGATCACCGAAGTGCGCGAACCCCTGACGACGCGCGTGCTGCCGCGCGGCAACTGGCAGGATGACAGCGGCGAGATCGTCGAGCCGGCCACGCCGCATTTCCTGCCGCCAGCGCCTGGCGCGGATGGTCGCCACCTGACACGTTTGGACCTCGCCCGCTGGCTGGTTTCACGCGACAACCCGCTCACCGCGCGCACCATGGTGAACCGGCTATGGAAGGAGTTCTTTGGTCAGGGTCTGTCGCCGGTGCTGGACGATCTCGGCGCCCAGGGCGAAGCGCCGTCGCATCCCGAATTGCTCGACTGGCTGGCGGTGGAATTCATGGAGCGCGGCTGGGACGTGAAACACATCGTGAAATTGATGGTCACGTCCGCCACGTACCGGCAAAGCGCGAATCAACGGCTTGCGTTGAAGGACCGCGACCCGAACAACCGCCTGCTGGCGGCGCAGAATCCGCGCCGGCTCGAAGCGGAGTTTGTGCGCGACAACGCCCTGTTCATCGCCGGGTTGCTCAACCCGGAGCTTGGAGGCCCCAGCGCGCAACCATATCAGCCGCCCGGCTATTACGCGCAACTGCAATTCCCCGATCGCGATTACCACGCGAACACGGACGAGCGCCAATATCGGCGCGGCGTCTATGCCCACTGGCAGCGCACGTTCCTGCAACCGATGCTGGCGAATTTCGACGCGCCATCGCGCGAGGAGTGTACGGCCAATCGCGTCGTCTCGAACACACCGCAACAGATGCTCACGTTGTTGAACGATCCCTCGTTCGTGGAAGCGGCGCGCGTTTTCGCCGAACGCGTGCTGGCGAAGAAATGCAATTCCGACGAAGAACGAATCGAGTTGGTTTTCCAGCGCGCACTGGCCCGGCCCGCCAAGGTCAGGGAAAAGAGTTCGCTGCTGAGTTTTCTCAACCGACAGCGCGAACATTATCGGACGGAGGCTGATGAACCCGCGAAACTCGCGAAGGTGGGCCTCGCGCCCGCATCGCAAAACACCGACGCGGCCGAACTGGCGGCATGGACACAGGTGTGCCGCGTGATCCTGAATTTGCACGAGACGATTACGAGGTACTGATGGGAAACACCAAACATCAAAAACCAAACACCAAACACCAAAGAACTTCCAAGCTCCAAGAAGCGGTCGGCGGGAGTCTCGTATTCGCATGACAACGGGGACAGTTCCTGGATTCTCCGCGATGAACCAATGACGGAGACTCAAGCCCGACATCCTTTTGATTTTGAGGAGCGCACGGCGGTGTTTGGCGAAAGCATCATCCGTTTCTCAAAGCGAATTCCCCGCGGGCCGGGCAACGACCGGCTGATCAACCAGATTGTTGGCAGCGGCACCAGCGTGGGCGCGAATTTCTGCGAAGCGAACGACTGTGTCTCGAAGAAGGATTTCCGTTATACCGCGAAACGCTGTCTCAAAGAAGCCAAGGAGACGCGGTTTTTCCTGCGCATGATCGCCGCGTCCGAGCCGTCCCTGGCTGAAGAAGCCCGCGGCTCTATCGCGAAGCAACCGGAGCTGATCCGCATCCTCGCAACCATGTGCCGAAAATGAACCGCATGATTCTTGAAGTTTGAAAGTTGGCTTTTATTTGATGCTTGGTGTTTGAATTTTGGTGTTTATTTGGTGTTTGATGTTTGGTTTTTGGTGTTTTGAACCATGAGAGCTTTATCATTTGACCCGGACGCGTTCCAACGCGGCATCAACCGCCGGACGTTCCTGGGCCGCGCGGCCTACGGCCTCGGCGGGATGGCGCTGGCGTCGTTGCTGAATCCGGCAATCCTCGGCGGCACGGCCCGTGCGGACGAACGCTGGCGGGGCCTCATCCAGCCGCCGCATTTTCCCATCAAAGCGAAACGCATCATCCACCTCTGCATGGCGGGCGGGCCGTCGCATTTGGAGACGTTCGACTACAAGCCGAAGCTCAAGGAAATTGACGGCCAGCCGTTTCCCGAATCGTTCACCAAAGGCCAGCAACTCGCGCAGTTGCAGAACACGGAACTGAAGGCGCGCGGGCCGTTCTGCGAATTCAAAAAGTGGGGTGAGTCCGGCCCGGAGATTTCCACGCTCTTCCCGCACCTCGGCAGCATTGCGGACGACCTCTGCATCGTGCGCTCAATGCACACGGAGCAGATCAACCACGACCCCGCGCACGCGTTCATGAACACCGGCTCCATTATCAAGGGCCGGCCCAGCATGGGTTCGTGGTTGCTCTACGGATTGGGCGCGGAAACCGACAACCTGCCCGGGTTCGTGGTCCTGAATTCCGCCGGTCGCACCGGCCTGCAACCCGTCTCCGCGCGGCAATGGTCCAGCGGATTTCTGCCGAGCAAATTTCAGGGCGTGTCGTTTCAGTCCAAGGGCGACCTGGTGCATTACATCGGCAATCCGGAGGGCGTTTGCCAGAGCACGCAACGGCAGGTCGTCGAAGAAATCAAGCGCATGAACGGCATTCTCGCCGAAGAACAACTCGACCCGGAAATCCAGACGCGCATCAGCCAGCTTGAACTGGCGTTCAAGATGCAAACCTCCGTGCCGGAACTCACCGACTTCAAGACTGAGTCGAAGGAGATGCTGGAAATGTACGGTGTGAAAAACCCGGGCGACGGCAGCTTCGCGTCGAATTGCCTGCTCGCGCGCCGGCTCGCCGAACGCGGCGTGCGCTTCATCCAACTTTATCACCGCGCGTGGGACCACCACGGCGACATCGTCAACGGCATGAAATGGGGTGCCGAAGACGTGGACCAATCGAGCGCCGCGCTGGTGAAGGACTTGAAGCAACGCGGCCTGCTGGACGACACGCTGATTTTATGGGGCGGCGAATTCGGTCGCACGCCGATGGGTCAGGGCTCAGGTCGCGACCATCACATCCTGGCGTTCTCGGTCTGGCTGGCCGGCGGCGGCATCAAGCCGGGAATCACCTGGGGCAGCACGGACGAGTTGGGCTACCGCTACATTGACGACGCCCAGCAAATGCACGTCCACGATTTGCACGCCACGATGCTGCGGCTCTGCGGCATTGACCACAAACGACTTACCTACCGCTACCAGGGCCGTGACTTCCGGTTGACGGATGTGTTTGGGAAGGTGGTGGATGGAATTGTGGCGTGAACCTGGATCACGCTCGTTCCGATCCGTAATCTGGATGGCGCTGGTTATGTCGGACGCGCGTCACGCGAATGGAATTTGCGCACAATTCATACAGGACGTACTAAGGAAGTCATCCCAAATTTGCCCGGCAAAAACCACGGTCAGTTGAATGGAAACGAAACCGGTTGTCCGCAGCCTTAGCCCGACTTCCGCTATTCAGGGTGGAATGATGACGCAAGTGGTTGGCATCCAATCCAGCGATCAAAAAGGTCTGCACTACAGAGGCTCATTCGACCAGTTTGCCTGATGTGGTAATCCTCGGCGGTGGCTGTTCCGGC